>CP053031.1:0-368750 GCA_021496505.1 Thermoleophilia bacterium SCSIO 60948 | reverse complement strand
CTCCTCGAGAGCCGTCGGAATGGCGCCGGAGTTCACCGCGGCCTCGCTTTCGTCGATCGCGGTATCGCTCGCCAGGGGAATCGCGATCGCAACCAAACCGAGAATGCTCGCGACGACGAGACCGACCCGTAGCGCCAGCGCGCGACCGACGGGGGCGAACCGCGAGGTTCGACGTCCACTTCGGGGCAGGGCGCTCGGACCGAGGACCGCGGCGGCGAGTAGCAGCGCGATAACAGGCAGGACGGGGATCTCCCACATCCAGTCCACGCCGGCGGCGACGAAGAAGACGGCGAGGGAGGCGAGAGCCGCGGCGAGCATCGCCCGGCGCTCGACATCGCGGCCGCGAGCCAATCGCGAGATGCCAAGGGCACCGAGGCCACCGACGAAGGCCAGCAGTAAGACCAACCCGACGATTCCGAGCTCGGCCAGCGTCTCGAGATAGAGGGAATGGGCGTCTCGCACGAATCCCCCGTAGTGGTTCTCCGTATCGCGTGACCACCAGTACTCGAAGGTGCCAGGACCAATTCCTGTCAGGGGCTCGGTCTTGTTCGCGTCGATCGCCGAGTTCCAGAGATTGATCCGGCCGCTGCCGCTGAAGCTCTGGAATCGCGCGGCCTCGTCATTCACCTCGGGGGCGGGAGTCTTGAATTCTTCCCAACGGTCGCCGATGAACCCGCCTCCACCCGCGGCTAGACCAACCACGATCGCGATAAGCAGCGTCGCCGCCCACGCGACGCCTGTCGCCTTTCGCGAAACTCTTAGCTTCGGGCCCAAGCCGTACCTGGCAGCTGTTGCATATGCGGCATAGACGAGACCGACCCCGAAGCAGGTGACGGCGGCGAGCGCAAGCATCTCGCTGCCTTCAGAGGCGGCGGCGCTCGACGCGAGACCCGATTCGAGCGCGTCGCGCTGAGAGGCAGCGACGATGAGCAGGGCACTTCCGAGCGCAGCAAGGGTGATCCCTGGCGCCAGCGCGAGGCGACGCGGATACAGGGCAATGAGTGCGGCCAGACCCACGGCAACCTCGATCGCGCCGCCGCGCGACAGAGTGAAGAAGGCCGCTAACGACAGCATCGGGATGGTGGCGACGGCGAGGGCTCGTGTAGCAACGAACCGTGCCCGATCGGCGATCACGAGGAGAAGCGGGATGCCGATCGCCATCAGTGTCGCAACGGCATTCCAGTAATTGAGCGGGTAGCTGAGCCGCGCCTCGCTCCCGTCCAAGATCTGCGCGGTCTCGTTAGCCGGAAACCAGCCCGGCTGAAAGCGGGAAAGTGCGGCGAGCACTCCGATTACGCCTACGGAGACGCCGATGCCAAAAACAGTGCGACGCAGCCCATGTCGGGCCTGCGCGAATAGCGCGACCGTGAAGACACCAAGGTAAGCCGCTACACGCCCCATCTCGGCGACCGACCGTTCGGCGCTCTCCGACCACGCGACGCCGAGCGTGGTCCAGACGCAGAAGGCGGCGAAGAGCGCTAGTCCGATCCAGCCAGCCCGAGGCACCCGAGCCAGAGGGAGGGCGCCGACGACCGCTCCGATGAGAACGATCCACCAGACCGCGACTCCGACTTCACCCCGAACGATCGAGTCATATCCACCGCCTCGCAGAGAGAGATACGCAACAAGCAGCGCAGGCAACAAGGATGCGAGAACGGCACGGACAAAGGCCCGCGCAGTGCCTCTGTTTACGAGCGTAGTGCCGCGACCGCGACCGGTTCGATCGATATTGGTCTCGATGGACTGCATCGCTCCCAGGATTACCTACGATTGCGAGCCCGATGTTGCGTTGTCAACGCGCGCCCATTCTTCGGGATGCTGACCGCCAGGCTCCAAGTGATGGCTTCCGTTTCCCGTTGGCCCGATAGATGCCCGAGGCGTCGCCTCGCGACGTCCCACTTCTGGCGTAGTCACGAAGCGCCAAACCCATCACGACCTTCGCCCCTTGTCGCGCCAGGAGCGGCAGAGCCTGACGGTAATAGCGAGCCTGCTTCTTCAGGCCAACGCCTGAACGAGAAGGTGGGTTGCTGTCCCACCACAGTTCGGTCGCCCATAGGTCGTGTCTACCTTTGGGAAAAACATTCCGGCCGCGCTCGGCAGCCCGCATTATCTTGCGTACCTGTCCGAAGTCCGGTGTCGAGGCATCGTTAGGATTAATTGCACTCCGGCGGGGACCCCCCGAAGTGTTAATGGGATGATGCGCTAGAACATCCAGCCGCGGCTTATTCTTGCACCGTGCTGGCCTTAGCTTCTGCTGACCTCCTCGCAGGCAGAAGACCTTCCTCCAGAAGGTCAGGGGCCGGGTGCGTTCCCCACCCGGCGGATCGCCGTATGGCGCGGTGCCGGCCGACACAACGTCAATACTCGTACTTGAGGACTTGACTCCCTCGAAGAAGGCGTTCTGCATGCGCTTGTAGTGTGTCGCACTCAAGTTCCTGTTCTTTCGATACTGAGGCGCGAGGTAAGTTGAGAGGTTGGGCTCATTCCAAGCTTGCATCGCTTGAATACGTGGAAGTCCGGCGGTCCGACCCGAGTATCTCTCGGCAACCGCGTGGGCGAAGTCGCCGAGCGCCCTCGGATCCGGCTTCCAAGACCCGGGGGTAACACCCGACGGTTTCCCAGACCCTTCCGCCCAGGACGGGGCGTGGAGAACCGTGTACATGACGCGTAAACCGTTGGCGCGAGACGACTGGACGGCGTTGTCGAACTCTGACCAGCGATACGCCGGGTCCAGCGGATTACGGGGCGCTACTGGCTGACTGGGCGCAATGGTCGACCAAGGGATCATCAGACGCGCATAACTCGCGTTTGCGGTTCGCGCCCGAGACGTCCACTTATCTCGCACAGACTCGTCAGACGAACGAAACAGGAGGTCCGCGAAGCCGGTTACGGGCCGGCTCACGCGACTGTCTGCAGAGCTCGCAAAACAAAGGCAGTACGAGATCGCGACAAGGAGGCTCGTGGTAGCGAATCGAGTGATGCGCACCCCGAGGAGACTGGAACCGCTCATTAGGACCCTTTACGCAACCGACGACAGAAGGCTGACGGCGAGCCTCCAGGTCGCGCCGATTCTAAGTCTGCGGCGGCGAGCCGCGGCGAAGCCGCGCGCAGAGGACCATCCACAAGAACGCTGTGTTAGTGCTTGCGTATCGGCGGAGGAGGCGCCGCGGCTCCTGCGCGAGCCGGAAGAACCACTCGAGGCCGAGAACTTGGAGCCACCGGGGGGCGCGACGGACTTCACCCGCGACCACATCGAGGCTGCCACCGACCCCCATCACTACCCCGGCCTCCGTCGAGCGACCGTACCTATGAATCCAGAGTTCTTTATCGGGGGTTCCCATGGCGACGAACAATGCATCGGGGCCGAAAGCGCGGATGTTCGCGACAATCCCGGCGGCATCGGAGGGGTCGAAGTAGCCGTGCTGGCGCGACAATCCCACGTTCGGGTAACGCTTCGATAGCTCAAGCGCGGCCTTCTCCGACACCTCCTCGCGAGCTCCTAGAAGGAATGCCCTACCTCCCTGCTTGTCCAACTGGGCGAGTAACTCCTCGAACAGGTCAATCCCAGGCACTCGCGTCGGCAGCCTCCCGCCGAGAAGGCGCGCCGCCCAGACGATCGACTGCCCATCGGCCGAAATGACGTCGCTACTTGCCATCGCTTGTCTGAGCTCTCGATCGTCCCGGGCCCGAACGACCTTCGCTGCGTTGAGCGAGGTCTGAACCTGCGTACCGGCGGTCCGGTGTTGAAGAAGCAGCCGCGCTGTATCCGGCGTGCTCCGGGCGAGCACCGGCCACCCAAGAACGACGGCAGTCCTGGGTTCTCGCAGGACATCACTTGAATCGGTCATAGAGCTCCCTCCACTGCCTAGCGATCAGATCGGGGTGGGCGGCCTGAACCGCTGCGCGTCGTGCCGCTCGAGCAAGCGAGCGGCGTCGTGCCGGCGCTTCTAAGAGGCTTGCAAGCGCGGCTCCTAGCGCCCCTGAGTCGCCGATTGGGACCAGAACCGCAGACTCCCCATCCACCACCAGCTCGGGTATGCCTCCCACGGGCGTGGCAACGACCGGCAACTCCATCATCATTGCCTCGAGAACCGTAATGGGCGACGCTTCATGATGTGACGGTAGACAGAACACGGTCGCGCCCATGTACTCCGTCCGTAGCTGAGTCGGATCCGTGATGGCTGGCACGAATTCAACGCGATCCCTCACACCATTCCGCAGAGCCTGCCGCTCAATCGTGTTTGCAGCCCTCGAAGACTCGGGGGGGCCGATGATGCGAAGTACGCTGGATGATCGTCGCAGGTGGGGACCGGCTAGCGCGTCCACAATCTCTAGACACCCTTTACTCGGACCAAAAGCACCGACGAACAAGATTCGCTCGGCCTGAACGTCGGAGTTGGGAAGGCGCGACTTCAGGTCGAGAAACGCATCTTTGCACGGATTACGGATCAGGCGAGCGTCAACACCTCGGCTAGCGAGTGTGTTCTGTCCAACCGTGGTAATCGCAACGAAATGGCACCCCGCCGCTTGCAAGAGACGGTACACCCAAGGACGGAGCCCCGACTCTCGAACGACATGAATGTGACAGATACACGATCTACCGCTCAATCTGACCATCGCCGCCATTAGCCCATCCCGCAGGAGCCCCGGCCGTGTCGACGAGAGCATGAGATGGATCAAGTTCGGCCCTCGGTTACTGAGCCAACGAAGGAACGCGGCTAAGCGCAGTCCCTGTCGAGCGGCGCCACGCAAGGTAGGGAGACCACCGCCAATACGATCCCGTGAGGTGGGCGGGACCGAGAACGGCACATAAGACATTCCGTTTCTCGGTCCCGCCCTCAACAGTGCATCAGCGACACTGGCGACTCCACCAATTTCAGGTGGTAGCGGCGACACCAGACCTACCAACTTCTCCCGGGGCGTCGCGCCTTCAGAATGCAGGACCGTCCGCTTCAAAGCGTAGCCCTGCACCAGAGCTCGAAACAGGCGAGGGTGAACGCCTTCAGTGAGTAATCACTGTCATTCTGGCTCTGACTCAGGCGAGTCAAAGCATCTGATTCTAGGATCCCGCGCTCCACGGCAGCTCCATTCATTCCCACGGAGACAATGCGCCTCTCTGGGTCATTCCGAACGTACTCGTCGAGCGGGAGGCCGAACCCCTTCTTGGGTTGTCGAAGGACCTCTCTCGGCAATCGAAGGCTCGCGATCTCGCGTAGCTGCCTCTTAGAGCTGAAGAGCGAGAACCTGGCATCGGCGTGGGAGCGAGCGACTGCGCGCCCAAGATCGGCGTCGACAAGCGGCGTCCGACCTTCCACGGACGCCGCCATGAGGACCCGATCCGTGCGCCTGAGCATATTGGACGGTAAGTACGTTCGAAGATCAAGGAGCTGCTGCTGATGCGCCCTGGAGCTAAAGCGTGCGTCGTCGCAGACTGCTGAATACTCGGAGCGAATGCGCTCCGCAGCAGTAGCTGTGGCCTCGCGACCGCACAAAGCCTCTATCTCATTCCACGCAAAGGTTCGGAACCAGGCTTCCCAGCGACTCATCGGTTCACGAATCGCGAGCGTTCCCACCGCTCGGCCAAGTCGACGATGCGAACGAACCCGGCCGAGCACCGGTCCGGCTGCGCGTCCCGCAGTCGCCAGCCATGGGGCGCGTCGAAGCGCGAGCTCGGCGCGGTACTTGGGGTAACCGCCGAATAGCTCATCTCCGCCGTCGCCCCCGAGCACCACGCTTGTGACCTGACGCGCGGCCCGCGCCAGCTGGAAGAGGGCGCACTCCGATGGCTCAGCTACCGGTTCGTCCCGCTTTGGTGCGAGTTCAAAGAGGGCCTCCACGAAGGCCGATCGATCGACGACGACCTCGTGATGCTCAGTCTTGTATCGGTCCGCAACGCGACGAGCCGGCCCTCGTTCGTCGAACATAGTGTCCTCGAACCCGACCGTAAAGGTCGGGACCCCGGGTCCAAGCGTTTCCTCCAGGTAGCTCAGAACGATGGCCGAATCAATTCCTCCGCTGAGAAACACTCCGAGCCCCGCATCTGACATCGTTCTCTTCTCTACAGCAGAGCGAAGCAAGGCATCAAGCTTTGAGAGCGACGGCGACGCGGCGCGATCAATCGTGGGCCATGCGGAGAACACCGACCTCTCGCTCACTTGATTTCGGATCACGAGCTGGCACCCCGGCTCCACCTCGGCGACACCCTCAAGCAGGGAACGGCCGTTGACGTACCGTCTACGCAGGTACTCAGCAACTGCCGAGAGGTCTAGGCGAGGCTGAGAACCGGCAAGCTCAAGTACTGCCTTGGCCGACGAGCCGAAGACGAGCTCCGACCCCCCGTAGCGGACGAAAAGGGGCTTCTCGCCGGCCTGGTCGCGCGCGAAAAGATAAGTCGCGTCCCGCGTGTCGCATGCAGCTAGGGCGAACTGCCCATCCAGTCGTTTCGGCAGCTCCGAACCCCACGCTGCGAACCCGTGGAGGACGACCTCCGTATCGCTCCGCGTGCGAAACTCGAACCCCAGCGTCTGCAGCTCGCCGCGTAGATGGCGAAAGTTCCAGATCTCGCCGTTGAACGCTACGACGTAACGACCGCTAGCATCGATCATCGGCTGCTGGCCCGCAGCGGGGTCGATTATCGCAAGGCGCCGGTGGCCCAAAAGCAGGTCCGAGGAGCGATAGCAACCGCCATCGTCCGGCCCGCGGTGCCGTAGCGTGGCTGCGGCGTCCTCCAGATTGGCTCCGAGTCGAGCGCCGACTCCAGGACCTACGGCTCCTACGAAACCGCACATTTATAGGATGGCCCTCCTCGGCAGCTCGACTCGCACTGTTTCTCCAGCCGCGACCACGATCTTGAGATCGTGCGCTGTCACGGTGACGTCGGCGATTCTTCCATAGAGATCTACGACGGTCGCGAAGCGAGCGCGGCGTCCGAACACCTCCGTCGCTCGCCGTTCGACGCAACGGAAGGAATCGAACCGCGGCGAGATGGGGGCGTTCGTCGACCGACTCGCGGCTGGTTCGACCGTGTTGATGAGCAAGCGCGGCGAGAACGGAAGGTCGTCCCAGCCATCCGTCTGGACATGCCAGACCAGCTCGACTTGTGCCGAGTTAGCTACGCGGACATCGTCAAGAATGACAAAGCTGTTCGCGGGTTCTAGGTACAGCAAAGTCCGCCGGTGGTATCCATGGTTCTTAGGAGCCTCGGCGATTCGGCGCTGAGCTATCAGCACCTGCCCAATAGCACCGTTGCCGCTATCGACGACGTCGATCTCCCCGGGGCCGTAAGTCCGCCGCCACAGGTGCGGCCCAGCCGACCGCGCTTGACTAGCACGCCCCACCATGATCACGTTGTGTGCAGCCGACTCTCGCAGGGCGCGGCGAGAAGGAGAGTTCTCGTATGTCCCAGTTCCGGAGTCAGTTAGAAATTCTCGTCCTCCGACGGCCAGAACTGCGCTCAGCTGATCGGCGTGTCCGTGCGCTGCCAAGTCTCCATGTCCAAGTTGTCCTGCTAGGAGCACCGCCTTGACCTCCGCACCGTCGAAGTCTCGCCTCATTAAGCCGTGACGCCCTACTGGGTACGTCCGAATCGGCGGTGAAGATGCCGCCTCACCGCTGGGAAGCGTCCAGCCTCGAGGCACGAGCGCCGCGGTCCCGGGACGCCTGACATCGTCGAAGTAGACAACTCGCAGAACTCGATCGTCGGAGTCGTCGCCGACGTTAAGGGGTCTATCGTGAGCCCAGAGATCAGCGGTCCACTTCAAGGCAACCGCCCAGTTCGGGGGCTGAGCCGGGGATTGGCCGGTCAAGCAAGTAAGTGCCATACCTCCCAAAGCCATCAGATCGATGGCAAAAGCCGCGTAGGCAGGGCTTTCCTCGGTACCGGACCCGTCAGAGTTAAAGAGGGATTCGAACGTGACATATAGCTCGTCCCGCAGTGATGCGACTTCTTGCGTGCGCACGCATAGCGTCCGAGCTATGAGGAGGGCAGTGAGTTCACCCAGACGATGATTGTTCGCCGATGAGAAGCGCGACGGCCCCAAGTAGATCTGCGTCGCGAGCGTCATCAACCATGAACTGATCTCGCTGGTCGGGACGCCCAGCCTACGCAGATCCGGCGTAGCCCAAGCTATTGCGATGAGTCTCATCGCGGACTCGAAGCCCGACTCACCGACTCCCCTGTGCACCGTTAGGACTTCGCCGACGTCTCTGCGGACCTGGGCGACCACCGAAGCGCGATCCAGACCTGCCTCTCTGGCTAGTTGCGGAAGGTGATACAGACGCTCTAGCTCGATCCGGTGCCGACGGGCTAGGCGCTGCGTCTCGCTCTCGTGGACTGTGCGCCCCCAAAGTGTTCGGTAGCCATTCCGAACTTGCCACGTTTGCGCCCGCGAATCGGTATCGGAGTCGCCTTGGTACGAGCCAGTTACGCGTCCGATCTCAGATGCCCACCGTTGGTATGAGACTTCGCTATCAAACGGAGCAGCACCGATGCGAGCCCGGAGGATCGGTAACCACGTGAGTCGGACGGCACGCCACGCCACCTCACGCGCCGACATGGCCCGCAAACGCGAAGTCATCCAACCGAGACGCTCCGGCAACGCCCTAGTTTCCGACTCGTCGGGGCCCGAGACCCCAGATCGCTCTGATCTGGTTCCTCGCAAATATGGTGCTCCGCTTGGCGAGCCAGCGATCGAGCCGGATCAGGCCCGCGAGAAACCCATCCCGCCGCGCCAACCAACGCCAGGCAAACCGGGGCGGCAGCCGCTCGGATGCGCGCGTGAACAAGTAGTGCAGACATCCGTCTGTCTCAAACGCAAGGGGTCGGCCCAGCCTCTTGGCTAGCGGTTCCAGATCGGCCGCCGAGAAGCCGCCAGCTTCCGTCGCTCGCAAGTCTTCGGGCGATACCGGTTCCTGACGGTGGAAGTAGCGCATTAGCGGTCTGCCGACGCCGAGCTTGAAGCGCTGCCAGTCGCGCGCGAAGGCGTCATCAAAAAACACCGCTCGCCCTTCCGGCGTAAGAACCCGATCGACCTCTCGGAGGAAACCGGCCAGGGAGGGGAGATGGTGCACGAATGCATAGCCATAGACCAGATCGAAGGATTCGCGCCCGAACGGCAGTTGCTGCGCATCTACGGCGGCCCAAAAGATTCTCGCATCCCTCGATAGGGACGGATACGCGTCCTGGACACTTGTCAACCCGTGAGGCGATAGATCGGAGTACACGAGTGTTTGCGGCTCCAAGCGCAGAAACATCAATTCCTTCGGAGAGCCCCCGTTCCCCAGAAGAAGTATTCGTTCTGGCTGCGCCTCCGCCACACGACTCCACACCTTGGTATTAAATGGGTAATACGCGGACGCCCATAAGGCTTCTAGATCGTCACACTCGTTGTTAGCGGGTCTGAGTGGCGATGCACGGTAATACTCATCGTAGTGAGCTCGCTCGCGGATTAGGTCGGTCGAGGTCTGGGGCACAAGATCGATGACGCTTGTTCCATCGCGCGGCTTAGCGTTGCAGACCGCGCACATCCCAGCGGCCGTCAGACTCCGCGGACTCTTGCAGGCTTCGCAGCGATACATCCTTACGTCCTGAGTCGTGCCGGTCGGTCGTGCGCTGCTATGGCTAAACCGAATACGAGAGGAGCGAAGTAGCCGATAACGCCGTTCAAGACTGCGAACACTAAGAGCGGAATCAGAACAACTGGATCCGCTCCGGACCGGAACAGGATAGCCCAAAGTATTGCCCACGCCAGCGACGCGAGCACACCCAGCTGCACTATTACTTCAATAGCGTCACTGTGGGCGACAAACGGTACACCAAGTCGCTCCAGCTCAAACTCCTGGACGCTGTTTGCGCCGGCCCCGATCCAAACCGTCGGCCCGTCCGAGTCGCGCCAACCGTCCAACGCGGCAAGCCAGATTGTAGACCGAGACTCGACGAGGCCCTGGACGCCTGCAACATTCGCACCGCCCGCGTCGAGGGCATCTTGGCTGGTCGCCGTCGTGAGCCGTGTTTCCAGGGCCGACGCCGTTCCCGAGACTAAAACCAGCATGGTGATCGCAGCGATTAGGCCTAGCACTTGTATCCCGCGCTCCCGCCACACCAAAGCGACGACCATCGCGCCAGCAGCTACCAAAGCCTGCCGAACCCCCGTAGCGACCGCAGCGACAATCGCCACCAGCAAGCCGCCAGAGCGTTGGAGCCAGTCGATGGACCGAGATGCTAGGGCGCCCCCTACCAGCAGCCCGACGAGCGCCAGCTGATGGGGTGACGTCGCAAAGCCTGTAGCTTCTCCGAGGCCGTAGTAGTCGACTCCTACGACTGTGCCGGTAAGTGACAGACCAACAGCCGAGAGAACGGCTAGCGCGCCCGAAACGAGGATCGCTCTCCTATAGGGGGCAATGCGCCGCGCCACGTCGGTCGCCGTAACGAGATAGATGGCGACCACGAACCCGAGATACTTCGTGAGCTGCACTACATCGTCTGTCGCGTCAAAACCTGCGAAGTGATACGCGGCAGCAACAGAGAACACCATCGCAGCCGCCACCAACGCCAGACTCACCCTGCGGCGCCGCTCAAATGTCAACATGCCCAGACCAAGAAAGGCGAGAGCGGCTACGGTACCCACCTGAGGGGGAAGTACGGAATCGTACGCCACGGTCCAAGGCAAGGCCGCGACCACAGCGCTCGCTAGAAGGTCCGTCGACGACCTCGCGATGATGACGCCACTGACGAGCGCTAGAACGAGAATGGCTGCTGCTACCGGCGCGAGCACCGCCGCGCCACCCACCGCGCCTCCCGCGAGTATCCCGATCGGGGCGCCCCACCAATATCCTCGGGGTCTTTGCGCGCGCGGTGCTGAGAGCATCAGAAGCCGATGAGCCTAACGGGGAAGGTCGTCCGCGGAAGCGCTTTAGCGTTCGTCGGCTACGGCCTGTCGAGAGTCATCTTCTTCGGTGTGTATGCGCTGATAGCTCGTGAGCTATCGCCGGAGCAATTCGGTGCGTTCGCAGTGGGAGTACTCGCAGTGGAGGTCGGGGTTCTGGTGACGGAATCCGGGATGCTCGCGGCGGTCGTCAGCGAGAAGCGGCATCCGATTGGCAAGGTCGCATCGACTGCATTCGTGGCGACGGCCGGCGCCGGAGCTCTTCTATCAGCCGCGTCGCTCGCGCTCGCTCCGGCAGTCACCACCTTCTTCGACAGCGCCGAAGCGGGAAGCACGGCACAGGCGATGTCTGGGGTCATCTTCATCCGGGCGTTAGCAATCGTTCCGAGCGGCCTACTCCAGAGACGACTCTCCTTCCTACGCCGCCTTGTAGTTGAACCCATCGGGAGCGTCGCGTTTGCGATAGTTACGGTCGTCGGTCTTCAGACCGGCGGCGGACTCGACAGCCTCATTTGGGCTTACTACGCGTGGGCCCTGTCAGAGGTTTTGTTGTCCTGGGGATTCGCCGGATGGGTCCCAAGACTGAAAGAGTCTTCGTACAAGGTCTGGCGAGACCTGGTCGGCTACTCGGGAATGATCTTTGCCGCCGCGATCGTCACTCGCGTCACCGATCAAGCTGCGGTGGCTTTGCTCGGACGAGGCGGACAAGTTGGCGCTGTTGGTCAGTTTCGCTACGGCGAGCGCTTGGCGACCGTCCCGCTGCAGTTGATGGTTTCAGCCGGCGGATACGTCCTATTTCCTGCACTGAGCAGCCTAGCCGCAGACCCGGAGCGCGCACTCCGCGCGTGGGTCCGTTCGCTTGAGGTTGTTGCCGTGGCTGCGGTCGTGCTAGCCGGCACGCTCGTTATCGCAGGACCATCGCTCGCGGTCGTCGCCTTCGGCGATATCTGGGAACCTGCGGGGGCTGTGGCGGCCCTACTTGCGGTGTTTTGCGGAGGGAGGATCGTATCCAACGGCTTTACCGAGGCCTGGAAGGCCAGCGGCGACTCTAGAAGTGTCCTTAAAGTTCACGGAGTTGAAGCGGTCGCAATGCTTGCCCTTCTGGTGCTCCTCAACCCCCTAAGCCTGTACGATCTCGCCGTTGCATTTAGTGTCGCGGCCGGAATCGGAGTCGTAGGTTGCATCACCCTGCGCATCAGACAGAGGCCTAAGCTCCGAGGACCTATTCTTCGAGCACTTTCTGCTCCGATAGTAGCTGGAGCCGTTCTTGTCGCCACTTTCGTGCTGATTGCGTCCCTCATCGGCGCGCAAAGGTCTTCGGCCGGGATGCTTCTAATCGCGACCGTGTTCGCGGCTACGTACTTGCCTCTCGTCATGCTTTGGTCGTCGACCTTTCGGAGCGCGGTCGTGTCAATCATTAACTCACTAAGATCCTGACTATATGAATGACCCGAGACTGGCGGATTGTCGTATCTGCGGAGCGAGGGCCTCGATCTTGCCGCTCTACAGCGGACTTCGAGACCGCAACTTCGCGGCGATCGAAGGTGACTTCGACATTTTCCGGTGCGGAGCATGCGGATCACTGACAGCGTCCGCCCTGAGTAAACACGAATTGCGTAGCGCGTATGGTCAGTACTACACGCACCACGACGGCGCCAAAACAAGAACGCTTGCGCGAGTCCGTGAAACTGCGCGCATGGCTGCCCTGCATGGGCTACTCGGGTCCGGCGGCGTGACTAACCGCATCATAGCGCTCCTTCTCCGACTACTTCCCAGTCGCCGCGCCAGTCTCGTTCGCGGCTTGAGGGGACTCGAGAAGGGAGCGGGGTCGCAGACCATTCTTGATGTCGGTGCCGGTGACGGTACGTTCGTCGACACTCTGAATCGACTTGGGTGGGACGCCGAGGGGATAGAAGTAGATCAGACGGCAGTTGAGAGGGCGCAGAAGGCCGGTCGACGCGTGTCGGCGTCAGAACTGAGGGACTTGTCGACTCAAGGGAGGAGATACGACCTGATCACCCTCAACCACGTCATCGAACACGTCGACGATCCATGTCAGCTTTTGGTGGACTGCGTCGCCGTTCTGTCCGAGGGCGGGTCGATATGGTGCGCGACGCCTAACGGTGAGTCATACGGAGCTCGCGTGTTCGGACCTAACTGGGTTCATCTGGACCCCCCTCGCCACCGCGTCATTTTCACTGAGCGGTCCCTTCGGGGATGCTTTCATCAGTCGGGCCTGACCTCAGACTCAATTCCGACGCAGGCGTACGCAAGCCCTTCGCTCGAACTTGGCGCGAGCCTCGGTTTGGTAGTAGGAGCTTCCCGGCTAGGCGCCCCGTGGTGGGTTCTAGTGTTTAGTCGAATCGCCGCTCCATTATGGCAATGGTGGACGGCGCGCGCGACTCGCCGATACTCCGAGCTTGTTATGACTGGAAGACTTTCGAAGCGAGGTACTGAGTAGCCCTCGGTGGTCACCCTCTTAGCCCATCCGGCATGGGGGTCTCGCGCCTGAGGAGTAGCCACCGCAACCGAGCGCGCACACCTTCACGCGAAAGTCGTGAACTGACTCGGGCACCGAGAAGTCGAAGTAGGGCACCGAAGATCGCTATGAGCCGCTGGACCACTCGCGAGCCGGCCGACGCATACGTCTCGAAGTAGAGGCCGAGCGCGGCCTCGCTCTGAACCTGTAGCCAGGCATCGATTTCCGGGGTCCGTTCGCTGCTACCGGCGTACACATGTTCTGCGCGAACCTCTGCGCAGTACAGAAGGCGTCCGTCCTCCCCTCCAAGCTTCTTGCACAGGTCCAGGTCCTCGAAGTACATGAAGAGGCGCGTGTCGACGCCCCCGGCGTTCTCAAGCGCGCATCGTCGAATCAACATCAGAGATCCGGAAAGGCACGGCACCGGCCGCGAGCGCGCGTAAGTAGAGCTAGGAAAGCTGTATGGGTCGAGACGGGTCCCCTGGAGGCGCCGATGCAGCATCAGAGCTCGAGCCAGCTCGGAACCGATACCTGGCAGCCGCCGGGCAGCAGCGTACTCCTCGGAACTGTCAGGCCGGGTGATGCGAGGGCCGGCGGCATTGAACTGCGGATTCTGCTCAAGCGCTCTGACCAGGTGCTCGATGACGTCGGGTTTCAGCGTGATGTCTGGATTGATCATCAAGAAGTATTCACCCGAACCAGCGGCGAACGCCTGGGCGAGCGCCCGGCTGAATCCTACGTTCGTCGCGTTCTCAATTTTTGTCAATGAACCCGACCAGCTGTTCTCCACCAGAGATACTGATTTGTCGGATGAATTGTTATCAACCAAGATCAGGTTCGTACGCAAACTGTCTGACAAGAGACCAGCGAGGGGCCCCGTTACAACGCGGTGGCTATTCCAGGTGATCAGGGCGGCATCGACAGTCGGTGGCACTTCTCGGGCCATACACGGAGCATATGAACATGCGCTCACGTGCCGCGCGGTTGTTGCCGGGTTCGTTAGGATCGTTCGCTTGGAACGCGCCTCTTCCGCGACGCCCTGGTTCCTCCGTGCCCTGCGCCGCCGGTGGTATGTCGTAGTCGCCGCGATAATCGGGGGGCTCTGCGCAGCGGGATTGATCTCAGCGTTGCAGGCGCCGCTCTACTCGAGCGAAGCTTCGCTTCTCTTCCGGGATGCGGGCTTCGACCAGCAACTTTTCGGGAGCTCTGTGGTGCAGGCGCGGGACCCTTCCCGCGACGCCGCCACCAACGTCGAACTTGTCTCGTTGGACGTCGTTGCCGATCGGACTGCGGCCGACCTCGGCTCCCTGTCCGGATCGGAGGTTGGGACGAGCATCGATATCAATAGCGAAGGCCAATCCGACCTTGTCACTGTGGTCGCTACACGTGGAAGCCCGGCGGAAGCGCAGGAGCTAGCGAATGCTTTCGTCAGCAACTACGTCCGGTTTCGAAGAGCTGCGGACCGAGCCCAGGTGGCAGACGCCCGGCGTCTGGTCGAGAACGACTTCGATTCACTCAGCGTCGAAGATCAAGAGAGTGAAGAAGGGCAGGCGCTTCAAGAGCAGATCGGTCAGCTCTCCACGCTCGAAGCGTTGCAGACGGGCAACTCCGAGATAGTCCAGGAAGCTGATCTGCCGGACTCGCCCGCGACCCCGAACGTCAAGCAAAATTTGCTTCTGGGCGGCGTTTTCGGACTCGTAGCTGGAGTACTGCTGACGCTGCTCGTGGACCGTTTGGACAGGAGGCTTCGCGATCCGGAGGAGATCGCGAGCGGGCTGAATCTTCCGCTTCTTGGGATAGTCGGGTCCAGCAAGTATTTGGCGCAGGCGAACCCACAGGACCACCTCGACTACGCCGACTCTGAAGCGTTCCGCCTCATCCGGACGAGGCTCAGGTACTTCAATGTCGATCGCGAGATCAAGACGGTGCTAGTCACCTCGGCTGCTCCGGGCGACGGCAAGTCGACCGTGACTTGGAACCTTGCGCGGTCCGCCGCCGAGGCGGGCTTGCACGCCATATTCGTCGAAGCAGACTTCCATCGCCCCGTAGTGGCCGAGCGGTACGACCTTGAGCCTCTACCGGGTCTCTCCGATGTTCTCACTGAGCAGTCCGCGCTCCCGCGAACCATCAAGTCGATCGCTATGGAGGAGTCCGCAAGCGTGGACGGTCGGCTCGACGTAATACCTTCAGGTGGAGTTCCGCCCAATCCCGCTGAGCTTCTAGGCAGCGATGGAATGCGCCGATTGCTTGAACGGCTCCGAGCCGACTACGACCTGGTGCTAATCGATACTCCTCCGCTGCCGGTGATTGCAGACGCGATCCCAGTAACCCGGCTCGCGGACGGAGTTTTGGTCGTGGCACAAGCGGGCAAGACCACCCGCGAGGATGCTGGCCACCTTAGTTTCCAGCTAGGTGAGCTGTCCGCGCAAGCGCTCGGCGTCGTCGTCAATCGAACTAAAACCTCGTCGGCGACCTACGACTACGCTCCCGCGTCCGACCGTTAGAGGCCTTCGCCGAGGCGCCTAATGTTCTGGGTCCCGACGTCTCTCGTCACGCCGCGCAGGTCGAGCAGCAAAGGGGCTACGTCGGCGACCTTCGCCCAGTCGATCCCGGGATGCGCGGTGACGATCACCGCGAGGTCGCAGTCGGCGATGCCCGCGGTGAGCGAGCTCGAGCTGAGGCCGAAGCGGTCGAGCTCGGGGACGTGCGGGTCCGAGTAGGAGACGTCGGCGCCGAGCGCCTTTAGCTCCTCGATGATCTTGAGTGCCGGCGACTCGCGCAGGTCGCCGACCCCGCCCTTGTAGGCGACGCCGATGATTCGGACGTCCGCTCCTCGAACTGGTTTCCCGGCCTCGTTAAGGGCATTCCGGATTAGACCCACGCACCAGTAAGGCTGCGCTTGGTTCAACTTCCCGGCCAGCTCGACGAACTCGGTGTAGGAGTCGAGCCGGCGCGCGAGGTAGGAGAGGTAGAAGGGGTCGACCGGCAGGCAATGGCCGCCCATGCCCGGTCCCGGGTCGAAGCGCTGGAAGCCGAACGGCTTGGTCGCCGCGGCCTCGACGACCTCCCAGATCGAGATCCCCATCCGGTCGGTCAGCTGCGCCAGCTCGTTGACGAGCGCGATGTTGACCGCGCGGTAGATGTTCTCGAGCAGCTTCGTCATCTCGGCGACCTCGGGCGAGGAGACCGACACGACCTCGTCGCAGACGAGGCGGTAGATCTCGGCGGCGCGCTCGGTGCACCGCGGCGTCATCCCACCGACGACCTTCGGCGTCGTGCGAAGCGTGTGGTCGGAGCGGCCGGGGTCGATCCGCTCGGGCGAGAAGGCGAGCCCGAGGCCGGAGTCGAGCGTGTGACCGGCCGCCTCGAGGATCGGCGCGAGGCGCTCGCGGGTCGTGCCGGGGTAGGTCGTCGACTCGAGCACGACGAGCGCGCCCGGGGCGAGCACCTCGGCCAGCCGCTCGGTCGCGTCGGTCACGTAGGAGAGGTCGGGCTCGCGGCCGAGCGTCAGCGGGGTCGGCACGCAGATCAGGACCGCGTCGGCCTCCGACAGCGCGGCGTAGTCGGTCGAGAACTCCAGGCGCTCGGCCGACCCGGCCAGGCGCTCGGAGGGGATGTCCTCGATGTCGGACTCGGAGCGCGCGAGTCGCTCGACCCGCTCGGCCGAGACGTCGACGCCAGTCACCTCGACGCCCGCCTCGGCGAACTCGACGGCGAGCGGCAGGCCGACGTAGCCGAGGCCGATGATCCCTACCGAGACCATCACCCGCCCAGCGCCCGCCCGTAATGCCGTTCGTAGTACTCGCGGTATTCGCCCGAGCGGATCGGGCCCCACCAGCTCTCGTTGGCCTCGTACCAATCGAAGGTGCGGCGGATGCCCTCGTCGAAGCCGACCTCGGCGCGCCAGCCGAGCTCGGCCTGGATGCGCTCGGAGCCGAGCGAGTAGCGGCGGTCGTGGCCGGGGCGGTCGCGGACGTAGTCGATCAGCGACTCGTCGCCGCCCGCGAGCTCGATGACGCGCCGGACGACATCGATGTTGGCCATCTCGTCGGGGCCGCCGGCGTTATAGACGCGGCCCGCCTCACCGGACTCGAGCGCGAGCGAGATCGCCTTGGCGAAATCGGTAACGAAGAGCCAGTTTCGGACCTGCATGCCGTCGCCGTAGACCGGGAGCGAGTCGCCGGCCATCGCGTTCAAGACCACCAATGGGATCAGCTTCTCGGGGTGCTGTCTGGGGCCGTAGTTGTTCGAGGCGCGGCAGATCAGCGCGTCGAGGCCGTAGGTGTGGTGGAAGGCCGAGACGATGAGATCGCCGCCGGCCTTCGAGGCCGAGTAGGGCGAGGAGGGATCGAGCGGCGAGGACTCGGTGAACGAGCCCTCCTCGATCGAGCCATAGACCTCGTCGGTCGAGATCTGCAGGTGGCGGATGCCCCGGTCGCGTGCGGCCTCGCAGAGGACGTAGGTGCCGTAGACGTCGGTCTGGATGAACTCGCCCGGTGCCTCGATCGAGCGGTCGACGTGGGATTCGGCGGCGAAGTTGACGAGCGCGCGGCAGCCCTCGATCGCCTGGCGCACGGCTGCGGGGTCGGCGATGTCGGCCTCGACGAGCGAGAGGCGCTCGTCTTCGAGCGGCAGGTTCTCGGGCCGCCCGGCGTAGGTCAGCTTGTCGAGGACGCGGATCTCCTCGTCGGGGTGCGAAAGGAGACGCTCGCGAACGAACGCCGAGCCGATGAACCCGGCGCCGCCTGTGACGAGGAGGGTCACGAGACCTCGACCTCAGAGCGATCGCCGAGGATCGTGCGGATCGTCCGCGGCCGCCGCTCGGACTGCGCCAGGCGGGCGTCGCGGCCGAGCAGGCTGGCCTCGACGCGGGTCGAGACGTCCTCGATCCGCGAGCCGGCGAGCAGGATCGAGTGCTCGACCTCGGCCGCTGAGACGACGCAGTCGCTCGCGATCGAGGTGTAGGGGCCGACGTAGGCGTCGATGATCCGAGCGCCCGATCCGATCACCGCGGGGCCTCTGATAAGCGAGCGCTCGACGCGAGCGCCCGGATCGATGCGGACCGGGCCCTCGAGCTTGGAGTCGATGAGCTCGGCGCCCTCGGTGGAGCGCTCGATGTCAGAGAGGACGAGGCGGTTTGCCTCGAGCATGTCGCCGAGCTGGCCCGTGTCCTTCCACCAGCCAGAGACGGTGTGGGACTCGACGCGGCGGCCGGAGTCGATCAGGCGCTGGATCGCGTCTGTGATCTCGAGCTCGCCGCGCCCGGAGGGCTCGATGGCCTTGGCGGCCTCGAAGATCGCCGGGCCGAACAGATAGACGCCGACGAGCGCCATGTCAGACGGCGGGTCGGCGGGCTTTTCGACGAGTGAGACGACGCGCTCGCCGGTCTCGTCGAGCTCGGCGACGCCGTAGTGCTCGGGGTCGGGGACGCGGGTGAGCAGGATCGAGGCGTCGGGCTCCGAGCCGCGGAAGGAGTCGGCGAGCTCTCTGATCCCGTCGCGAAGCAGGTTGTCGCCCAGGTACATGCAGATCGGATCTGAGCCCGCGAACTCCTCCGCGCAGAGCACCGCGTGGGCGAGCCCGCGCGGGGCGTCCTGGACGATCCAGGTGATCCGGGCGCCGAACTCGGAGCCGTCACCGACCGCCTCGCGGATCTCCTCGCCGGTCTGCGGCGCGATCACGATCGCGATCTCGGTGACGCCCGCGTCGACCAGCGCCTCGATCCCGTAGAAGAGCACGGGCTTGTTGGCCACCGGGACGAGCTGCTTCGCGGAGGTGTGGGTGATCGGGCGCAGGCGCGTGCCGGCGCCGCCGGAGAGGATCAGGCCCTTGAGACGCATCTGACTTCGAGCGTCAGTAAGCGCCGCGGCCGCCGCCCATGGCGCCGACCGTTCGCGCCATCAGCTTCAGGTCCTCGACGAGGGTCCAATTGATGACATAGGTGTAGTCGAGCTTCACCATGTCATCGAAGGGAATATCGCTGCGGCCGAGAACCTGCCACGGACCGGTGATCCCCGGACGGACATCAAACCGGGCACGGAAATGAGCGCTCACCAGGACGCTCTCCTCCGGGATGAGCGGTCGCGGTCCAACGAGACTCATCTCGCCTCGCAACACGTTGATGAGCTGCGGTAGCTCGTCGAGCGAGTACTTGCGAAGGGAATTGCCGGCGCCGGTGATCCGCGGGTCGTCTGAGATCTTGAACATTCCGTCGGTGCGCGTGTTCATCTGATCGAGCCCGGCCTTACGCTCTTCGGCGTCAGCGACCATGGTCCGGAATTTGAGGACCTCGAAGGGCTCGCCCCCCTTTCCCACACGGGTCTGGCGGAAGAGGACGGGTCCTCGACTGCCAAGCTTGATCGCGGCGGCCGAGACGAGGAATACGGGACTCAGCAGCACGAGGCCGACGGATGCAGCCCCGAGGTCGACGAATCGCTTGATCGCTTCGGCCGAACGCGCCCGGTTCGTGTTCGGGAGGGTCAGTAGCGGCAGTCCCTCAATGTGGTGAAGTTCGGCATCGTGACGGAACGCATCGGAGTCGCCCGGGACCAGGTCGACTTTGACGCCGCGTTCGGCCAAGAAGCGGAGAGCACCGGTGCGCTCGTCAAGGCCTTCGTAGTTACTCGCGAAGATCACGCGGTCGACCTCGTGATCGGCCATGAAGTCGATGAGGCTCGGGACGCTCGAGTCGGGGTCGCTGCTCGCAGTCGGATGAAGCTCGCCAGCGATCGCCACCGCGTACTCCGGGTGCCTAGCGAGAGTTCGTCGCACGCGCTCGCAGTCGACGTGCGTTCCCACGATCAGAGCCGACTGGCGGTACCAGCTGCGGCGGTATGCCCAGCGCCGTGAGGCGGCGCGGAACAGAAGGATCATCGGGGCCGCCACCAGTCCGAGGGTTATCGCAGCCGTTACGGTTGGGGCACCGTTCGGGGTCAAGAGCGCGTCTGCGCCAAGCACGATCCAGATCCACAGCGCGACCAGCTGCGCGACCGGGAACATCTCCTCTGAGCTCGAACAGTCGATCCGGCGGTCGTCGACGTGGTACATCGCCGTGATCCCCGCGAGAAACGTCCAGGCGACGAGGGCGAGGGGCAGGACGAGCCACGGATTGTCGGGCGACGCCTGGAAGCTCGTGACGCGCTCGAGGAGCGCGCAGGCGATGAAAGAGCTCGCGACCGCAGCGATGTCCGAGCCCGCCAGGACGCGACGCATGTAGTACGGCCGCGTATTGCTCGCAAGGCGGACCCGCTGCAGCAGAGCAAAGCGCCGTGCGGACCGTTCGGCCGGCGGTGTCGCCGGCGACGTCAAACGCGTTGAGAACCTTCGAAAGAGAGGCTGACGCGCGGCCCCGGGCTTCTCAATATCGGTCGTTTCCGGCACTTTTTGGGGCGATCGGTGGAGATCGCTTCAACTGATCGGTTGAAGCGGTGCTCTACAAATACCAAGTGTTCAGGCATCTTGCGCCGGTACCGCAGGCGCATGACTGAACGGACCGTCAACCATAGTGTTTCCGAACCGCACCACGGGCCAGAAGGTTCGATCGGAACTACTTCTCGTAGCCGGAAAACCGTTGACCTCCCGATCACCGCTCCGAATCTAATCGGCAGATCGCCGGGGGACCTTTAGCCATCCGCGTTTGGACTGTGACGACCATCTTGGGCGTGCTCCCGCCCGGCGGCGCGCGGCGCTAAGTGGAGTCACCGGTATCCGCGACCCGTTAGCTTCGTCTCGACCGAAGGGGGATCGGCCGATGACCGGGGGCACCGTGGCCCGAGAAGATCAGGCGAGGGAGACGCGAGAGCGACTCGTCTCCGCCGCTCGCGATCTCCTCGAGACGCTCTCCTACGAGGAGATCACGGTCGACGAGGTCTCGCGCCGCGCCGAGGTCGGGCGGACGACGTTCTACCTGCACTTCGAGAGCAAGGCCGAGCTCTACCGCGAGATCGCCGGCCACGAGACCGAGGGGTTGATCGAGCTTGTCGGCGGCCTGGGGGTGATCGACCCGTCCGACGGGCCGGCGATGGAGGACTTCATCTTCGAGTGCGAGGAGCGTTTTGCGCGCTGTCAGCGCTTCCTCGAGATAACAGCGTTGGCCGTGCACCCGCACGAGCAGTCGCAGTGGCTCGACGCCTCGCACAGGACGATCGTCGCCCGCAGCCTCGCCGGCATCCGCGACGCCGGGCAAGAACCGGCAGCCGACGCCGAGGCAGAGCTGGCGATCGCGGCGACACTGCTGATGCAGTTCATGCTCGTCTACGCGAGCCTCGGCAACGATCCGCCGGAGGGCTGGCGCGACGGGTTGTCGGCGCACCTGCGCCTCGCGCTCGAGCGAGCCCGGGCCGGCTCGGACTGACCGATCTACGTCCGCTCAGTCCGACAGCTTGTCGCCGTCGCAGTTCCGCAACGTCCCTCGCGCCGTTGGCGGCAACTCGCTCGGCGCCGCGTCGCCCCCGCCGATCAGCTCGACCCAGCGCTCCCACGAGGACTTCGCCGCTCCCTCGCGGTCGAAGAACCCGTACCAGTACTTCGGCGAGGTCGGGCAGCGCTTGGCGTTCGAGCTCCGGGCGACGTCCTGCGGCGTGTACCAGAGGAACTTGTCGACGCCGAGCCCCTGGCGCTCGCGCAGGCCCGCGACGTAGTCGGCGAGCATCGACGCCTGCCCACCCGGCGTGGTGCACTTGCCGCGGTTGAACGTCTTCGATGGCCGTGGGCACGTGCTCCAGCCGTGCTCGGTGATCGCGATCGGCGTGCTCTCACCCGAGCGCTCGATCTGACGCCTCACCCCCGCGACGAGCTTCAGCGCCGCCTCCGGGGTCGGGTTGTAGGTGTGGAGGCCGTAGTCGTCGAACGCCGCTTCGATCCCGCGCAGCGAGAACATCTCGCGCGTGAATCGCACCGCCTCGGCCGCGGCCAGTCCACCGCTGACGATTCGGATCTCCCCTCCGGTGTCCGCGGCGCGGACCTTGCGCGAGACGAGCTCGAGGAAGCGTCCGTACTCGCGCCCGTTCGGCTTCGACCAGCCCGCCTGGATGTTCGGCTCGTTCCAGATCTCGAGCTGCTCGATGCCACAGCAGCCGTCAGCGCCTCCGCGCTCGGCCTCGGGCCCGTAGCGGACCGCCGCGCGCGCTGCGAAGCGCGCGAAGTCGTCGCGGTACTTCGGTTTCGGCTCCCGCGCCTCGCCGTCGAGCTTCTCGGCCGCGCAGTCAGGGGTGCCGCGGATCGTCACGACGAGCGGCACGCCGCGTCCGGTGAACCGGCCGAGGTCGCGATCGAGCGCGCCCCAGCGGTACTCGCCACGACGGATCAGACGGCAGTTCGGCTGCGCGCGGTTCCAGACGATCCGAACCCGCGCGACGTCGAGCGCCGGCGCGAGCTGCTCGGTCGCGGTGAAGTCGCTCGGCAGGACGATCCCGAGCTCGAGCCCGTCCTCCCCGGCCTGCGCGGAGCGCCCGCCCGTCCCGTCGCCCTTCGCGGTGCCGCAGCCGGCGCCGATCAGCGTGGCGAGGAGAGCGAGCGTGAGCGCGCCGAGGGCGCGGCGGCGAAGGTCGGTCGGCATGGGAGCCGAGTCAAGCGCGGCGGGCGGCCTTCGAGGCCACCCCAGGGGAGGGACTTCACCATCCCTCCGACGTGCTCAGCACCCGCCTTGGCGATGCTTGCCGACCGGTCCGAGCGACTCTGGACCTGATGCGCCGACGAGGCTCTGCCAGACGTCCCACGAGGGCTTGGGGTCGCCCTCGAGGGTGAAGAAGCCGTAGTTGAACTTCGGCGATGTCGGGCAGCGACGCTCGTTCGAGGGCTTGGCGATGTCCTGCGGCGTGTACCAGAGGAACGAGGAGACCCCGAGCGAGGGGTCGGCGCGCAGGCCGTTGACGTAGCCCTGGAGCTTCTTCGCCTGAGCGGGCACCGTCGTGCACTTGCCGCGGAAGCGGTTCGGGGACGGCTTCGCGCACGTGCTCCAGGCGTGCTCGGAGATCGCGATCGGGGTGTCGCCGTCGCCGGCGCGGTTCATCTGCGCGCGGGTCGTGCGGACGATCGCGAGCGACTCGCGCGGCGTCGGCGAGTAGGTGTGGAGGCCGAGCGCGTCGAAGTCGTCCTCGACGCCCGGGACCTTGTAGAGGTCGCGCACGAACTCCTTCGCCTTCACGGCCGCGAGACCGCCAACGAGGACATCGACGCCGGTCGCCTGCGGTGTCGCGCGGACGGTTTCGCTCACCTTGGCGAGGAACTTCGAATAGACCTTCGCGTCAGGTCGTGCCCAGGAGTCGCGGATGTTCGGCTCGTTCCAGACCTCGAGCTCGGTGACGCCGCCGCCGAGGCTGCCGGACGCGAGCGTCACGCTGCCGCCCGGCCCGTAGCGCACCATCACCCGGCGGGCGAACTCGGCGAACTCGTCCCAGTACTCGCGCTTGGGCTGGAACGAATCGCCGTGTGCCTTCTCGGCGGCGCAGGGCGGAGCGCCGCGGAGCGTCAGGAGAATCGGCTTGTCGGTCGCGAGAAAGTTGCCGATGACGTTGTCGGTGCGCTCC
This sequence comes from Thermoleophilia bacterium SCSIO 60948, assembly GCA_021496505.1. Lineage (GTDB taxonomy): Bacteria > Actinomycetota > Thermoleophilia > Solirubrobacterales > 70-9 > JACDBR01. Next base: position 344,862 of record CP053031.1, on the reverse strand, counting down.
CAGTCGTAGGTGCCGCGCTTGATCGCCCGGCAGCTCGGCTGAACGCGCTCCCACGAGGCACGGCCGCGGACGAGGTCGACGACCGGTCCGAAGCCGGCGATCCGCGGGCCGTCGGACTCGAAGACGATTCCGAGATCCGGGTCGGCCTCACCCCCCTGTCCGCTGGCGGGCGCGCCGGAGAACGCGACGAGCCCGGCGAGGGCGAGGAGGCTGAGCAGGGTGAGGCGGACTTTCGCGCGCAAGGGTGTGGCTCCTCGCTCGAGGTACTTCGTGACGCGTGGCAGGCTACCTCGCGGCCGACCGGCCGCGGCACGGCTCAGTCGTCGTCGATGATCGTGACGCTCGAGCGCGACCTGACGATCGTGACGCCCGAGGACTTGGTGAGCTTGACGCCCAGTCGCTCGCGCTTTCGCTCGTGCCGGCGGTCACCGCGGACCTTCACCGGCAGCTTCGCCTTCGTCTGGCCGGCGCGCAGGCGCACCTTGCCGCCGCGGCCCTTGAAGTCCTTGCCGCGCTTCGCACTGCCAGGCACCAGCTTGTAGGTGACGTCGCCGTCGGCGGCCATCGGCGCGCTGAGGCGAAGCTTGACCCTGACCACACGCGTGCCGCGATCACCCTCGCGTCCCTTGCCGGGCCTCGCCGTCAGCTCGGGGTCGGGATCGGGCCCGGGACCGGTGGTGCCGGTCGGCACGACCGGGCTCGCGGGACCGCCCACGGCGCTCGCGAGGCCGAGGCCGAGCGTCGCGAGGACGCAGGCGACGATGGCGAGGAGCGCTTGCGGCAGGCGCCGCCGAGCTGAGCTGGTCATGTCCCTCCTTCGGCGTCGCGAGACCGGCGCTTGACCGCGCTCATCCGCAGCCCCGTTGGCGGTGGCGCTCGACCGGCTCCATCCTCGAAGGCCCCAGCTTGCGGACGAGCCCCTGCCAGACCCACCACGCCGGTTTCGGATCCCCGGCGAGGTCGAACAGCCCGTAGAAGAACTTCGGCGATGACGGGCAGCGGCCCGCGTTGGACTCGCGGCCGAGGTCCTGCGGCGTGTACCAGAGGAATGAATCGACCCCGAGCTCCGGCCTGAGTCGCAGGCCGTCGACGTACTCGCGCAGCATCGTCGCCTGGTTCGGGGCGCTCGTGCACTTGCCCCGATAGCGCCCGGGCGCGGGTCGCGGGCAGGTGCTCCACGCGTGCTCGGAGACGACGATCGGCGTGGCGCCGCGACCCGCGGCGTTCATCCTGCGGCGGATCGCGGCGATCAGCCCGAGCGACTGCTCGGGGCTGGGGGTGTAGGTGTGCAGTCCGATCGCGTCGGCGCGCCGGCGGACGCTGCGGATCGAGAGCAGCCGCCGCGCGTAGCTCGTCGCGCTCGACGCGGCGAGGCCGCCGGTGACGAGCTCGACCCCCTCGCCCACGGCGCTGCGGCGGACACGCTCCGAAACCGCTCCGAACAGCCGCGCGTAGCTCCCGGGGCTCGGGTGCGCCCAGTGGTTGCGGATGTTCGGCTCGTTCCAGACCTCGAGCCGCGTGGCCCCGCAGCAGCTGCCGAGCTCGGTGGTGAGGGTGCCTCCGGGTCCGTAGCGCTCGGCGACCCGAGCCGCGAAGGTCGCGAACTCTCCCGTGTAGCGGCGCTTCGGCTGATGCGCGTGGCCGCGCTCGATCGCGGCGGCGCACCGCGGCGCGCCGGCCAGCGTGAGCAGGATCGGACGCTGCGCGGCGAGCGCCCGGCGCATCGTCCTGTCGCTTCGCCGCCAGTCGAAGCGGCCTCGGTGGATCGCCCGGCAACTGCGCTGGACCGCTCCCCACGAGACTCCGACGCGCAGCGTCTCGATCGTGCTCGCGAGCTCGGCGCTCCCGAGCCCCTCGGTCGTGAAGGCGATCCCGAGATCGATGCCGTCGCCGGGCTGGGGACCGCGCGTCGTCGCCTCGGCCGGCAGCGCGACCCAGGCGGTCGCGAGCGCCCCCAGCAGATACGCCCGAAAGCGTCTCCCCCGATCGACCTGATCTGTACGTCCTCGCCGCAAGCTGCCCCCGGATGCCGTCGAGTCGGCGCGTGGGGACGGACCACGCGCGCGACTCGGGCGACATCCTCGCCGCACCTGGGCAGTGGTCGACTAGGTGTTTGACACGGATTCACACCCGCGAAACACCCTGCGAAACGGATTGCTCAGGCCGGCTGGCCGACCCGGTGCTCGCGGCGCTCGCGCTCGATCTCGGCCATGTAGGGATAGAAGTCGACCTGGATCGTGTGGCGCTTGGACGCCGTGTACTGCTTTCGCATCGCGGCGGCGGCGTCTCGCATCGCCTTTCGCATCTCATCGGTCGACGGCAGCACGACCTGGCCCTCGAGCAGGTCCGCGATCCACTTCGACTGCCCCTCGGCGATCGGCATCGTCGCGCCGAGCGGCTGGATCAGCCCGACGAAGTAGAGCCCGGGATTCTCGACCGACACCACGCGCCGGTAGAGGTTGATCTCGTTGTCGGGCGCCGACTCGATCTCGGGATCGAGGAACGGGAAGGTGATCTTGTAGCCCGTGCAGTAGATGACGAGGTCGACCTCGTCGGTCGTGCCGTCGGTGAACCGAACGCCCTTGCCGCCGGTGAAGCGATCGATGTTCTTCCGCACCTCGAGCTCACCGTGGCCGAGGCGTGAGAGCAGGTCGCTCGACAGCGTCGGGTGCTGCTCACCGACCTTGTGCTCGGGCTGGGGCAGGCCGTAGTCGGACATGTCGCCGACGACCGTCCGGATCAGACGCGTCGTGACGCGCTTCTTGACCGCCAGCGGCACCTTCGCGGCGGCCGGCCCGTTGAGGTCGTTGGTCGGCTTGCCGAGCAGGTACTTCGGCAGCACCCAGTTGCCCGTGCGGACCGAGAGCAGGGTCTGCTCGGCGTGGCGCGAGGACTCGACCGCGATGTCGCAGGCCGAGTTGCCGAGCCCGACGACCAGCACCCGCTTGCCCTCGAGCTGGCTCGGCTCGTCGTAGGCATGGGCGTGCATCTGCTCGCCGGTGAACTCATCGGCGCCCGGGTAGGCCGGGTCGGGCCAGCGCGGGTCCCAGTGATGCCCGTTGGCGACGACCACGGCGCTGAACTCCTCGGTCCCCTCCTCGCCGTCGGCGTCGCGCCAGCTGACGCTCCAGGTCCCGTCGCCGCGCGGACGCGCATCGGTCACCTCGGTGCGGAAGCGGATGTGCTCGCGGATGCCGAAGCGATCGGCGAAGTCGTCGAAGTACCTCGCGATCCGGAAGTGGTCCGGGTAGACCGGATAGTCCTCTGGCATCGGATAGGCCCGGTAGCTCATCATCGAGCGGGGGGTGTTGATGTGAAGCGAGCGGTAGGCGGCGGACTGCCCGTTGTCGTTTCGGTAGCGCCAGTTGCCACCGATGTGGGAGCCCTTCTCGAAGCACACGTACTCGATCCCGCGCTCGCCGAAGACCTGGCACGCGGCGATGCCTGAGGACCCGGCACCGATGACGCAGACGCGCTCGCTCATGACCCCCAGCGTATCTGGAACGCAGGATTTCCAGAAGCTGATCTCGGCGTCGCGAACCGGCGGCGCGCGAGGCGCCGACCGATTCGCATCTGACTGACAGGCGTGACCCCCTTGCCAACGCCCGTTCAGTTAGTGGACGCGAGTCTAACTTCCGAGGGGGCGCGACCGCTGCCGCGGTCCCGAGCCGGACGCGACGGCGCCGAATCGATTTGCCAGTGCGGCGCCCGCGCGGGACCGGCCGGGTGCGCCGGGTCCACACCCAGGACTGGCTGAACCGGTTTCAGGCATGGCGTAAAGTTCCCTGACCATGGGAGTCGGGGGGTACTCGGTCGGGCCCGGGACGGACTGGCTCGGAGGCTGCGTCCAGCCGCGCGCGCAGGGCATGGGGCACAGGAGATGACCCGGGGCACCGCCACCGAGGCCGACGCCGGCGCCCGCGCTCGCCAGACGCGCAAGCGGATCACCGCCGCGGCGCGTGAGCTGATCGCCGAGTCCGGATTCGAGGCGATGTCGATCGAGGACGTCGCCGAGCGCGCCCGGATCGGCCGCTCGACCTTCTACCTCCACTTCGCCTCGCGCGCCGAGCTCGCCAACGCGATCGCGGTCGACGAGCTCGCGACGCTGACCGATCTCTGGATCGAGCTCGCCAACATCGACCCGGCGAACACGGCAGAGGTCCGCCGCTGGCTCGACCGGATCGTCGAGCGCTGGCAGGGCAACAGCAGCCTGACCGTGATCTCGATCGAGTACCGGACGGACCAGCGAAAGCTCGCGGCGGAGCTCGTCGATGTTCAGTTCATGGCCGCGGAGGCCTTCCTCGCTGAGACGCGACGGCTCGGCCACGAACCCTCGCCGCTCGCGATCGAGGAGGTGCGGATCGGCTTCATGCTGCTCGCCCGGTTCCTCTACCTGCACGTCTCGATGAACGTGCCGTTCGAGAACGAGTCGCTCGACGTCCTGACCCGCCACCTCGCCGATGCGATGGCGCGGGCCCGCGACCCGGAACCGGCCGTCTAGTCGCCGACCGCGACGACCGGGTTCGTCAGCGACCCGATCGCCTCGACCTCGACCTCGACCTCGTCCCCCGGCGCGAGGAAGCGACGCGGATCCATGTACGCGCCGACGCCCCAGGGCGTGCCGGTCAGCAGCAGGTCGCCGGGCTCGAAGCTGAATCCGTGCGAGCAGTAGGCGAGGAGCTTCGCGATCCCGAAGAGCATCTCGGAGGTCGACGAGTCCTGCATCGTCTCGCCGTTGACCTTCGTGCGCAGCTTCAGGTTCTGTGGTTGAGAGATCGCGTCGGCTGTGACGACGACGGGTCCGAGCGGGCAGAAGCCGTCGAGGCTCTTCGCGCGCGTCCACTGGCGGTCCGAGCGCTGGAGGTCGCGAGCGGTGACGTCGTTGGCGACCGTGTAGCCGAAGACCGAGTCCATGACCTCGTCCTCGCTCGCCCGCGTGATCGGACTCCCGACGACGACGCCGAGCTCGACCTCCCAGTCGACCTTCCCGGTGACCTCGGGGTCGATCGGGATCGGATCGCCGTCGCCGATGACGCAGGACGGGAACTTCGCGAAGACGAGCGGGCGCTCGGGCGCATCGGCCCCCTGCTCGCGGATGTGGTCTTGGTAGTTCAGCCCGATCGCGACGATCTTCGGCGGCCGGATCGGCGCGGTCAGCCGGGCGCCGTGCAGGTGCGGCGCGCGCTGCGCCGCGATCGCGGCGTCCTCGAGCTCCTCGCGCGGCCCGGCGATCCAGTCGAGGAGGCTCGGCCGGCCCTCGAGCGGGTGCAGCCCGGCGTCGGTGACGAGGACCGGCACGGTCTCGTCGGGAGTGATCGCGGTGCCCAGGCGCATCGGGGTGATCTTGGCGGATTCGGGGGGCGAGCGGTGGCGGGTGGGGTTCAGCTCGCCTGCCGGACTGCCGCCCTGGGCGCCCGGGGTCGACGAAGGGATCCGATCGAGGTTGACGCTTCCGCGAAAGGTCAACCTCGATCTGAACCGCGCGCGGCCGGGCCCTGGCGAAGGCGCGTGAGGGCGTGGATCACGCAGCTCGTTACGGAGGCGGGGCTCTTGATCAGCTGGGTGGCGGTCACCGGGAGGACCACGTAGCCGAGCGCGGCGAGCAGAGCGGCCTTCTCGGCGTCGGCTTCGAGCGCGTGCTCGCCGCCGTGCCACTGCCTGCTCTGGACCTCGATCACGAGTCGCTCTCGCGGCCAGAAGGCATCGACCTCCCTGCCCTCGACTCGATGGTTCATCCGCGGAGGCGGCTCTCCGGCGGCAGACAGGAGCGCCCGTAACAACTCCTCGGCCTCAGATCGAGTCATCGCCGGGACACTCGATGGGAAGGGACGCATCGCCGCCGTGCCGGCGGTGCGCGGGTGGCGCTCGACGTGGAGTGAGATCGCCTCGCGGTCGAACATCCCCCGTCTCAGACACGTGGCGACGGTCTGCTCGACCTCCCGCGCGCCCATCAACGGCGAGAGGTCAGCGATCGTCCGCAGGGCTCGGGTCAGGCGCAGCGGCCCCTTGCCCTTGGTCTCGTCCGAGGCGAGCTTGGTCGAATGGACCCGGACGCGGCGCCGCCTCGCCCTGCGTAGACCCTGAGCCGTCACGTCGATCGGGAATCGCGGTTCGGCGAACAGCCGATCGGGGATCGGGAGAGCATCCAATCGCGCAGCGGCGAGGTGGCTGAGCGCCGACCGGTCCCCGGCCCAGAGCAGTGCAGCCATCGCCTCGGCTTCCTCACGGTCCGGGGCGGACGCCAGGACGTAGATGCCGCGCGCGAACACGATCAGGCGGCCGGCCCGAACCCGAGTGTCGATCGACTGCGGCAGAACCTCCGCGGCCAACAGCTGGCTGCGCCGGACCGCCCCGCGCTGCGGCCGCGCGGCCGACTCGATCCGCGCGTCGAGCGCGGACGGGCTCAGCCGAGATCGAGCTTGACCTTTCACACAAGCGTCAACCTCGAGCGATCGCCTCGCGCCCCACCGCGCCTCGCCAAGCTCGATGTACACTTGTACATGTACGTTCGTACACCTCGACTCAACGAGAGGAAGGGATTCCCCTCATGCCGTACCTGCTGCTCGCCATCGCCATCGCCCTCGAGGTCTTCGGAAGCAGCCTGCTCAAGGCGACCGAGGGGCTCACCCGGCCGTTGCCGACGGTCGCGATGCTCGGTGCCTACGCGCTGTCGATATTCCTGCTGACCCAGGTCGTCCGTGAGCTCGAGATCGGGTTCACCTATGCGGTGTGGGCGGGCGTCGGCACAGTGGCGATCGCGACGATCGGGGTGCTCGCGCTCGGCGAGGCGGCGACGCTCGCGAAGTTCGGCGGCGTCCTGCTCGTAGCCTCCGGCGTCGTGCTGCTCAACCTCTCGGGATCGCACTGAGCTCTCGCGCCGGCGCCGGCCGCGACCCCGAGGCGCGCCGGCGCGCGATCGTCGCGGCCGCGCTCGAGGCGATCGCGCGCTACGGCTACGACAACGTCACGCACCGCCGGATCGCCGAGCTCGCCGACGTCCCTCTCGGTTCGACGACCTACTACTTCCCCACCCTCCCCGACCTGCTCGGCGAGGCCGTCGAGCTCGCTCGGCGCGAGTCGGCGGAGTGGGTGGCGGGCGTGGCCGAGCGGGTGCGCACGGCCGAGGATCTCGCCCCGGCCATCGCGGCTGCCGCTGAGCGCTACCTCGACTCCGATCGCGACGCCGCGTTGATCGACCTCGAGGTCTATATGGCCTCGGCGCGCGACGAGCGGCTGCGCGAGGCGGCGCGCGAATGGACGGACTCGCTCCACGAGCTGATCGAGCCGCTGGCCGGCGCCGAGGCGGCCACCTCGATCACTGCGCTTCTCGACGGCTACCTGACCGCCGCGGTGATCAGCGGAACGCTCGACAAGGGCGCGCTCGAGCGGGCGATCGCGCGACTCGTCGGCTGACGCGAGGGCGCCTCGCGTAAATCCCTCGAGGAGCCCGGAACCGGACTTGAACCGGTGACCCCCTCCTTACCATGGAGGTGCTCTACCAACTGAGCTATCCGGGCTTGGAGCGGCGGACTCTAGCGGCGCATCGGCCGCCCCGGAAGCCGCGGTCAGCGAACCGGCACATCGGCTCAGGGTTTCCTGAACAATGCCGCCGATGCGAACCAGGGATGCGTGCGAGAGGGACGCCGGAGCGCCGGCGTTCGTGGTTCGCGAGGAGCCGGTCTTCAGTCTCGACCACGGCGCGCTGTCGTTGCTCTGGCCGCTCGTCGAGGACGAGCGCCTGAGCGTCGAGCAGCGGGTGGCGCTGACGCTCTCATTGACCGAGCTCGAGCAGAGCGTCGCCGCGCGCTCGCGCGCCGGCTAGCCCGCGCGGGGCTTCAGCCGTCCTGGCCGAGCGCCGCCGCGACGCGCTCGGCGAAGCGGTCGACGTCTTCGGCGGTCGTCTCCCACGAGCACATCCAGCGCACCTCGCGGGTGTCGAAGTCCCAGACGTAGAACGCGTGCTCGCCGAGCTCGGAGTGGAGCCGGTCGATCGCGGTCTGAGGCAGCGTCGCGAACACGGCGTTGGCTTCGACCGGGTGCGTGATCTCGAGCCCGTCGAGGTCGCGCACGGCCGCGGCGAGCCGGCCCGCCATCTCGTTGGCGTGGGTCGCGCCGAGCAGCCAGAGCTCCGACGGCCCGAGCATCGCCTCGAACTGGGCCGCGACGAAGCGCATCTTCGAGGCGAGCTGCATCCCCGCCTTGCGGCCGACCTCGAACAGATCCGACAGGCCGGGCCGCAGGAACACGACGGCCTCGCCGAAGACCATCCCGCTCTTCGTGCCGCCGAACGAGACCACGTCGGCGCCGGCGTCGGTGGTCGTCTCGCGCAACGTGCAGCCGAGCGATGCCGCGGCGTTACCGATCCGCGAGCCGTCGATGTGGAGCAGCATGTCGCGCTCGTGCGCGGCGTCGGCGAGGGCCCGGATCTCGTCGAGCGAATAGACCGTTCCGAGCTCCGTCGACTGCGTGATCGTGACCGCGATCGGTTGGCCGCGGTGGACGTCGCCGTGGTTGCCGTCCCAGTGCGCGATGTCGGCGACAGAGAGCTTGCCGTGCGGGGTCGGGCGGGCGAGCAGCTTGAGCCCGGCGTGGCGCTCGGGCGCTCCAGCCTCGTCGACGTTCAGGTGCGCGGACTCGGCGCAGATGACCGCCTGGCGCGAGCGTGGCGCGACGGCCTCGAGCGAGAGCACGTTGGCGGCGGTGCCGTTGAAGACGAAGAACGCCTCGGCGTCGGGGCCGAGCTGGTCGCGGAACACCTCGCGCGCGGCCTCGGTCCAGGCGTCGTCGCCGTAGGCGGAGGCGTAGCCGGTGTTGGCGGAGTTGAGCGCGGCGAGGACCTCGGGGTGGGCGCCGGCGTGATTGTCGGATGCAAACCCGCGCGGCTCGGCGCGGTCGGAGACCCTTGTCGCGTGCTCGGAGCCGGGCGTCGCTTCGCTCTCGATGCTCACCGGATCAGAGGTCCTGGATCGCCTGCTCGGCCTGATCGATCAGGTCGCCGAGGTTGTCGCCGGCGATGTCGAGCAGGCGCGCGACGACGACGAGCAGGATCAGGGCGATGATGCTCAGCACGACCGACCACCAGCCGAGGCGCCCGCCCCAGCGCGCGAGCCCGTAGAAGCGGGTGCTGCGACCGCTGGTGACCATCCGCTTGCCGAAGCGCCCGGCGATGATCGCCCCGATCCCCATCGCGAGCGAGAACGGGAACAGCGCGCCGAACGAGACGATCAGCAGGCCGAGCGCCAGCGCACCGACGCAGATCGCCGCGACCGCCGGCCAGTTCTCCTCGTCGTCGATCTGACCGCGGTCGTCGGCGACCGGCTCGGCCGGGCGGCGCGAGTCCTGGCCACCCGTGTAGATCGGGGCCGGCGGCGGTGCGGGGGGCGGCGGAGCGGGGCGGTTGGAGGGCGGGGTGACGATCTCGGTCGGCGAGGCGGCGGCGGCCGGTGCGATCACGCGGGTCGTGTCGGCGCCGGAGCGCAGCTCGATCTCGGTCTGGCCGACCTGGATCACGTCGCCCGATCGCAGGCGCCGCGGCGCGTCGACCATCTCGCCGTTGACGTAGGTGCCGTTGGACGAGTCGAGATCGCGAAGGACGGCGGTCGCGCCCTCGACCATGACCGAGGCGTGGCGGCGCGAGACCCCCTTGTCGTCGATCAGCACGTCGACGCTCGACGCCTCGCGTCCGAGCACGAGATCGCCGTCGATCAGGTGCTCCTCGCCGGCGTGCGGGCCTTCCTTTATGTAGAGCGCGAGCTCCGACATCGACCGAGACCGTAGCGCGGCTCGGAGCGCTCGCGGGGGCCGCGCGGCCGGCGATTAAACCGAGGCTTACGGAGTCCGGGTTAGATGCGGCACATGGGCTCTGCAGGCGTCCGAGATGGGGCGCGCAGGTTCGCCGCGCTCGCGCTCGCCGTCGTCCTCTGGACGGCGGCGCTGGCGTGCTTGGCGACCGCTCTGCTGCGAGTCGCGGGCGTCGACGTCGGCTATCCGCTGACCGTCCTGATCGCGGTTACGCCCTATGTCGGCGCCGCCGCGCTCCTCGTCGGAGTGGTCGCTTTCGTCGCGCGCCGGCGCGCGCCGGCGCTGCTCGCGCTGGCGGCGTTCGGGCTCGTCGCCGTCGCGGTGGTGCCGCGGCAGGTCTCGGGCTCGAGCGACGTCGCCGGGATGGAGGTCCGGGTCCTCAGCCTCAACCTCGAGTTCGGCCGCGCCGATCCGCGCGCGGTCATCGACCTGATCGAGCGCGAGCGGCCGGACGTGGTCTCGTTGCAGGAGATCGACGCGCCCGCGGCCGAGGCGCTCGAGCGCGGCGGCATCGACGAACTGCTCGCACACAGCGAGCGCAACGTCTCCGCCGGCGCCGGCGGGACCGCGATCTGGTCGACCCACCCGCTCGAGCCGCTGCCCGGAGTCGCGCCCGCGATCCTCGACGAGCCCCAGGCGCGCGCGCTCATTCGCCTACCGGGCGGCGCGCGGCTCGACACGACGGCCGTCCACGTCCGCCCACCCGTCCACGCCTCGTGGACCCCGCGCTGGATCGACGGCCTCGCCGCGCTGCCCCCGGCGAGCCGCCAGCCCACGACGTTCAGCCTGCTCGCCGGCGACTTCAACGCGACGCTCGACCACGCGCAGCTTCGCGACGTGATCGACCGCGGCTACGTCGACGCCGCCGACGCCGACGGCGCCGGCCTCGCGCCCACCTGGCCGGTCGGGTCGGTCTATCCGCCCGTCACTATCGACCACCTGCTCGTGAGCGAGCGGGCGGGCGTATCGGGCTACGGAACCGCGAGCGTCGACGGGACCGACCACCGCGCGGTGTTCGCGACCCTCACGTTGCCGGACACCGGCGCCGGGGACTGAGGGCCCGCTGCGGGGCGCGGCCGGCTCGGGTCAGCGGTGGAGCGAGAGTCGCTGGCCGTTCATCTTCGCCGCCGCGTCCGAGCACAGGTAGGCGAGCCCGTCGGCGATGTCCTCGGTCGAGGTGAAGGTCTTGAACGGTTTGTCGGGCGACTCCTCGCGCATCTTCGGCGTGACGATCGCGTTGACGACGAGGATGTTCGCGGTCGCGGCCGAGTCGGCCTCGCGGAAGGAGTCGGCGAGCGCGAGGGTCCATGCCTCCGCGGCGGCCTTCGTCGCGCCGTAGGCGGCGTTCGTCCCGGCCGGCTTGGCCGCCTGGGAGGAGGAGACGATCGCGAAGCGGCCGTGATCGCTGGCGGCGAGCTGGTCGTGGAAGGCGCGCGTGACGTGCTGGGTCGTGCGGACGAGCAGGTCGTGGAGCCACTCGTAGTCCTCCATCGGCGCGGTCGGCAGCGGGTCGCCGCCGCGCCAGCCGCCGACGAGGTGGAGCAGCGCGTCGGCGCGCCCGAAGCGCGCCTCGATCTCGCCGGCCCAGGCGCGGGTCGCGTCGGCGTCGAGCAGGTCGACCTCGCTCGCCATGAGCCGCTCCTCCGGCAGGCCGAGTCCGTCGACGGCCGCGAGCGCGAGCTCGGCCGTGCGATCGCAGACCGCGAGGTTGGCGCCCTCGGCGGCGAAGCGCTCGGCGACCGCGGGGCCGAGGCCGCCGCCGACACCGGTGATCACGATCGTCCTGCCCGCCAGCGCGTCCACTGCGCCAGAGGCTAGCCGGGCCCGCCGGGCCGCGTTGGCGCACCGGGCCGATGCGGCGCCGCAGGCCCGGCCGGGGCGGCGGGGAGCCGTAGATTTAGGAGCCGCTCGGGCTTCCCGCGCACCCCCGATGGCATCCGATCCGATCGAAACCACAGCTCGGCGCGCGCGCTCCGCCCCCGGCGTGACCGCGCGGGTCGGCATGGTCGGCGGGGGGCAGCTCGCGAGGATGACCCAGCAGGCGGCGATCGCGCTCGGCGTCGAGCTGGTGCCGCTTGCGACCGCGCCCGACGAGTCGGCGGCGGCGGTCGCGCCGGCGACCCGGATCGGCTCACCCGACGATCTCGAGGCGCTCCGAGCGCTGGCGGCCGAGTGCGACGTGATCACCTTCGACCACGAGCACGTGCCGCACGACCACCTCGTCGAGCTCGAGCGTGAAGGCTTCGCGGTCCGGCCCGGCGCCGAGGCCAAGCAGTTCGCGCAAGACAAGCTCCACGCCCGCACCGAGTTCGAGCGCGCCGGGTTCGCGGTGCCGGACTTCGCGCCGGTCTCCGGCCCCGACGAGGCCAGGGTGTTCGGCGAGCGGTGGGGCTGGCCGCTGGTCCTCAAGGCCACCCGCGGGGGCTACGACGGCAAGGGCGTCCTGATGGCCGATGAGGCCGAGCTCGACCAGGTCTTCCCGTCGCGGGGCGAGTGGATCGCCGAGCGCCGGATCCCGCTCAGGCAAGAGCTCTCACAGATGATCGTGCGAGGGGTCGACGGCGACCTCGTCGCCTACCCGTTGATCGAGACGGTCCAGCGCGACGGGATCTGCGTGCGCGCGCTCGCCCCGGCGCCGGTCCCCGACGCGCTGGCCGGTCAGTGCCGCGAGCTGGGTGAGGCGATCGCCGAGCGCATCGGCCTGGTCGGGGTGATGGCGGTCGAGCTTTTCGTCGAGGAGACCGGCGAGCTGCTGATCAACGAGCTCGCGCTGCGACCGCACAACTCGGGACACCTCACGATCGAGGGCTGCGCGACGTCGCAGTTCGAGAACCATCTGCGAGCGGTCCTCGGCTGGCCGCTCGGCGAGACGACGCTCCGGGCTCCCGCCGCGGTGATGGCGAACGTCCTCGGGGCGCCCGAGACGGATCTGGCGCGTGGACTCCCGCGAGTGCTGGCGGTCCCCGACGCCCACCCGCACCTCTACGGTAAGGAGGTGCGCGCCGGCCGCAAGATCGGGCACGTGACCGCACTCGGCCCGACGCTGGACGCGGCCGAAGACAACGCGCGGCGTTGCGCCGCGATCCTCGAGACGGGAGGGGAAGCGTGAGCGAACGGGTGAGCGTGGGCGTGGTCATGGGCTCGAGCTCCGACCTGCCGACGATGCGCGGTGCCGTCGACGTCCTGGACGAGTTCGGGGTGTCCTCCGAGGTTCGGGTCGTGTCCGCCCACCGGACCCCGGGCGAGATGATCGAGTTCGGCGAGAGCGCCGCCGACCGCGGTCTCCAGGTCCTGATCGCGGGTGCCGGTGGTGCCGCCCATCTGCCGGGCATGCTGGCGGCGACGACTCACCTGCCCGTGATCGGCGTGCCCGTGCCGCTTCGAAACCTCGACGGACTCGACTCGCTGCTCTCGATCGTCCAGATGCCGGCCGGGATCCCGGTCGCCACCGTTGCGATCGGCGCGAGCAAGAACGCCGGCCTGCTCGCCGCCCGCATCCTCTCGGTCTCGGACGCCGGACTGGCTGAGCGCCTCATCGCCTACCGCGAGCAGCTCCGCCGGATCGCGTTCGACGGAGACCGCTCGGTCGCGGCGGAGCTCGCCGACCGCGAGACCTGAGTCGCGGCCGGAGCCGGGAGCGATGGGCGCGACCGCCGGAGCGGGGACCGCGGGTGAATCGGCGACGGTCGGCCGCGTGACCGACCACGCCGAGCTGCCGCGGCTCGTGACGACGCTCGCGGCGGCGTTCTCCACGGACGCGGTGATGCTCCATCTCGTTCCCGAGGAGCACCGGCCGCGACTGCTGCCGGTGCTGTTCAGACGCGTCGTTCGCGACTACTTCGAGATCGGCGAGGTGTTCAGCGCCGCCGGGCGCGGCGCCGCGCTCTGGGCGCCGCCGGGCGGCTATCCGATCGGCGGCTGGACGGGCCTGCGCCAGCTGCCGATGGCACTGCGGGTGTTCGGGCGCCGACCGCTGCGATCGGTCCGCACCGAGGCGAAGCTGCTCGCCGGCCTGCCGGACCAGCCCTACTGGTACCTCGACGTGATCGGCGTCGACCCGGCGGCCCACAGCCGCGGGATCGGCTCGGCACTGCTCGAGGCGAAGCTCTCCGAGGTCGACGCCGCGGAGGCGCCGGCGCACCTCACGGCGAGCTCCGCGCGGAGTCGCGACCTCTACGTGCGCCACGGCTTCGAGGTCTTCGAGGAGTTCGCACTGCCCGACGACGGACCGACGCTCTGGCGCATGTGGCGCGAGCCGCGCTAGCGCGACGGCTTCGCCGACTCGAGCGCGCGCGGTGCGATGAAGCGATGGGCGTTGCCCGCGACGCCCCAGATGCGACGCCCCGCCGAGCCATGGAAGCGCAGCATCGTCGTCCAGACGAGCTCGCCCTCGAAGTGCGCGAAGACCATCCGGCCGGCCATCCGTGAGCCGTCGGTGTCGATGACGAGCTCGTCGGGGGAGTCGCCGGTGACCCGCCAGCCGAACATCGTCCCGGGGGCGCCGCGGTCGAGATCGAAGCCGAGCAGCCCGCCCCAGACGAGGCGGCCGAACGCGGCATTCGCGGCCTCGGCGCCGGCGAGCGAGCGGCGCGCCCAGTCACGCGCTGGAAGGTCGCGTGGGTCGGCGCCGACCGAGAACCGGTCGAGGTAGTCGGGCCCGAAGTCGGCGATCGGGTCGGCGTGGGCCGAGCGCGACGAGCCCGAGGGGGCGGTCGCAGACGGGCGCGCCTCACGTCGGCTCGGTCCTGCGGTGGTTCGCATCTGGCACCTCCGCGCCGGTCGGGCCGACGCCGTCGCTCGTCCGAGTCGGCTCTTTCGCCCGGTTCGCCGAAGCATACGCTAGCGTATACATCGATGCCGGCGGCGACCGTGACCTCGCATGAGCGCTGGGTCGAGGCCGGCTTCGAAGGGCTGGTCGCCGGCGGGCCCGACGCCGTTCGGGTCGAGCCGCTCGCAACGCGACTCGGTGTCACGAAGGGCGGGTTCTATGGACGCTTCGGTAGCCGCGACGCGTTTCTCGCGACGCTTCTCGACGAGTGGGAGCGACGCAGCGTCGATGACGTCGTGGCCCTGGTCGAGTCCGAGGGCGGCGAGGCGGGCGAGCGGATCCGCCGCGCCGGCGCGCTGACCTTCTCGGACGAGCTGCTGCCGATCGACCTCGCCGTCCGGGCCTGGGCGCGGACGGACCCAGGTGTCGCGGGGCGCCTACATGGCGTCGACGAGCAGCGCCTCGGCTACCTGCGCTCGCAGTTCGCGACCCTTTACGCGGACCCCGACGAGGTCGAGGCGCGCAGCACGCTCGCCTTCGCCGCCGTGATCGGCGAGCACTTCATCACCGCCGGGCACGGCGAGCGAAGCCGCGCCGAGGTCCTAGGGCTCGTGACCGAACTGATCGTCGGCGCCTGAGCGCGCCGCCGGGACGCCGCGCGCGGCCGGCCCGTGACCGCGGTCAGCTCGCCGGCGTCGCGAGCGCGTCGGCGAGCTTCGGCTTGAGACCGGCGTAGAAGAGCGACAGCGGGAACTCGTCGGGGAGGACGAGGTCGACGAGCTGCTTGGGCTCCTCGACCTTCGGCAGGTCGCGGTGGCCCGAGTCCCAGACCGAGTCCTCGGCCGCGGGGACGTAGCGCGAGACGAGGTCGTGCGCGGCGATCCACTGCCCGAGCTTCGAGCGGTCGATGCCCGAGTGGTAGAGGTCCTGGACCTCCGCGCGCAGTCCCTCGACGCCCTCGACGAGGCGGTTCCAGTCGATCGTCAGCCGGTTGTCGGTCCAGTGCAGGTAGCCCTCGCGGTGCAGGTAGGCGAACAGCAGCTGGCCGCCGAGCCCGTCGTAGTTGCGCTTGCGCTCGCCGGTGACCGGGAACCGGAACAGGCGGTCGAAGACGATCGCGTACTGCGCGTAGCGGGCGAAGCGGAAGCCCTCGCGCTCCATCCGCGCGGCCTCGGAGAACGCGGTCAGATCGCAGCGGAGCTCCTCGAGCGCGTACATCCAATACGGGCTGCGCTGGCGGATCATGAACGGGTCGAACGGCAGGTCGCCGCGCATGTGCGTGCGGTCGTGGACGAGATCCCAGAGGATGTAGGCGTCGCGCGAGAGCTCGGGCGAGGCGAGCAGCGCCGCGGCATCGGGCGGGAGGTTCAGCTCGAGCAGCTCGGCGGCGCGACCGCAGACGCGGCGGAAGCGCTCGGCCTCGCGGTCGCAGAAGATCGCGCCGAAGTGCGCCTCGGGACGACCGGCGGCGGCGAAGGTCTCAGGGAACAGGACCGCGCACTCCGAGTCGTAGCCGGCCGTGCGGTCGACGAACGTGACCGGGAGGAACTTCGCGTTGTCGTAGCGCTCGGCCTCGATCCGCTCGATCCACTCGGGCCACGGCACGCGGACGATCAGCGCCTCGAAGCAGGTGTCGGGCGAGGCGTTCTGCTTGTACATGGGAAACACGACGAGGTGCTCGATGCCGTCCTCGCGGCGCTGCTCGGGGCGGAAGGCCTCGATCGATCGGCTGAAGTCGGGCTTGGCGAACCCGCCATCGACCCAGGTCTCGAGGTCGGCGGCGAGCGCCTCGATGTAGTCGTGCTGGTGCGCGAAGTGCGGCTCGAGCGCGGCGGCGCTCATCGCGATCCGGTCGACGAGCTCGCGCAGGCGCGCGGGTTCGTGGGCGTCGGTGTCGACCGAGCCGTCGGGGTTCTGCAGCTCGCGGAGCTCGGATACGGCGGCCTTGAGAGCGTGCCACTGCGGGTCGGCGGCAGCCGGGCTCCGCGTCGGCTCGTCGGCCCTCGCGAAGGACGGGCGAGCCGCCCAGTAGACGATGTTCTGCCACAGCTCGCGGTGCCCGAGCTCGTCGATGCAGTCGTCGCCGAAGAGGTCGGAGTCCGCACAAGCGACCACCCGGCCGGCACCGTGCTCGGCGACGGCGAGCAGCGGCGCGCCGGGGTGCGAGGCGGTGCGATGGGCGCGGGCGATCGCGGTGGCGCCGTTTCGGAGCTCGAGAGCGCCGGCGCGATAGAAGCATGCGCCGTCGACGCGGGCGAGCAGGTCCGAGCCCGCCGAGGGCGCCGCGGCGGGGAGGTCGGCGAGGACCCACGAGGGGGCGTGATGGTGGTGTTCGTAGTCCTGGACGGTGGCGTTGGCGAGGGTGATGCCGAAGCGGCCGAGGAGGTCGTTGAGGTTCGAGCCGTACTTCGCCTGCTCGGTCTCCCCGAGGACGACGAGGCCGCCACCGGCGCGGACGAACGACTCGATCGCGTCGAGCTCCTCGGGGTTGAAGACGGGCGAGCCGACACCGGTCGTCGCCTCCCACTGCGGCTCGGAGGGGTGGGCGATGACGAGGACCGCCGCGCGCTCGAGCGCGGACTCGTCGAGCGCGCCCTCAGCGTGGACGGCGACCTCGAAGTCGCGGTCGGCGAGCGCGTTCGCCGCGAGCGAGAGTGAGGAGTCGCCGGGGTGCGATGGCTGCATGCGCTCCGCGACGTCGCGGCGGACCGTCCAGGCCTCCGAGTGCGACTCGTCGAAGAGGACGGTCGCGAGCTTCGGATGGGCGGGGAAAGTCGGCGCAGCGGCCTCGGCGATACTCATCCAGCGATCGTAGGCGGGCTCGTGTGTCCAATCAATGCCGGTCTGTGACTCTTCTGCGCAATAATCCTGCGTGTGGATGCCGTGGACCGTCGAATACTTGCGCTGTTGGTCGAGGACGGGCGGCGGACGTTCGGTGACGTCGGCGAGCGGGTCGGGCTGAGTGCCCCCGCGGTCAAGCGACGGGTCGACCGGCTGCGGGCGACGGGCGCGCTCGAGGGCTTCACGGCCGTCGTCGACCACGCTGCGATGGGTGCCTCGACCGAGGCGCTCGTCGAGCTCTTCTTCCGCGCCGGCACGACGCTCGGCGAGGTCGCCGAGGCGCTTCGCGAGCACCCCGAGGTGGCGGAGGCGTGGTCGGTGACCGGCGAGGCCGACGCGATCGCCAGGGTGCGGACCGCGGACAACGCCGACCTCGAGCGGCTGATCATCGACCTCCAGCGCGACGGTCGCGTCGAGCGCACGCGCTCGCAGATCGTCATGAGCCACCTCGTGGCGAGCGCGCGAGTCAGCGATTCGTGACGCGCGCGTGCCGGCTGCGAAACGGATGCATGCCGATTCTGTGCCTTCGGCCTGTTTTTGGCTTATTCGAGCGGTTTGACGCCGGCCCGCGGCCTAGCTTCGAGGTCATGGCCAAGCACCTCAAACCACGCGAGCAGGGCGACATAGGCGAACTGTCGGCGATGCAGTGGTTCGCCGAACAGGGCGCGCACGTCTACACCCCGCTCGGCCACAGCCCGGACGTCGATTTCATCGCGACGATCGACACCCGGACGCTCCGGGTCGAGGTCAAGACCGGCACCTACAAGCAGCCCGGCGGTCGGTGGCAGGTTCAGATCGCGACCCTCGGCGGCAACCAGAGCTGGAACGGGCGCGTCAAGTACTTCGACCCTGGACGCTGTGACGTCTTGTTCGTGCATGTCGGCGACGGACGCAGGTGGGCCATTCCGACCCATGAAGTCGAGGCGACTTCCTGCCTGACTCTCGGCGGCAGGAAATACTCGTCTTTCGAGGTCGAGTCGGGCTCGCCGCTGAAGCCGCGATCCCGATGCCTAGAATCGCCGCTCGCTCGGGGGAGCGTCACAGCTGGAGAGGTGAGCTGGCCTGTAAAGCCAGTGGCTCAGCCTGAGTGGGTTCGAATCCCACCTCCCCCACTCTCAGACTCCCCGTACCGTGATCGCGGGGATCGGCCGGTCATAGCTCGTGGCACCACGACCGTGTCTCGGAGACGATTCACGACGATCCCCCGCAACGCCTTCGACGCCGCGGGACTGAACGTCGGTGATCGCTTGCTCTACGAGGCGACCGACGACGGGGTGCTACGGGTGACTCGCGCCGAGAGCCTCGGCGCGGCGACAAGCGACCGCTCGCCTTCCCAGCGCCAACTGGACGTCGCGGAGCCCGACACCTAGCCTGCCGCCATGCCCACCTCCTCCCAGCGACTCGTTGGAGCCGTCCTGATCGCCGCCGGCGCGGCTTTCCTGATCGCCGGGCTCGCGCTGGGGACCGCGGTCGATCCGATCTGGGCGTCGCTGATCGCGGTCGGAGGCTGCGACATCATCTTCGGGGCGATGTTCATGACCGGCAGGCTCGGTGGGACCGTCGAGCGGGGGTCCGATGGCGCCGTCGACGAGGCCGGCGGCGCCGCGGCGCCGTGGACCGAGCCGATCGATGCCGATGATCGTGCAGCTTCCCCCTACGAGCCCGACCAGCGCGCCGGCACGGACCCGGATTACAACCCCTACGTCCGAGGCGACTGAGCCGGCCCCCCGGCGCGACCGCGCGAGCCCGGCCGAATCGGCGCCGCGGCGCCGCTCAGCGCTTGCGGCTCGAGCGCTTCGAGGACTTGCGTGACTTCGAGGAGTGCGAGGTTCCGTAGTCGCCCGAAGAGCCATCCCGTGAGCGTCCCCTGGCCCCGAACTCGCGTCCGAAGGCCTCCTCGACCGTCTCGGTCATCGCCGGCTGGAAGATCGCGAGCAGCGCCTCGGAGGCGATCGGGCGCAGGCGATCGATCGACTCGCGGATCTCCGCCCAGCGCTCCTCCGGCCGGCCCGCTTCGTCGAACGGCTCCCAGACGTGCTCGAGGAACAACCTGGTGAAGCTGCGGGCGACCGCGCGCGAATGCTTCTGCGTGTCCTTCGCGAGCGCGATGGCGACCGTCGGTGGCACACCCAGCCGCGCCAGCTCGTCGGCGGCCCGGAACAGCCGCGGGCTCAGGACCTCGGTCCGCTCAGCGTCGAGGATCCGCAGCAGGCCGACGTCCTCGGCCGCCGTGATCAGCTTCGGGTCCGGCTTGAGCTCCCAGCGCTCGATCAGCTCGGCGAGCGGCATGATCTCCGGCTCCTCGTCCTCCTCGAACGGCGCCCGGATCGCCCGCGTGAAGTCGAGCAGCTCAGTCCCGGGGTGCGCGCCCTCGAGGATCCGGCGGATCGACTCGAGGTTGAACCCGTCGCCCTGGAGCTCCTGGATCAGCTCGATCCGCGCCGCGTGGTCCTCTCCGTAGTAGCCGGTCCGCCCCTTGACCTCGGGCGGCGGCAACAGTCCGCGGGACTGGTGGGCGCGGATGTTTCGGACCGTCATTCCGGTCCGGCGCGCGAGTTCGTCGATCGTCATCGACTCAGCCTTCGGCTCCCTACTCACCCGCGCTTCGCCTTCCTCACGCTTCCATCCTCGCATCCCGCTTGCGTGATGGATGCTACGGATCTATGTGTCATGTTTTGATGTAACATCGCCCCATGGCAGCTTTAGGAGCGCTTTCCGTCCCGACCGTCCTCGCCCAGACCCAGCCGGCCGGCGGCGCGGCGATCGACCAGATCGTCATCGCCACCGTCGCGGCCTCGCTGATCTTCGGCGTCCTCGCGTGGGTCTGCATGCGCCACCGCGCCGGACACGGGCGCATCCTCCACTCGCTCGGCGCGCGTGCCTCGCAGGCGACCGGCCTGCCCTCGTGGGCTGCGCTTCCCACCGGGCTGGCCGGGATCTCCCTGATCGTCGCGCTGCTCGGCATGTACTGGGACATCTCCCTGCACATCGACGTCGGCCGCGACGAGGGCCCGCTCGCCAATCCGGCCCACTACCTCATCCTCGCCGGCCTCTTCGGCGTCCTCGCCGCCGGCATGCTCGCCGTCTACATGCCGACCGAGCGTCCCGGGCCCTCGGCCATCCGGCTGACTCGAGACTGGCACGCGCCGGTCGGCGGGATCATGCTCACCGCCTGTGGCGCCTTCGCGCTGATCGGGTTCCCGCTCGACGACGTCTGGCACCGCCTCTTCGGCCAGGACGTCACGCTCTGGGGCCCGACCCATCTGATGCTGATCGGCGGCGCCACGATGACCGTCATCGGCATGGCGAACCTCGTCGTAGAGGGCGTGCGCCACCGCGACGCGCAGATCGCCTCCGGCGAGCGCCCCGCCCCCGCACCGCGCGAGCAGCGGATCACCGCCCGCCTCGTGCTGGCGCGTCGCGTCGGTCTGATGGGCGCGCTTCTGATCGGCCTCTCGACCTTCCAGGCCGAGTTCGATTTCGGCGTGCCGCAGTTCGCGCTGGAGCTCGAGCCGATGATGCTCGCGCTCGCCGCCTCGATGGCGCTCGTCTGCGCCCGCCTGTGGATCGGTCCGGGCGGCGCCCTCGCAGCCGCCGGCTTCTTCATCGCGATCCGCGGCACGGTGACACTGCTCGTCGGCCCGGTCTTCGGCCAGACCGACCCGCACCTGCCGCTCTACCTCGCCGAGGCGGTCCTCGTCGAGGCGATCGCCTTCGGCTTCATGCGACTGCGCGGAAACGTCCCCGCGCTGACGCTTGGCGCGCTCGGCGGCCTCGCGATCGGCACGATCGGCTTCGCCGCCGAGTACGCGTGGAGTCAGTTCGCGATGCCGATCGCCTGGACCCCGGACCTGATCGGCCCCGGCGTCGCGCTCGCAACCGTGGCAGGCGTGGCGGGCGGCGTCACCGGCGCGATGCTCGCCGGCGCGCTGTCGGGCGAGATGCCCGGCCGCCGTCTCGCGACAGCGCTCGCCGTCGGCTCGCTCGGCCTCGTCATGGTCGGCACGGCGTTCGGCCTGCGGACCGACGACCTCACCGGCGTCACGGCCGAGATGCGCCTGTCCGAACCCACACAGGGCGCGACCGGCCAGGTCGCCGACGTCGAGGTCCGCTTCGACCCGGCCGCCGTCGCCGACGAGGCGCTCTGGGTCACCTCCACCGCCTGGCAGGGCGGCGGTCTCGAGGTCGAGGACCTGACCGCGGTCCCCGGTGAGCCCGGCGTCTACCGCACGCCCCAGCCCGTTCCGATCGACGGCACCTGGAAGACGATGCTGAGGATCCACAACGGCGACTCGCTGATCGCGGCCCCCGTGTTCCTGCCCGAGGATCCCGCGATCCCGGCCGAAGAGGTTCCGGCGCCCGCGCCGGGTCAGACCGTTACCCGGAACCTCCAGCCCGACATCGAGCTGCTCCAGCGCGAGCAGAAGGCGGGGGTCGCCACCTGGCTCAAGGTCGTCGCGCCGCTCGTCGTCCTGTTCATCACGCTCTCGCTCCTGATCCTGCTCGCGTGGGGGTCCGACCGGGTCGGCCGCAGCACCGCCGGGCGTCCCGGATCGGGGTCCCGGGCGAGCGATTCGGTCGGCCGCGACACGGTACGCGGCGGCGGTGTCCGACTTCCGCGGACCCGTGCGGGCGCGTCGTTTAGCGCTCTTCTACGCCGGATACAGATTCCACGCCGGCTCTGAGGCCGGCACATATCCCCGGGACAGCATCCGGGTCTCTCCCAGGAAAGAAGGAGCTCGAAAATGGCTGAGAAGGACGAAGCGAAGGGTCGCATCAAGGAAGCCGGTGGAGCCCTGACCGGCGACAAGGACCTCAAGCGCGAGGGCAAGGTCGACAAGGCGACCGGCAAGGCCAAGGACGCCGCCGACAGCGTCGCCGACAAGGCCAAGGGCGCACTGGGCCGCAAGTAGCGGTCAGCCCACCCACACGCACACGTGACAACGAAGCGCCGGCGGCCTCCCCGCCGGCGCTTTGCGTTGTTGGGGGTCTCGCTCGACCTCCCGCGAGCGCTAGGCGATCTCGCGGAGCCGTTGCGCCTCGGGGAGGTACTTCAGCTTCTTGAGCGTGCTGTTCTCGATCTGACGGATGCGCTCGCGGGTGACGCCGAAGCTCCTGCCGACCTCCTCCAGCGTCAGCGGCTCGCCGCCGGCGAGTCCGTAGCGGAGCTCGATCACCTGACGCTCGCGCGGCGGCAGCGATTCGAGCGCGCTGCGGACGTCGTCGCGCTGGAGCTTCTCGTTGGCGGTGTCGAACGGCTCGACCGAGTCGTCGGCGACGAAGTCGGCGAGCAACGAGTCGTCGCCCTCGCCGACCGGCTTGTCGAGCGACACCGGCGTCTGAGCGATCCGCTGGATCTCCCGCACCTGCGACGGCGTGAAATCGAGCTCGCCCGCGATCTCGACGGGCGTCGGCTCACGGCCGAGGTTCTGGACGAGCTGGCGTTCGACCTGCGCGACGCGATTGACCTTGTCGACCATGTGGACGGGGATCCGGATCGTCCGCGCCTTGTCGGCGATCGCCCGGGTCACCGCCTGGCGGATCCACCACGTGGCGTAGGTCGAGAACTTGAATCCGCGCCGATAGTCGAACTTCTCGACCGCGCGGATCAGCCCCAGAGAGCCCTCCTGGATCAGGTCGAGCAGCGACAGCCCGCGCCCGAGGTAGCCCTTGGCGATCGACACGACCAGCCGCAGATTGGCCTCGACCATGTGCTGTTTGGCGCCCATGTCGCCGCGCTCGATGCGTTTCGCGAGCGCTATCTCCTGCGCCGCGGTCAGCAACTCGACGCGGCCGATCGCGCTCAGGTAGAGCCGCAACGAGTCGAGCGTCGGCTCGACCGTCAGGTCGATGTCGCCGCTCGCGGGCGGCGGCTGAGCGACCACCGCAACCGCGCTCTTCGACGGCTTGCCCGAGCCGCGTTCGGCGACCGGCACCCGGTCGGCCACGACCTCGACCCCATGCTCGACCAGGTACGCGTGCAGCGATCGCACCTGGTCCTTGTCGAGTTCGACCTCCTCGAGCGCCTTCGAGACCTCGTCGAAGGTGAGGTGGCCGCGCTCGCGGCCCGTCGCCAGCAGCGCGCTGACTGCGTCTCCCCCCGGCAATCCCTCCACGGTGCCGGCTTCCGTGCCCGGCTCCACTGCCAGTGTTTCTTCCATTCTCAGCCCTCCCGCTGAGTTTGCTCGAGTCGCTATCCCCCCGGCCGTCGAAGTGGGCTCCAGCGACCAGCGTCACGGATGATAAAGAAACGCAGAACGGATTTGTGCGAAGAATTGCAAACGTTTCGCACAACCGTTTACGAGGCAAAGGGTTCGGTCCGGCTTCGGTTGGGGACTAGCTTTCGCAGGGGCATGACGAGCCGCGCCGAAGATCACGCCCCCGCAGCCACCGGCGTAACCGCCCTCGACTCGAGCGGTGAGCCCGACGTCCAGGCGGGACTGCCGGCGACCCAGGTCAGCCTGAGCCGTGTCGGCGTCACCGGAGTCGAGAAGGTCATCAAGATCGAGGGGCCCGGCGGCGGCCAGGGCCCCGACCTCTTCTTCGCCGAGCTCGAGTGCCTCGTCGACCTGCGACCGCAGCAGGCGGGCGTCCACATGTCGCGCTTCGAGGAGATCGTCAACGAGGCGATCGACTCCGTCGTGCTCGGTGAGTCGCTGCGCGTCGAGACTCTGGCCGCTCACATCGCCGAACGGATCCGCGAGCGACAGGACGGCCGCCGCGCCGAGGTCACGATCGCGGCGCGCTACCCGGAGCGGATGCAGGCTCCGGCCTCCGGCCTCGAGAGCCAGGAGATCTACCGGATCTTCGGGACCGCGGTCGCCTCCGAACGCGGCACGCGGCGGATGGCCGGCGTCGAGGCGCAGGGCATGACCGCGTGCCCGTGCGCGCAGGGGCTTCTGTCGGCCAGAGCTCGCGAGCGTCTGATCGACGACGGCTTCGACACTGACGAGATCGAGCGGATCTTCCGCGCGGTCCCGGTCGCGACCCACAACCAGCGCGGGATCGGCCGGATCGATCTCGGCGTCCCCGAGGGCGCCGAGCTCGACGTCGACGCGCGCGAGATCCTCTCGATCGTCGAGGCGTCGATGAGTTCGGAGATCTACGAGCTGATGAAGCGCTCCGACGAGGCGAGCGTCGTCGAGAAGGCGCACATGCAGCCGCGCTTCGTCGAGGACGTCGTCCGCGAGATGATCCGCCGGGTCGCCTCGGACTTCCCCGAGCTCGCCGGTGCCGGCTTCGTCTGGGCGCGCCAGGAGAACCTCGAGACGATCCACCGCCACTCGGTCATCGCCGAGCGCTACGGCCTCCTCTCCGAGGTCGCGCTCGAGCTCGCGACCGGGGAGCACTCACCGCGCCACATGACGCGGCGCGAGTGGCTCGAGGCGCCCTCCTCCTAGATCGTCCCGCCCGGGCCCGCCGAGCCGGTCGCGACGCGATCCGACTCGCCCTCCTCGTCCTCGACCACGAACACCCGTCGCATGTCGAAGAAGTAGTCGGCGCCCGAGATCAGGGTCGCGGCGACCGCGGCGTAGACGACGAGCTCGACCCAGAGCTCGTCTCCGCCGAGCCAGATCAGCAGCAGGATCGCGAGGATCTGGAGCGAGGTCTTGACCTTGCCCATCCAGCTCGCGGCGATCACGATCCCCTGCTCGGCGGCGAGCGAGCGAAGCCCGGTGATCGCGAGCTCGCGGGCGATGATGATCATCGCCACCCAGGCCGCGACCTCGTCGAGCGAGACGAGCGCGATCAGGACGGCGACGATCAGCAGCTTGTCGGCCAGCGGGTCCATCAGCTTCCCGAACGTCGTCACGTCCTGGTTGCGGCGCGCGATGTAGCCGTCGAGGCCATCGGTCGCCGCGGCGAGCGCGAACAGGATCGCCCCGGCCTCGTCTCCCCACTCCCAGCCTCCGAGGATGAGGACGACGATCACCGGGATCAGGAAGATCCGGCCGATCGTCAGGATGTTCGGCAGGTTCAGCGGGACCACGGGCGGCCTAGGTTACGGCGCGGCGAGCTCGCGGGCGCGGGCGAACACCGCGTCGAGCATGGGCTCCGTCAGCTTCCCGGTGAACGTGTTCTGTTGCGAGACGTGGAAGCAGCCGAGCACGGTGAGGGCGCCGACCTCGACCTCGGCGCCGTGGCCGAAGCGCGGCTTCGGCCACGGGATCTGCTCGCCGCGAGCCCGCAGCGCGCGCAGGATCCCGTCCCACGCGAAGGCGCCGAGCGCCAACAGGACGCGGGCGCCGGGCAACAGCGCGAGCTCGGACTCGAGGTAGGGCAGACAGTTGTCGCGCTCCTCGGGGGTCGGCTTGTTCGCCGGCGGCGCGCATCGCACGACCATCGAGACGTAGACGCCGTCGAGCGCGAGGCCGTCGTCGCGGCTCACCGACTCGGCCTGGTTGGCGAGCCCGGCGCGGTGCATCGCCGCGAACAGCCAGTCGGCCGAGCGATCGCCCGTGAAGACGCGCCCGGTCCGGTTGCCGCCGTGCGCCGCCGGCGCGAGCCCGACGACGACGATCCCGCCCTCCGGGTCCCCGAACCCCTCGAGCGGACGCGCGAAGTAGCGCTCGCCGCGGTAGCGACGCGGCGGGTCGGCCGCGCACGCCTCGCGCCACTCGACGAGCCGCGGGCAGCGGCTGCAGCCGTGGATCTCCTCGGCCAGGGCCGCATCGACCGTGTCGGCTCGAAAGGCCATCGACGCCGCAGCTTGGCAGGGTCGCGGCGGGCGGCGGGGCGGGGTTCGAATATCGTCCCGGCCTCGATGGCCGCCCCCGCACCGCTCACGCGCCGCAAGCTGCTGGCGACCGGCGCCGCCGGTTCGGGCGCCGTGGTCCTGAGCGCCTGCGGCGTCCAGGCTCCGGAGGCCTCCGACTCGCGCGACGCCGAACTGCTCGATCGCTCGCTCGCCGCCGAGCGCACGGTGCTGGCCGCCTACGGCGGCTCGTCGGGCGCCGGTGCGCAGGAGTCAGAGCAGCTGTCGATCTTCACCCGTCAGGTCGAGGAGCACATCAGTGCGCTCGAGGACCTGATCGCCGACGCCGGTGGCGAGGCCTCGTCCGAGGAGTCCGGCGGCACCGGCAACGGGTCCGGGCCAGAGGCGGCCGCGGCCGCGCTCAGCGACGCGATCGCGACGCATCGCGACGTCGCCGGGGACCTGACGTCCGATCGCCGCGCCCCCGTGATCGGCGTGATGGCCAACGACGCGCAGCAGCTCGCGGTGCTGAACGGGCTGCTGGGCGAGGAGCAGGCCCAGTTCGCGTTCGTGACCGGTGGCGAGGAGACTCCGCTCGGCGAGCCGAGCGAGGAGGAGTACGCGGAGGCCGAGTCGCGCTCGACGCTCGGCGCCGGGCCTGAGTCGTCTGCGTCCTCGGGCTCCTCGGACTCCGCGGGGGAGGCCGAAGGTGGCTGAGACCCGCCCGACGAGCCCGATCTCGCGACGTGACGCGCTGCGCGGAGCCGCGATCGGCGCCGGCGCGATCGCGCTCGCGCGCCCGGCGGCGGCGCTCGCGCAGAGCTCCGGCTTCGACCCGAGCGAGGCGCTCTTCGACGCGACGGAGATAGCCCGCGCGCTCCCCGTCGTCTACGCCGAGGCCTCGAACCAGAAGCAGCCGAAAGCCGACGCGACCGCGCTCGTCCGGCTCGGTGTCCAGTCCGATGCCCAGGCCGAGGCGCTCGAGAACGCGTTCGAGCTCGGCAGCGCCGACGAGCCGCCCGAGACGCCGACGGCGCTCGACGAGTCCGACCTGACCTCCGACCTCGGCGGCTCGCCGAGCCTCGACGACCTGCTCGGGCGCGCGATCGAGCTCGAGGCGCGGCTGATCACGGTGCTGCTCGACGGCGCGCCCGACGTCGAGAGCCCGAGCCTCGTGCGCACGTTCGGCGAGATCGTCTCGAGCTCGGCCCAGCACCAGGCGATCGTCCGCGAGATCCAAGGCGAGGCGCCGGCCGACGTCGTGCCCGACGCGATCGTCGAGCCGCTCCCGCCCGACTCGGCCACGACGCCGCCCGAGGACTCGGCCTCACAGGACTCGGGCTCCTGAGCCCCGAGGGGTCACGTCCGGTCTCGCTCTCGCGCTCGACGCTGGCGCGCTGGATGACGCCGACGGACTCCAACAACGCCGGCTTCGTCCACGGCGGAACCGTGATGAAGATGTGCGACGACACGGCCGGCCTCGTCGCGCTGCGCCACAGCGGCCTTCGCGTAGTGACGGCGGCGATGGACCGGATGACCTTCATCGCGCCGGTCGGGATCGGCGACCTGCTGACCTGCCTCGGCTCGGTCAACGCCGCCTGGCGGAGCTCGATGGAGGTCGGGGTCCGCGTCGAGGCCGAGAGCCCCTACTCCGACCCCGGCAACAAGCGCCACACATCGACCGCCTACCTGACGATGGTCGCGCTCGACGAGGACGGTCGCCCCGCGCCGATCCCGGCGCTCGAGATCGCGACCGAGCTCGAGGAGCGCCGGCGCCGCGAGGCCGAGCTGCGACGCTCGAACCGGCTCGCCGAGCGCGAGCAGATCACCGCGGGGCGCGGCGACTGAGCCTGCCGGGGTCGTCCTCGTAACCGCGCCTACGGCGCCAGATCCGCATCGAGCCCGGCAGGATCAGGAAGATCGAGAAGTAGCTCCAGGTCGCCACCTCGGGCGAGACGAAGATCGCCAGCACCGCGGAGGCGGCGAAGATCACCGCGAGGACGATCCCGGCGAACGCGGTCGCCTCGATCACCCGCACGCCCTCCGGACCGCCGGAGATCTCGCCGGTCGCGACGGCGTGGCGACAGATCGCCGCGAACGCGAGCGTCACGGCGACGATGTTCACCGCATAGACGGATACGCCGACCGACGTGTCGCCGTGCTCGCCGATCAGCTCGCACGAGAACGGGACGAGCGCGATCATCGCGAGGTAGAGCAGGGATATCCACAGCGACTTGCCATCGACGCTTCGAAGCCGTCCATAGAGCTTGTGGTGGTCGATCCAGAAGTTGCCGAGGATCGCGAACGAGAGTCCGTAGGCGAACAGGTTCGGCCACTCCTCGAGCAGCGCGTCTCCGAGTCCGCTGCCGCTCGACGGGACGTCGATCGACAGCACCAGCAGTGTCGCCGCAAACGCGAAGACGTTGTCGGAGAACGAGATGACGCGGTCGCCGTCGATCCCGCTCCACGGCGTCCCTTCGTCGTCGACCGCCTCGGTTGTCGAGCGCTCGCCCGCCACGCCGAAGGGTTGCACGACGCGCGCCGATTCCCTGCCCCTGGTCGCCTGTGCCCGGCTTCGGCGCTCTACCCTGCGGGACTGACACCTTTCGCCTGAAGGTTGCCCACGCCCGCCGTGACCGACACCGACCTCGAGAACCGAACCGACCCCTCGCCCGAGCTGCGAAAGCTCGCGATCGTGCCCGCCTACAACGAGGCCGGGATGATCGCGCGCGTCATCCGCGACATTCGCCGCGTGGCGCCGGGCTTCGACGTCGTCGTGGTCGACGACGGCTCCTCCGATGACACCGTCGCCGAGGCCGAGGGCGAGAACGCCGTCGTCATCCGCCACCCGTTCAACCTCGGGATCGGTGGCGCGATGCAGTCGGGCTACAAGTACGCGCTGCGCGAGGGCTACGACGTCGCCGTCCAGGTCGACGGCGACGGCCAGCACAAGCCCGAGTACCTGCCCGAGATGGTCAAGGCGCTCCAGGTCTCGGGCCAGGCCGACATGGTCTACGGCTCGCGCTTCCGCGAGGACCCCGGTTACAAGGTCCCGCTCGGCCGCCGGCTCGGCAACCTCGTCTTCTCGGTCGTGCTCACCGTGCTGATCCGCCAGCGGATCACCGACCCGACGTCGGGCTTTCGGATGACCAACCGCCGCGGGATCGACCTGTTCGCGCGCGACTACCCGCACGACTACCCCGAGGTCGAGGCGCTGCTGATGCTGCACGCCAACCGCTTGCGGATCCACGAGGTCCCGGTGCGGATGAACGCGCGCGGGTTCGGGCGCTCGTCGATCGATTATCCGCGCAGCGCCTACTACATGGCGAAGGTCCTGCTGGCCCTGTTCGTCGGCCTGTTTCGAAAGCGACCCGTGCCGACCTCGCGCCACAAGGCCGGCGACGACGAGCCGCCGACCCCGAGGCGCCCGATGTCGGAGTCGCGGACGGAGCCGACCGCGTGAACCCGACCGGCCTCACGGCGCTGCTCGAGCTCGCGCAGCTGCGCGCGAACAACGGCCTCTCAGGGACGTTCCAGATCTTCGCGCTGATCGGCGCGGTCGCGCTGCTCCTGCTCGTGCTCGAGCTCGTCCGGCGCCGCCGGCTCGTCGAGCGCTACGCGCTGCTGTGGATGATCCTCACGGCGACGCTCGTCGTGCTCGTCATCTGGACCGATCTGCTGGCCGAGGTCGCTGGTCTCGTCGGGATCAAGACGCCTTCGAACCTGCTCTTCGCGGCGTCGCTCGGCGTCGGCTTCGTGCTGCTGCTCCACTTCTCCGTCGCGATCTCGCGGCTCAGCGAGGAGACGAAGATGCTCGCCCAGGACAACGCTCGTCTCGACACCGAGCTGCGCGCGGCGCGTGGCGAGCTGTCGCCGAAGGGCTCCGGTAACGGCTCAGCGCCGGAGCGCGAGCACGGCGCGGACGACGCGCCAGTAGACCCGCAGGCCTCCACCGAGCAGCGGTAGGCGCGCGGCCGCCCCGAGGTAGGGCGAGTCGAGCCCGGGGGTGAGCCCGGACGCGAACTCGCTCGCCGACACCCGCCGCGTCGCCGCGATCGTGCGCCGCTCGCGGAGCAGCCGCGGCAGCGAGCGGGCGAGGTCGCCGGCCGCGCCGAGCTTCTGCGGCAGCCAGCCACCGGCCGCCGCGACCGCGAGCAGCGCGAGCTCGGTCGCGAGCAGCGCCGGGGCGAGCAGCGCGAGCAGCGCGCCGGGGTAGGTGCGCACGATCGTCGCCCAGCGATTTCGCTCGAGGTGACGCCATTTCGCGAGGCCCTTGTCGAAGTCGTAGTCGTGGTCGACGCGCGCGTCGGGGGCGACGGCGAGCCGACGGCCGGCCAGCCGGACCCGCAGCGAGAGGTCGACGTCCTCGTGGTAGAGGAAGAAGCCGGCCGCGAACCCGCCGAGCTCGGCGAACAGATCGCGACCGATCGCAAGCGCGGCACCGGAGACGAACCCCGGCTCGCTCGCCGCGATCTCCCGGGTCGAGCCCGGGACGGGCTCGCCGGCGCCCCCGGCCCAGGCGATGCCGGTGAAGTGAACGACGCCGCCGCGGGTGTTGACCACGCCCCCACCCTCCGAGGTCACGAGCGCCTGCCAGGCGCCGGGCCCGTCCGGCTCGGCGGCCGGGGCGACGATCGCCGCTCGGAACCCCGGCTGGACGACCGCGTCGGGGTTGAGGAAGCAGAGCAGATCGCCCCGCGCTCGCTCGGCGCCGAGGTTGCAGGCGGCCGGGAAGCCGAGGTTGGCGCCGGTCTCGATCACGCTCGCCTCCGGCGCCGCCTCGCGGGCCGAAGCGACCGTGTCGTCGGCCGATGCGTTGTCGCAGACGATCAGCTCGTCGCCCGGCTCGAGCTCGCTCGCGACGGCGCGCAGCGTCGCCCCGATGGCGTCGGCTCCGTTCCAGGTCACGACTACGATCGAGAGCGTCGTCACGGCTCGGCACTATCCCAGCCGCACCGACCCCACCACAGCGACGCAAGCGCCGATGCGAAACCACCTGCGACCGATATTCGACCGCGTCACGATCAAGGAGCTCGAGCCCGACAGGGTTCGGCGTTCCGGTCTCGTCGTGCCGGAGGGCACGCGCGAGCCGCCGCCGCAGCACGGGATCGTCCTCGCCGTCGGGCCCGGTCTCGACTGGTGGGAGGGCGCGGGCGTTCGGATGCCGGTCAACCCCGGCGATCACGTCGTCTTCCCGGCGAGCGCCGGCAACTGGGTCGAGGTCGACGAGGAACGGCTTCTCGTCTGCCGCGTCGGCGAGCTGCTCGGAGTGCTCGAGGAGGCACAGCCGCCTCTAGACTCCCGCGTCGCGCCGGAGTAGCTCAGTTGGCCAGAGCACCGCTCTCGTAAAGCGGGGGTCACGGGTTCGAATCCCGTCTCCGGCTCTTAGATGACGCCGGTGGAATGCTCCGCTTCGCGTCCGCTTCCACCGGGTTTGGGTGTGTTGCCGCGAGGCAAGGTCGTCGGCGCTTCTTCCGCGACTTCGTCGCTGGGGCGGGCGGACTCCGCTTCGCGTCCGCTTCCACCGGGTTTGGGTGTGTTGCCGCGAGGCAAGGTCGTCGGGCCTGCTCCCGCGACTTCGTCGCTGGGGCGGGCGGGCTTCGCTTGCCGCCGGGGGCTCTAATCGCCCTCTAATCGGGGCCTCCATAGCTTGCCGACCGTGGCCGTGTGGCCGCGTCCCCCAGCACGACTTCAGGAGGCAAGGAAATGAGCAAGGCAGCGATGATCGGTATCGGAGCGGTGGCCCTGATCGTGGCCGCGGTGATCGGCGGCATCGGCGCCAGCCTGATCGGCGACGACGACAATGACGCCGAGGAGACGGTCTACGTCGAGCAGGCGGGGTCGGCCCCGACCAGCGCCGCGCCCGGCGACGCTGCGCAGGGCGGCGCCATCGACCCCGATGACGCCGGCGAAGTGGCCGACGCGGCGGACGTCGAGACCGGCGGCGTCGACGTCGACGACCAGCCGATTCCCGCCGGCGAGCGCGCGCAGGCCGAGCGGGCTGTGCTGCAGATCGCCGGCGGCGGCACGATCACCGACCTGAGCTTCTCCGACGACCCGGGCGAGCGCTACGAGGCCGAGGTCGTCCGCGACGACGGCTCCGAGGTCGACATCGCCCTCGACGAGCGGTTCGACGAGGTCCCGAACCAGCCCTACGAGGACTGACACGGCGCGGCCGCGACGCCGCTCCCAGACCCACGGGGTGCATCCCGCGGCTCACAATGAGACGCGGGATGCTTCTCGCTTGCGAGGCCTGATCGATGCGAGTACTGATCGTCGAGGACGAACCGAAGCTGGCCGCGCTCGTCAAGCGCGGCCTCGAGGAGGCCGGCGTCGCCGCCGACGTCGCGCCCGACGGCGAGGACGCGCTGTGGATGGCCGGCTCGACGGCCTACGACGCGATCGTCCTCGACGTGATGCTGCCGGGGATCGACGGGTTCGAGGTCTGCCGCCGGTTGCGCGCGGACGAGGTCTGGGCGCCGGTCGTGATGCTCACCGCGCGCGGCGAGGTCGAGGACCGCGTCGAGGGGCTCGACACCGGCGCCGACGACTACCTGACCAAGCCGTTCGCGCTCCCCGAGCTGCTCGCGCGTCTGCGGGCGCTGGTCCGCCGCGGATCGCAGGCGCGCCCGGCGGTCCTCAGCTCGGGCGACCTGCGACTCGACCCGGCGAGCCGCGAGGTGACACGGGCCGGGACCCCGATCGAGCTCTCAGCGCGCGAGTACGCGATCCTCGAGACGTTCATGCGAGCCCCCGACGAGGCGCTCAGCCGCTTCCACATCCTCGAGCACGTCTGGGACTCGGCGTACGAGAACCGCTCGAACGTCGTCGACGTCTACGTGAAATACCTGCGCGAGAAGATCGACGTCCCGTTCGGGACCCGCTCGCTCGAGACGGTGCGCGGCGTCGGCTACCGGCTGCGCGCCGACAGCGTCGGCCGGAGCGAGGCCGCTGACGACGGGGACGGGGCGTGAGCGCGATCCGCCGGATGCCGATCCGCGTCAGGCTCGCGCTGGCCTTCGCGCTCGTGATGGCGGTCGTGCTCGGGATCACGGGGATCTTCGTCTACGCGTCGACCCGCGACGGGCTCGACTCCGCGATCGACCGCGAGCTCCGCGCGCGGCTCGCAGGCGTGGTCGCGATCGTCGTCGACGACGGCGACGACCTCGGCGACCCACGTCGCGACGTCCTCGAGCGCGTCGATCAGGAGGGCTTCGTCCAGGTCCTGCGCCCGGACGGCAGCGTCGCCGACTCGACCGATCCCGACCTGACCGAGACACCGCTGCTCGACCCCGACCAGGCCGACTCGCTCGTCGCGAGCGGCGGCACGCGCGAGGTGACGATCGCGCCCGGCGACACCGGCCTTCGGATCGTCGCCGCCGACACGCGCGACGACGGCGTCACCTACACGGTGATCGTCGGCGCGTCGGTCGCCGAGCGCGACGCGACGGTCTCCGACCTCGGCTCGAAGCTGTTGATCGGTGGGCCCATCGCCCTCCTGCTCGCCGCGGCCGCGGCCTACGGGGTGGCGGCCGCGGCACTGCGACCGGTCGAGCGCATGCGCCGTGAGGCCGAGGGGATCGCGACCGGGCCGGCGGCCGGCCCGGGCTCGGCGCGCCGGCTTCCGGTCGGCGCCGCGAACGACGAGATCGGGCGCCTCGGCACGACGCTGAACGAGATGCTGGCCCGGATCGAGCTCGCGTTCGAGCGCGAGCGCTCATTCGTCTCCGACGCGAGCCACGAGCTGCGCACGCCGCTCTCGATCCTGAAGATGGAGATCGACATGGCGCTCGCGGCGGGGCGCAGTCGCGAGGAGCTGACCGAGGCGCTGAGCTCGGCCGCCGAGGAGACCGACCGGCTCGTCGCGCTGGCCGAGGACCTGCTCGTGCTCGCCCGCTCCGATCAGGGCGGGCTGCCGCTGCGCCGAGCGCCGCTCGCAGCCGGCGATCTGGCTGAGCGGATCGCGGGGCGCTTCGAGCGCCGCGCCGCCGAGGCCGGCCGCTCGATCGAGATCCGGGGCGACGCGTTGAGCGACGCGCTCGACGCCGACGAGGCGCGACTCGAGCAGGCGCTCTCGAACCTCGTCGACAACGCGCTGCGCCACGGTGCCGGAACCGTGACCGTCGAGTTCAGCCGCGCCGGCGCGGCGACCGAGATCTCCGTCAGCGACGAGGGATCCGGGTTCCCCGAAGCCTTCCGCGAGCGTGCGTTCGAGCGCTTCACCCGCGCCGACGAGGCGCGCGCCCGCGGCGGCAGCGGGCTCGGTCTCTCGCTCGTCTCGGCGATCGCCGAAGCGCACGGCGGCGAGGCGGGGATCGATCCCGAACGCGCCCGCGTCTGGCTGCGGATCCCAGCGCCGGAGCCTCTCATCGTCCTCTAATCGGGCCCTCCATAGGTTGCCGCCTCGACGTCAACCCGGAGTCCCCAGGAGGCAACAGATGAAGAAGTCAATCGCCGCGATCCTCGCCACGATCTTCGCCATCGGCGCGATCGCAGCGATCCCGTCGCAGGCCACGGCGGCCGGCATCGATCAGATCGCCAAGCAGGAGTGCAAGCAGGACCGCCGCGAGGAGCCGCGCGAGTTCCAGCGCCAGTACGGCACCGGCAAGGCCGCCATCAAGGAGTGCGCTCGCCGCGACAAGCGCGAGGCCCGTCGCGAGTGCAAGTCGGACCGCCGGACCGAGCCGGCCGAGTTCCAGCGTGAGTACGGCTCGGGCTCCGGCGCGATCAACCGCTGCATCAAGGACGAGCTGCGCTAGAGCACTCGCTCCTCGGAGCCACCGTCCGAGCATCGAGCCGCGCCACCTCCGGGTGGGCGGCTCGCTGCGTTGCGGCTACTTCGAGGCGAGCTTGAAGACCCCTGAGCCGTCCTCGGTCTCGCGGGTCTTCTCGAACCGGCCGCTCTGGCGTGCCTCCCGAAATCCCGACCTGAAATCGCGCTTCTTGATCCCGATCGACTCGGCCAGATCGTCGCGCGTGAACTCGGACTCGCCGAGCTTCTCCGCCGCCTCGACAAGTCGGTCAGCGGTTACTTCCTCGGCCACGATGTCTCCTCGCGATTGGTCCTAGGAGTACCGAGGCTAGTTCGAAGCCTGGAGCCCCACGCTCGGATGTGCCTCGAGGTCGCGGCGAGCGAGGCGGTGGCCGTCAGCCCGGATCGGCGAGGCGGTAGCCGACGCCGCGCACGGTGAGCACGAGCTCGGGGTCCTGCGGGTCGCGCTCGACCTTCTGGCGCAGGTTGGAGATGTGGACGTCGCAGGCGCGGACGTCGCCGGAGAACTCCTGCTGCCAGAGCTCCTCCATGATCTCGAGCCGGCTGAAGACCTGGCCGGGGTTGTCGGCGAGCAGCCGCAGGACCTGGAACTCCGAGCGGGTCAGGTTGACCGGCTCGCCGCGGACCGACACCTGGTGGCGGACGAGGTCGATCCGGACCTGACCCGCCTCGATCGTCTTCGACTCGCGCTGGCTCGTCGAGCGGTCGAGCTCGCGGCGGCGGAGTTGGGCCCGCACGCGCCCGATCAGCTCGCGGACCGAGAACGGCTTCGTCACGTAGTCGTCGGCGCCGACCTCGAGCCCGACGACCTTGTCGACCTCGGCGTCCTTCGCGGTCAGCAGGATGATCGGGACGGCGCTCCGCGCCCGCACCTCGCGGCAGATGTCGAGGCCCGAGCGGCCCGGCATCATGATGTCGAGGATCAGCAGGTCGAAGTCGGGCTCGGCCTCGCCACCGACCCGCGAGTCGGCGTCCGCGCCATCGACCGCGAGCGTGACGTCGAAGCCCTCGCGCTCGAGCGAGTAGCCGACGGCCTCGCGAACCGAGATCTCATCGTCGGCGACAAGGATTCGCGGCGTCATCCGTTCACGACTTGCTCACGCACTGCTCACCGCCCCCGAACTTACACCGGGACCGGGGTCGGTGCGGTTGGCCGCGGGCAGCCTGACCCAGAACGTGCTTCCCTCGCCGAGCCGGGACTCGACGCCGATCCGCCCGCCCATGACGTCGACCATCCGCTGGGCGATCGACAGTCCGAGCCCGAACCCCTCGCGCTGGAGCGCACCCGGGCCCCGGTAGAAGCGCTCGAAGATCCGCCCGATGTCCTCGGGCGGTATCCCGTCACCGGTGTCGGCGACCTCGACGCGCACCTCGTCGCCCTCACGGCGGGCGCGCACCGTCACCGTGCCCGGCGCCGGCGTGTGCTTGATCGCGTTGGTCAGCAGGCCGATCAGCACCTGGCGGAGCAGGACCGAATCGCCCTCGGCGACCGGCTCGGTGGCGAGCTCGAAGACGATCGTCACGCCCGGCGGCGAGGGCACCGCGGCGAGGGCGTCGTCCATCGCCAGACGGATGTCGACGGACTCCGTCGCGCCCTCGCCGACCGACTCCATGCGGGCGAGGATCAGCAGCGACTCGGTCAGCCGCGAGATCCGCTCCGCGTTCTCGGCCAGCCGCTGCAGGAACCGATCGCGCGCGGCCGGGTCGTCCTTGGCGCCCGACTGCAGCACCTCGACGGCGCTGGAGATCCCGGCGATCGGATTTCGCAGCTCGTGAGCGGCGTTCGAGACGAAGTCGCGCTCGGCGACCTGGCGGCGAAGCTCCTCGGTGCGATCGCGGACGACCGCGAGCACCGCGTTCTCGGCCGGGACCTCGCGCGCGGTGATCGCATAGACGCGATCACCGACCGACAGCGCGTCGGAGACCGCCGAGCCGCGGTGGCGGGCGCGGCGAAGCCACGGCAGCAGCTGCCCGATCGGGGTTCCCTCGGATGTCACTAGCGCCTGCGCCGCGGTGTTCGAGAACCGCACGAGGCCGTCGGAGCCGACGACGAGGACCGCTTCGCCGAGCGACTCGAAGATCGCCGAGAGCCGGTCGCGCTCGGATCGCAGGGCGCTGAACGTCTCGCGGAGCGCGGTGCGCATCGAGTCCAGCGAGCGGCCGAGGTCGGTGATCTCGTCGCCGCCGCCGATCCCGCCGACCGGTTCGTCGAGCTCGCCGAGCGCGAGCCGCTGGGCGCTCTCGGCGAGGCGCTTGATTCGATTCGTGATCGCCGAGGCGACGAGGAACCCGACTATGACCGCGACGGCGAGCGCGATCACGAGCGCGGTGAGGCGGTCCGAGCGAACGGCGTCGATCGCCTCCTGGAGCTCCGGCGCGCGTGAGGCGCGAGCGATGACTATCTCGTCGATCTCGCCGTTCCGGGTGACCGGCGCGGCGACGAGCGACACGCCGCTGCCGAGCGGTTTGGAGTAGCGGTTTCCCGCGAGCGCGGCATCGATCGCCTCTTCGCGAAAGGGCACGTCCTCGATCGCGACGCCCTGGGAGGTGGGCGGGCTGCGAAGCCGCCCCTCGTCGTCGAAGATCCAGGCTGAGTAGCCGGAGTCCGAAACGACCTCGAGCGCGTTCTGAGACTCATCGGCGGGACGCTCGGCGACCTCTCCCGCAAGCCGGAAGGTCCGGCCCGCGGTCAGGTCGAGCAACTGCTCGTCTGCTGCTCCCTGACCCGTGGTCTCGTTGACGAGCAGGTAGGCGAGCCCCGCGGTGACGAGCGCGATCGCCGCGAAGGCGACCGCGAGCAGCGGCCGGACGCCGAACAGCTTGCGGCGCAGCCGCCGGCCGCGACCTGGTCTCGGATCAGCGGCCTGCATCACGGATCAGGAACTCGAGCCGGAAGACGAGCGCTTCGAGCGCCAGCTCCTCGGCGACGTTGACGGTGAGGCGCCGGCGCGTGTCGAGGACCAGCTCGACCCCGCGCCGCGCGCGGCGCGGATCGAGACCATCGGCGTCCGCGGCGAGGACCTCGACGCGGTCGACAGCGAGACAGAGCTCGGGCGCTCCTTCCCCGACCGCGGCGAGGTCGCGGACCCAGGCGCCGAGCAGAGCGAGTCCCAGGTCGATCGTCGCGTTGCGGGCACGGCGACGGGCTCGTTTCGCGCCCTCCTCGGCCTCGCGCAGCGCGCGCTTGACCTCGCGGCCCTCCTCGCCGAGCTCGGCGGCTCGGGCGACGAGCTGCTCGCGGGTCTGCTCCCCCGCGATCTCGGCGGCGGCGTCGGCCGCTTCGATGATCGCCTTCCAGGGCGCGCCCGACAGGTCTCCGCGGCGAGCCGCACGGGCGGTCGCCTCGGCGGCCCCGCGAAGCGCGCGGCCCTCGTCGGTCAGGAGCATCCGCGCGCGCTCGCCGTCGCCCGCCGCGAGCCGCGCGACCGCGAGCCGCTCGGGCTCGCCGGAGCCAAGCCCCTCGTCGCCGAGCAGCTCGGCGAGCCGCGCCGGTGCGAGTGCGGCGAAGTCGATCGTCCGGCAGCGCGAGCGCACCGTCTCGAGGACCGCCTCGGGCTCAGCGGTCAGCAGGATCAGGTGCGCGAAGGGCGCCGGCTCCTCGAGCGTCTTCAGCAGCGCGTTCTGCGATTCGTCGGCCATCGCGTCGGCAGCAGCGATCACGAACACGCGGCGCTCGGACTCGAACGGCCGATAGGAGGCGGCGGCGATCACCTGCGAGCGGACCTGGTCGACCAGGTGCTGCATCCCGGGGGGCTCGAGCCAGACGAGGTCGGGGTGCGGCGATGGCACCGCGAGCGTCCGGCCCCGGGCCGAGTCAGGGTCGGCGGAACCCTCGGCGATCAGCTCCGCGGCGAGGGCTCGGGCGGCGGCTCGCTTGCCGCTTCCGGCCGGGCCCGAGAAGAGGTAGGCGTGCGACGGCGCGCGGACCGCTGCCGCGAGCGCGAGCCGAGCGCCCGGCTGCTCGCGCGTGGCGACGGCGATGGAGCCGGGAAGCCCGGTCGGCTCGGCGGTGACTGAGGTCGAGACGCTCATCGGACGAAACCAGTATCGCGCCGAACCGAAGCGCGGGCCGGCTCGCGCTAGGCGGCGAGCGGCGCCCGAGGCGTCCGCCGCGCCCAGAGGACGATCGGGATCAGCAGCAGCGACAGCGCCCCGCCCGCGAAGGCGAGCACGGCGAAGCCGGCGCTGCCGACGATCGGGCCCGACGCGGCGGCACCCCCCGAGGCGCCGAGCGCCACGAGGACGTCGACGGCGCCCTGCGTCCGGGCGCGGTCGGCCGGGGTCGTGGCGTCGGTGAGGATCGCGCTGCCGGCGATCAGGCCGAAGTTCCATCCGAGGCCGAGCAGCCCGAGCGCGACGATCAGCAGCGCGAGCGATTCGGGAGGAGCGAGCGCCGCCGTGAGGCCCGCGGCGAGGAGGGTCGCCGCCGCCGCGATCGCCATCGGCACCCGCCCGACCCGATCGACCAGGACCCCCGTGATCAGCGACGGGAAGTACATCGCGCCGATGTGGATCGAGATGACGAGGCCGACGTCGCCGAGCCCGAAGTCGTGGGCTCGCATGTGGACGGGGGTCATCGTCATGATCGCGACCATCGCGACCTGGGTGAGGACCATGACCCCGGCGCCGACCGCGACGCCGCGGTCGAGTCTCGCGGTGCCCTCGGCGTCCAGCGCCAGCGCCCGCGCCGGCTCATCGGCCCGGGCGGCCCGGCTCGCCTCGTTGGCGACGAGCAGCGGGTCGGGCCGGAGCAGCGCCCAGAGGACGAGCCCGGCGCCGGCGTAGGCGACGGCGCCGAGCAGGAACGGACCGGCGAGCGGCGGGATCGACAGGTTCTCGGCCAGAGCGCCGAGCGGCTCGACGAGGTTCGGCCCGGCGACGGCGCCGAGGGTCGTCGAGACCAGTGCGATGCTGACCGCGCGCCCACGCTCGTCCGGTTCGGCGAGGTCGGTGCCGGCGTAGCGAGCCTGGAGGTTCGTCGCCGTCCCCGCGCCGTAGAAGGCGAGCGCGATGAACAGCAGGACGACCTGATCGCCGACGGCGGCGACGACGACGCCGACCGCCCCGAGCGCACCGGCGGCGAAGCCCGCCGCGAGCCCGACCCGTCGCCCACGGCTCTGCGCGAGGCGGCCGACGAGGAACGCCGACAGCGCCGCGCCGATCGTGAGCGCGGCGATCGGCAACCCGGCGTAGTCCTCGGAGCCGAGCATCTCGGCGGCGAGCAGCGCACCCGTCGTCAGACCGGCGGCGAGACCGGCGCCGCCGAGGATCTGGCAGAGGACGACGACGCGAAGCGTCCGGCGCTGAAGCGCGCGGCGATCGATCTCGGCCGATGGGGCGGGCATCGGTTGAGTTCTAGGGCAGTGGCCGGGTCCGGCGGACGACCGCCGACGAGCCAGGCCCCAGACCAGCCTCTATCCCCGCCGCCCGGCCACCGCGGCCATCACGCGCCCGTGGACCTCGTCCGGGGTGCCCTCGGCGTCGATCACGACGATCCGTTCGGGGTGGCGCGAGGCCTGCTCGTCGTAGGCCTCTGCGATCCGGCGCTGGAAGCCGGCGCCCTCGGACTCGAAGCGGTCGGTGCCGTCGTCCTCGCCGGCGGCCAGCCGCTGCTGTCCGCGGGCGAGCGCCGCGGCCGGGTCGATTCGAAGCAGCAGCGTGAGGTCGGGTACGCAACCGCCGATCGCCGCGTCGCACGCCGCCTCCGCGCTCGCGCGCCCGAGTCCGCGACCGACGCCCTGGTAGGCGACGGTCGAGTCGACGAAGCGATCGCAGACGACGTCGCGCCCGGCGTCGAGCGCGGGGCGGATCACGGTCGCGCAGAGCTCGGCGCGAGCGGCGCAGAAGAGCATCAGCTCCGTCCGCGGGTCGAGCTCGACGCCGGGGTCGAGCAGCAGCTCGCGGATCCGCTCGCCGACCGGGGTGCCGCCCGGCTCGCGCAGCGCGAGGACCTCCGAGCCGGCCTCGCCGAGCGCGGCGATCAGCCGCGCCGTCTGCGTCGTCTTGCCCGAGCGGTCGATCCCCTCGAGGGTGATGAACACGGCCGAGCCCCCGCCCGGCCTACCCCGAGGAGCGGCTCGTTCTCGCGCGCTTGGTCCTCGTAGTCGTCTTCGGCGGCTTTCGCCTGCGGCCGTTCGAGGAGCCGTTCTTCGAACCACCGGACTTCGCCTTCGCGCCGGCCTTCGCGCCGTTCGAGCCGCTCGCCTCGGCCTCGGCCTTGTCGAGCTCCTTCGCCTTCTGCGCGGCCTCGCGGGCGGCCTGGCGCTCGGCGCGCTTCTCGCGCATCTCGACCATCGTCGGGCAGTCGTCGTTGAGGCAGAGCTTCCACGGCCGGCCGCGGAACCCGCGCACCGTCAGCCGCGGCGTCTGCTCGCAGACCGAGCAGCGCTCCTCGAGGCGCCAGAGCTCGTAGCCGCGACCGGGCAGCGGGCGCGAGAACGTGCACGAGTCCGGATCCTCGGGATCGTCGCGGTTGTAGCCCTCGCAGCCGACGAAGCGCTTGCCGCCGCGCATGTCGATGATCCGCAGCCGGTTCGGCGAGCCGTCGTCGTGCTTGCGTCCCGCCTGCTCGCAGACGATGCACGGGCCGAGGAACTTGTCCTCGTCCATCCCGGCCCAGATCCGCTTGGCGAGATCCTCGCGCTGCTCCTGGAGCGACTTCGTCGTCTCGTGGAGCATCTCGCGGCTCGACGCGACGACGGCGTCGCGCGTCGTCCTGCCGGCGGCGATCTCGTCCATCGTCTTCTCGAGCGTCGCCGTCATCTCCGGCGTCGCCATCGTCGGGACGTAGGAGTGGAACGCCTCGTACATCGCGATCCCGGTCTCCGAGGGCTCGGGCGGGTTGTGGAAGACGTAGCCGCGGTCGTAGAGCTTCTGGATGATGTCGGCGCGCGTCGCCTTCGTGCCGAGGCCGCGCTCCTCCATCATCTCGATCAGCTTGCCCTGCGAGATCCGGCTCGGCGGCTGGGTCTCCTTGTCGACGAGCCACGGGGCGCCGTCGATCGCCAGCTCCTGGCCCTCCTCGAGCTTTGGGATCTCGTGGTCGCCGGAGCGCGCGTAGGTGTAGATCCGTGCGTAGCCGGGGTCGACGACGACCGAACCGCGGACGAAGTAGCTCTCCGACCCCGCCTTGATGTCGGCGCGGGTCGACTCGGTGATCATCGGCTCGGAGAACGTCGCGAGGAAGCGGCGGACGACGAGCTCGTAGACGCGGCGCTTGACGCCGTCGAGCGCGCCCGGATAGACCGCCTGCGCTGGGTAGATCGGCGGGTGGTCCGTCGTCTCCTTCTTGCCGCGCGTCGGCTTGAGCTCGCCGTCGAGCAGGCCCTTCGAGGCGCTGAACTCGGGGATCCGGACGAGGCCCTGGACGAGCTCGCGGGTGTTGAGCGAGGCGGGATAGACCGTGTTGTCGGTACGCGGATAGGAGATGAACCCGTCCATGTAGAGGTCCTCGGCGATCTGCATCGCCCGCGACGGGGTGATGCCGAGCCGGCTCGAGGCGTCGGTCGTGAACGCGGTCGTGTTGTAGGGCGTCGGCGGCTTTCGCGAGTTGCGCCGCGAGGAGACCTCGGTGACGACGCCGGGCGCCGCGGTGCCCTCGAGCGCCTTGTCGGCCTCGGCCTTGTCCCAGAACTTGTC
The DNA here is from genome assembly GCA_021496505.1 of Thermoleophilia bacterium SCSIO 60948. Lineage (GTDB taxonomy): Bacteria > Actinomycetota > Thermoleophilia > Solirubrobacterales > 70-9 > JACDBR01. The sequence continues at coordinate 302,346 of CP053031.1, read as the reverse complement.
GGTCGAGTGGTGGGCCTCGAACGAGCCGTCGGGGTGCTCGAACTTCGCGTAGAGCTCCCAGTAGGGCTTGGCGACGTGGGCGCGACGCTCGAGCTCGCGCTCGACGATCAGCGCCAGGGTCGGCGACTGGACGCGGCCGACCGACAGGAAGTTGGATCCGAAGCGACGGGTGGCGAGCGAGACCGCGCGGGTCAGGGTCGCGCCCCAGATCAGGTCGATGTCCTGGCGCGCGGCACCGGCGTGGGCGAGCTCGAACGAAAGCTTGTCGAGGTCTCCGAAGGCGCGCTCGATCTCATCCTTGGTCAGCGCCGAGTAGCGGGCGCGGGTGACCTCGCCCTCGACCGCCGCGTTGACGGCGAGGATCTCCTCGAGCGCCTCGAGGCCGATCAGCTCACCCTCGCGATCGAAGTCGGTCGCGATGACGATCTCGTCGGCGTCCTTGGCGAGCTTGCGAACGGCCTTGACGACGTTCTTGTCGGTCGCCTCCTTCGTCAGCTCGGCGTCGATCAGCTCGTGGAGGTCGGTCTCCTGCCAGTTCGAGTAGCCCTCGGGGAAGGCGGGCGAGACGACGTGACCCTTGAGCCCGACGGTCGTCTGGTCGGTCCCCTCGGAATCCGTCCACGAGTAGAACGGGACCTTGTAGGTCTTGTCCTCCTTCGCGCGCGAGGAGGAGAGGATCTCGGCGATCTTCTTGGCGGAGTTGTTCTTCTCGGTGACGATCAGCCGCATCGGCGAGGTGCCCTTTATCTAGTGGCGGAATTTGGGCCGAGACCGTTCGGGGCCCGGCGGACGGCGAGGGTAGCAGTCGATTCTTGACGCTCCGCCGCGGTTCGGAGCGGCTGGTGGGCCTGCCCCGTAGGGGCAGATCGACACTCCCCTCCTACCCTCCTTCGCCCGTGAGCACCGGAGCTGGAGTCATCTTCGATTGCGACGGAGTCCTCGTCGACTCCGAGCCGCTGTCGGCCGCGGCGATGGCCGAGACGATGCGCGAGGCCGGGATCGAGGCGACGACCGAGGACGCCGTGCGCGAGTTCACCGGCCTGTCGCTGAAGAGCGCGATGGCGCGCTCGGAGGAGATGCTCGGGGCGCCGCTCCCGGAGGACTTCGCGCCCTCCTACCGCAGCCGCCTCTACGCCGCCTTCGACGCCGAACTCGAGGCCGTCGCCGGCGTCGCCGGTGCGATCGCGACGCTGGAGTCGCGCGGGATAGCGACCTGCGTCGCCTCGAGCGGTGAGCACGAGCGGATCCGCAGGGCGCTGACGCTCACCGGCCTTCACGAGCGCTTCGAGGGCCGGATCTACAGCGCGACCGAGGTCGAGCACGGCAAGCCGGCGCCCGACCTGTTCCTCCACGCCGCGCGCTCGGAGGGCTGGGATCGCCAGCGCTGCGTAGTCGTAGAGGACTCGACAGCCGGTGCCGCCGCCGGTCGCGCCGCCGGAATGCGGGTGCTGGGCTACGCCGAGCGCACGCCCGCCGATGCGCTGGCCGCCGAAGGCGCCGAGCCCTTCAGCTCGATGCACGAGCTCCCGAAGCTCGTCGCCGCGCGTCTCGGCTAGCGCCCGAGCTGCTTCATCATCGGCGCCGGGTAGCGCTCGCCGGCGACGTCCGCGAGCGAGTCGCCGATCGCCGCGAGCTCGTCGGGCGTCAGCTCGATCTCGACAGCGCCGACGTTCTCCTCGAGATATCCGGGACGCTTCGTCCCCGGAATCGGCACGATGTCCTCGCCCTGGGCGAGAACCCAGGCCAGCGCGATCTGGCCGGGCTTCGCGCCGCGCTCGGCCGCGACCCGCTTGACCGCGTCGACGAGGCCCAGGTTCGCGTCGAAGTTCTCCTCGCTGAAGCGCGGCATGTTGAGCCGGTTGTCGCCCTCGGGAAGATCCCCGCGCGAGCCGAACGCCCCGGTCAGGAACCCGCGACCGAGCGGCGAGTAGGCGACGAGCGCTATCCCGAGCTCGCGCAGGGTCGGCAGCACCTCATCCTCGACGTCGCGGCTCCACAGCGAGTACTCGGTCTGGACCGCGGCGAGCGGATGGACGGCGTGGGCGCGGCGGATCGTCTCCGGCCCGGCCTCGGAGAGGCCGATGTGGCGGACCTTGCCGGCCTCGACGAGCTCGGCGAGGGCGCCGACGGTGTCCTCGATCGGCGTGTCGGGGTCGATGCGGTGCTGGTAGTAGAGGTCGAGGTGGTCGACACCGAGCCGCCCGAGCGAGGCGTCGCAAGCCTCGCGCACGTAGTCGGGGCTGCCGTCGATGCGGCGCCGCTTCGGGTCGTTCGGCGCCTCGGGATCGCGGTAGACCCCGAACTTCGTCGCCAGGAACACCTCGTCGCGCCGGCCCTCGATCGCTCGTCCGACGAGCCGCTCGTTCGTGTGCGGCCCGTACATGTCGGAGGTGTCGAGGAAGTCGACGCCGAGGTCGAGCGCGAGCCGGATCGTCACCATCGAGCGCTCGTCGTCGCGGTCGCCGTAGAAGTCGGACATCCCCATGCAGCCGAGACCGATCTCCGAGACCTCTGGACCGCCCTCACCGAGCCTTCGTCGCTTCATGCCGTTCTCATACCCGCACCGCCGCGCCGAGACCAGCCGGCGAACCGGCGTGGCTACGATTCGAGATCGAATGCCCGCTCAGCAATACGCCGGTAAGGAATGCGTCTGCCAGTTCCGCAAGGGGATCTGCGACCAGTCGTGCGTCCAGGGGATGATGGACACGACCTTCTACATCGCCTGCCTGCGGCTGTCGGGACGGCGCTGCGTCGTCGTCGGCGGCGGTGACATCGGGCTCGAGAAGGTCGAGGGCCTGCTCGCCTGCGACGCCGACGTCACGCTGATCGCGCCCGAGGCGATCGAGCCGCTGCGCGAGCTCGCCGACGAGGGATCGATCACCTGGGAGCAGCGCGAGTACGCCGAGGCCGACCTCGACCGCACCTTCATGGCGATCGCGGCGACGGACGACACGGACGTGAACATCTCCGTTTACGACGCGGCCGAAGAGCGCGCGATGCTCGTCAACATCGTCGACGTCCCATCGCTTTGCAACTTCATCCTCCCGGCGATCGTCCGCACCGGCCCGCTCGCGATCGCGATCTCGACCGCCGGCGCCTCACCGGCTCTCGCCAAGCGGATGAAGCGCGAGATCGCCGAGACCTACGGCGAGCCCTACGCGCGCCTGGCGATCATGCTCAACGACGCCCGCGGCTGGGCCAAGGGCAACCTCCCCACCTACAACGACCGCAAGGACTTCTTCGAGGGGATCGTCAACGGCGACCCCGATCCGATCGACCTGCTGCGCCAGGGCCGCGCCACCGAGGTGCTCGACATCATCGAGCAGGCCAAGGCGAAGGTCGAGACCGCCCAGCCCGCCGGCCAGTCCTAGCGGGCGGCGCCGGGCTCACTCCCACTCCCAGGAATCGACGACCGAGTCGAAGCCGACGGCGTACTCGGCGAGCTCGGCAGAGTCGACCCCGGCCTGGGTCACGATGTAGATGGTTTCGTCGCGCTTCGCCACCACGACTCGGCCCGCCGGCAGGACTCCGTTCATCGCCGCGGTGGTGAAAGCGACCTCCGCGGCCGGCTGGTCGCCGAGTGAAACCATCTCTGGCTCCTGCACCTCGCCACCGGTGGCATCGGCCCCGAGACCGAGACCGGCGACGAGGGCGCTCAGCGTCGTCTCCTCGTCGGCGCCCGGAGGGGTCGGGACCCCGGTCGCTCGGTAGACGTCCACCTGACCAAGCGAGTTGGCGTCGGACGCCGGTTCGAGCGTCGCGACGAGCTCGATCGGCGCACCGCTCGCCGCGCCGGTCTGGACGTCGCCCGGTTCGGCCACCTCCCACTCGGCCGCAGGCTCGAAGGAGAAGCCCTCGCCCTCGTAGCGGCCGTCGGCGCATGCCGTGAGCGAGGTCGCCGCGGCGATGCTCAGCAACGCGATCATGCGCCGAACCGTCACCCCCGACTCATCGGCGAACGCTCGGCATCGCCTTAGCGGTGACTCCTCAGGTCGCGGCGGGCAGAGCGAAGAAGGCGATCGCGGCGAAGTGCGAGGCCGCGGCGGCGATCACGAAGGCGTGGAAGATCTCGTGGTAGCCGAAGGTGGCGGGCGCGGGGTCGGGGCGGCCGGTCGCGTAGACCACGGCTCCGGCGGTGTAGAGCAGCGCGCCGGCGACGATCAGGATGCCGGCGATCGCCCCGGTCTCGATGACGATCGCCGGGAAGCCGAGGGCTCCGATCCAGCCGACGATCAGGTAGACGACGCTCGATACCCACTTCGGCCGCTCGACCCAGATCACCTCGACAACGGTGCCGGCGGCGGCGCCGGCCCAGACCGCGATCAACAACGCGGTCGCGAGCGGACCATCCATGACCAGAAGCGCGAACGGCGTGATCGTGCCCGCGATCAGGAAGAAGATCATCGTGTGGTCGAGGCGTCGCATCCAGCGACGCGCCGCCGGACGCTTCCAGTCGACGCGGTGGTAGAGCGCGCTGACGCCGAACAGGGCCGTGAGGCTCGCGGCGTAGATCCCGGCCGCGAGCCGCGCCTCAGAACCGTCCGCGGCGAGGAACAACGTCACTCCGAGACCGAGGAAGAGGAAGAACGCCCACTCGTGCGAGCGGCCGCGGAACCGCGGCTTCGTGCGAGCGATGAACTCGGCGGCGGCGTCCTTGGCGTCGGCGACGCGCTCGGTCGCGGCGGCCTTCGCACCGGCGACACGCTCGGCGGCTGCGGCACGAGCCTCCACGGCCGAGTCGCGGGCCTCGCTGACGCGCTCGGTGGCCGCCGCGCGCGCCTCGGTGACGCGCTCGGTCGCGGCCGCGCGGCGCTCGGCGATCCGTTGGCTGGCGGCGTCGCGTCGTTCTGCGAGCCGGTCGATCGGTGCGGACCCCCGAGGCCGTTCGGAGCTGTTGTCCCCATCCGGCATCAGGGACCAAATTTACCGCAGCGAGGGCAGTGGTTCGACCAGCTGTGAGGGCTCTTCACAGCTGGTCGCGCTACCCGTCCTCGGGGCGCGATCCCACCGAGGGCCGCTCGACGCGACCGGACGTCATGCGTGACACGGCGGCTGAGGACTTCGCTCGGCAGGCGACTCTAGGCGATAGGCACTAGATGTAGTGTTACAGGCGGAACTTCTCACCCGTCGAGACGCTAGACCGTCTAGAATTGGACGCGTGAGATGTTCGGTTTGCGACGGTCGAACGCGGGTCGCCGAGACCCGCACGACCGAGGCCGGTACCGCGCTTCGAAGGCGCCGCGTCTGCCTGTCGTGCGGCGCCCGGGCGACGACGTTCGAGCGCTTCGAGGCGCCGCCCGCGGTCGTCGTCAAGCGCAGCGGCGAGCGTGAGCCGTTCGACCGCTCGAAGCTGCGGGCCGCGTTATTGCGCGCGACGCACAAGCGGCCGGTCGATGCGGAGCAGATCGAGCGGATCGTCGAGCGGGTGGAGGCCGGCGCGGACGGTGAGATCGAGGCCGCGGCGATCTCCGAGGCCGTCCTCGAGGGCCTCGTCGAGCTCGACTTCGGCGCCTACCTCCAATTCGCCGGGACGCTGCCTGACCCGATCCCCCAAATTGCAGCTTCTACCCACCGGTGACCCGCCAAATCGAGTGAGTCCGTCCGGCCCACGCGCCACAGTAGGTCGTCCGTTTCAGAAAAGGTCGTGAGGAGAGTTCCAATGTCAGAAACCGCCGCAAACACCGCAGAAACCGCTCGAGCGGGTATGACGGTCAAGCGACGGTTCACGACTCCCGGCGTGCACCCGTTCGACGCCGTCGAATGGGAGCTCCGAGACGCCGTCATCGGCGATCCCGCCAACCCGGCCTTCGAGCAGCGCGGCGTCGAGTTCCCGAAGAGCTGGTCGCAGAACGCAACCAACATCGTCGCCCAGAAGTACTTCCGCGGCCGACTCGGCTCGCCCGACCGTGAGCGTTCGGTCAAGCAGATGATCTCCCGCGTCGCCGGGACGATCTCGACCTGGGCCCGCGAGGGCGGTTACTTCGCCTCCGACGAGGACGGCGACACCTTCGAGGCCGAGCTGACTCACATCCTGCTCCACCAGCAGGCCGCGTTCAACAGCCCCGTCTGGTTCAACGTCGGTTTCGAGGAGCAGCCGCAGTGCTCGGCCTGCTTCATCCTCTCCGTCGACGACACGATGGAGTCGATCCTCGACTGGAACACCCGCGAGGGGATGATCTTCCGCGGCGGTTCGGGATCGGGCATCAACCTGTCGAACATCCGCGGTTCGACCGAGCACCTCTCGAAGGGCGGCTACGCGTCGGGCCCGGTCTCGTTCATGCGCGGCGCCGACGCCTGGGCCGGCACGATCAAGTCCGGCGGCAAGACCCGCCGCGCGGCGAAGATGGTCGTGCTCGACGTCGACCATCCCGACATCGAGGACTTCATCTGGTGCAAGGCGCGCGAGGAGGAGAAGGCCGCCGCGCTGCGCGACGCCGGCTTCGACATGTCGATCGACGGTGAGGGCTTCACCTCGATCCAGTACCAGAACGCCAACAACTCGGTCCGCGTCTCGGACGAGTTCATGGACGCGGTCGCCGCGGGAGTCGACTGGGACCTCAAGGCGCGGACCGACGGCTCGGCGACTAAGACGCTGCCGGCGATCGACCTGATGAACCAGCTCTCCGACGCCGCCTGGCGCTGCGCGGATCCGGGGATCCAGTACGACACGACGATCAACCGCTGGCACACCTGCCCGAACTCGGGCCGGATCAATGCCTCGAACCCGTGCAGTGAGTACATGCACGTCGATGACTCGGCCTGCAACCTCGCCTCGCTGAACCTGATGCGCTTCCGGCGCGCCGACGGCACGTTCGACGTCGCCGACTTCGAGCACGCGGTCGACGTCGTCCTGCTCGCCCAGGAGGTCGTCGTCAGCCCGGCCAGCTACCCAACGCCCGAGATCGGCGACAACGCCCGCGCGTTCCGCCAGCTCGGCCTCGGCTACGCCAACCTCGGCGCGCTGCTGATGTCGAACGGCATGCCCTACGACTCGGACGAGGGTCGCTCGCTCGCCGCGGCGATCACCTCGCTGATGACGGGCCGCGCGTATCGCCAGTCGGCGCGGATCGCGTCCGCGATCGGCACCTACGACCGCTACGAGGAGAACCGCGAGCCGCACAACGCGGTCATGCGGATGCACCGCGACGCGGCGTATGAGATCGACGGTGAGCCCGACGCGGAGCTGCTCGCCGCGGCGCAGCGCTCATGGGACGAGGCCGTCGAGATCGGCGAGGAGCACGGCTACCGCAATGCCCAGGCGACGGTGCTGGCCCCGACCGGGACGATCTCGTTCCTTATGGACTGCGACACGACGGGCGTCGAGCCGGACTTCTCGCTCGTCAAGTTCAAGGAGCTGGTCGGCGGCGGTCAGATGACGATCGTCAACCGCACGGTGCCGATGGCGCTCGGCACGCTCGGCTACTCGGACTCGCAGATCGAGCAGATCGAGGCCTACATCAACGAGAACGGCACGATCATCGATGCGCCGGAGCTCTCGGGCGAGCACCTGCCCGTGTTCGACGTCGCGGTCGGCGAGCGCGCGATCTCCCACATGGGCCACATCCGGATGATGGCCGCGGTCCAGCCGTTCATCTCCGGCGCGATCTCGAAGACGGTCAACCTGCCGCAGACGGCGACCGTCGCCGACATCACCGACGCCTACACGCAGGGCTGGGAGCTCGGCCTCAAGGCGCTGGCGATCTACCGCGACGGCTCGAAGACCGCGCAGGCGCTGCGCACCGACGCCCAGGAGGAGAAGGACGCCGAGGCGGAGGCAGCCGAGCCGCAGGTGATCATCCAGCAGGCGCCGCCGCGGCGGAAGATGCCGCGCGAGCGCGAGTCGATCACGCACAAGTTCTCGATCGCCGGCCACGAGGGCTACATCACGGCCGGCAAGTACGAGGACGGCGAGGTCGGGGAGATCTTCCTCACCGACATCGGCAAGGAGGGCTCGACGCTGCGCGGGATGATGAACGCCTACGCGACGGCGATCTCGCTCGGCCTCCAGTACGGCGTCCCGCTCGAGGAGTTCGTCAACAAGTTCTCCTACATGCGCTTCGACCCGGAGGGCATCACCGGCAACCCGGAGATCCCGTTCGCCAAGTCGATGCCCGACTACATCATGCGCTGGCTCGCGAGCCGGTTCATCGACGATGTCGACGCGCTCGAGGAGCTCGGGATCATGACCAAGGAGGTCAGGGCCCGCAAGGAAGCCCAGCAGGCGCTGTTCTCCGCCGACACCGCGGGACCCGCGCAGCCCGCCGAGTCCAACGGCGGCAACGGCAACGGGTCGAGCAACGGTCACGCGAACGGCAACGGTGGTAACGGCAACGGCGCCGCCAAGCCGAGCTCCGAAGCGGCGGCGAAGTCGCCCGGACCGGGCAAGGCGATCCCGGCCGCGGCGGCGATGACCGATTCGCCCCCGGTCCGCATGGCCAAGATCCAGGGCCGCGATCTCGGCCCGGCCTGCGAGCAGTGCGGCGGGATGATGCAGCGCACGGGCTCCTGCTACACGTGCTCGAGCTGCGGCAACAACACCGGCTGCGGCTGAGCTGGGCAGTCCGATGCTCGGCGGGGGGCGCAAGGGAAGCACTCGATCCGGTACTGAGACGTGAGTCCGGGTCGTCGCTTGAGAACCAAGCGGCCCCCGCCCCCGCTGAGGCTCGCGGACCATGAACGGTTCGACTTCGAAGGTATCCCTCGCCTCCCGGACCCGCATGTTGCGCGATCGAGCCCCTGGCTGCTCGTAAGGCCGACGAAACGCGATCTTCCAGCTCTTGCAGCTGCTCTTGATGACGGCATGAAGCCAGCGGCGATGACCGTCGGACTTTCGGAGGCGCCGTCTACTTGGAAGGCGGTGCGCCGAACCGCGATTGATGCTGGCGTGCCGTGGCTAGCCGACCCCGTCCTTCATCGGACAGCGCTACCGGGGTATCGGACCTCAAGTCATCTCAAAGACCTGGACTTCGCGCCCGGCCTAGACGCACCGCCGTACGAATCAGAAGAGTTCGAGGACTCGATCCTGCTTCGACGGGTTGCTTCTGACTCCGTGGCCGCGCAAGGCCGGCTCGGGGTTTCCGGTTACATCGCGAGTTTGTTCGTCGCGGCCGGACTTACGGACCCGTGGATGGCAACCAACTTGCGCCTAATGCGGGAAATCGAGCGGACTCGCGGTCAAGCGGAGGACGCGGAGGCGCCACTCCTCGGCGCGGTGCCGGTCCGGATGATGGGATTCGACACCAGTGAACGTCAGGACCTTCTTGCCCGCTCGATCTCGGGCGTTCGAATGGACGCGGTACTGCTCATGCTCGACGGATTGTCGCGGGAGTCGTCGCCCCGCCGGATCGTGTCCTCGCTGCGCCTCGCGCTCGCGATCAAGCGAACAGGCCGGCGAGTTCTTGTTTCCCGTCCCGGCAACCTGCGCACGCTGTTCCTCGCGTTTGGCATCGGGGTCGAAGTCGGCTTGGGTCGTCTCACCCGCTACTCCGTGCCCGACTTCAAGGGGTCCGGTGGCGGCGGACGCGTAGAAACCCTCTATGAAGTGCCGCGACTCGGCACAGCCTTAGACGCCGCCGATGTACAGGCCATCCGCTCTTCCCGATACGCCAGCCTGCTTCGGTGCTCGTGCCCGTCTTGTGAGAAGCAGTCAACGTGGCCGTCTCGCCTAAGCCAGGCGGCCCAACACGACGCCCATGTCATGGGTCGAGAGGTCGCGCAAATGGCGCAACTCAGCTCTAGTCAGCGTCTCGACCATCTCGAGGACCTCTACTCGGACTCGGAGCGACAAACACGGAAGCTTCGAATGTCGGGTTACGTTTCGGACGCGCTTGTATATGAGGCTGCCCGCAAGCGAGAGGCCTTGTCGCTGGCGCGCTCCCAGGGCCTCTACGCCGAAAGCCGAATTCCGGGTCAACTCGATCTGCCGCTGTAACCGATTTAGATCCGAGCCGGCTCTTCCTCGAGAAGTCCGAGCTCGTCGAGGATCTTGACCGTGAGCGCTACCTGCTCAGCAGATAGGTCCCAACCGAGTCTCCTGGCCAGAACTGGGAGCTCGTCTTCGTCGACGCCCTCATCGTTCTCGGAAATTAGAAGGTGAGTCTTGGCGGCTGACGACAACGTCTGCTGATCCAGCGACGGCAACGCGCTCCGGATTGCTGTGACGGCGCTGCAAATGCGCGTCCATTGCTTCGGGCTCTGCTTCTTTAAGTCATCGACTCGCCGCCTGCCTGCTTCCTCGAGGAAGTATGTGTATCTCCGGGCATCCGGACCACCGAACCAATCCCGCATACGCTCCTCGACCTCTCGGAGTTGACCGGCGACCACGGCATTCTCGACGGCATCCTCAACCCGCGCTGAATACGGCCCGAAGAAGTGCGCTCGATGATGAAGTCCGTAACCGAGTTCAAGAGCGCAGAAGTAGGCGAGCTTCTGAAGCACAGTCCGACCAGCCACCTGCTCGTCGTTCGCCGCGACGATGAGCAGCATCGTCTCTCTCGTCGTCAAAGGTTTTTCAGCAGGCTCCACAGGGCGTCCTTCGCAGTGGCACGATCCTCCGACGAGAGATCTGGTGCGTACAGATGCAGCCAGTGATCATCCGGGCCGGACTCGTTGCGAAAAATCTCGCTCGCCTGGTGCAGAAGCGTGGGGCCGCGGTCCGGATGAGAGATCATGATGTCTTTCGGTCCCAAACTCGCCGAGGGATTGCGGTAGGTCGGATTTGCACGGCTATCGACGTCGATCGCCACCAAATGAGGTTCGACCGAAACTGCTGCCGCGACCTCCGCCTCGACCTCCGCGATCTTGCTTGCATCAAATTCGTCGGGATCACGGATTGCAGCGATCTGCGCGACACCGATCTTGTCCTCCCTCTCGTCCAAATGGATGCTCGCAGTCTGCCTCAAGAGGCGGCGGTGGAGAATCGATCTCGTGAGCTCGGAAACGATTCGGTCCGCACAATCCGCCATCTTGCGAATAACGGCATCATCCGTCTGGTCGAGGTAGAGGTGCACGAAGTCTTCGTCCACCTGCGCTGCTCCATTGACCTCAGGGACTACGAAGGCCCCAACCGGCAAGACGTCAAGTTCAACCGCCCTGCGAAGCGCGCGAGTGATCATGATGTCCGTCGAAACCCGAGTCTTGTGCCGGTAGACCTGTCGGTGCATGTGGTGCCGCGCCAACAAGAGCTCTTCGAGCGCCCAGATCCCGCTTACCTCGAACCCGAGTTGCGTCTGGGCTGATCGGGGGGCGATGATTCGGGCGGACCCTACGACCCGATCGAGGTCATATTTTCCATAGTTGACGCCCGCGAAGTACGAGTCTCGCAGCAGGTAATCGAGCTTGTCAGCGTCGCAGGGCCCACTCACGACATCGCGCGCGACAGTCCGAGGTCCGCGCAGCCCAACGAAGTCAGCTGCCGCCTCGCAGGCCTCCGAACCGAACGCAGAGCGAAAGTGCGGACGATTCCTGATCAGGAACTCCGACACCGCTTCATGCACTCCGCTGACTCCTGAGAGGTCGTCGATGACCTGCTCCGAGACATGCGAGAACACACCGTGGCCGACATCATGGAGGAGGGCTGCAACACGCACTGATCTTCGGACTTCTTCCGAAAGCTCAAGACGGTCGGAGAGCAGGCCCGCAACGTGTGCAACGCCAACCGAGTGCTCGAATCGACTGTGAGTGGCACCCGGATAGACGAGATGGGTGAGCGCAAGCTGCCGAATCGATCGAAGCCTCTGAAAGTCGGGCGAATCAACGGCCTGCCACTCGCTGGCTGACAGCTCCACCATCCCGTGGACCGGGTCTCGAACTTCTGTGGCTCCCATCTCGTCTTCATCCGATTTTGCGAACGCATGTTCGCTGGATCGTCGGACGGACCATCTTCGTAGTTCTCGATCTCACACGCGCTGCTCCTTCAACAAAAAGCGTCGCGAAGACTGCCCGATAGACGAATGGCCTTCGTCGTCGTCAGGGCTCGAGCGCCCCCGCCGCGCGAGGCAGCGTGAGGAACTCCCGCACGAGCAGCCCGAACAGCTCCGGCTTGTCGGCCGGGAGCCCGTGTCCGGTGTCGGGAAGGATCGCGAGCTGGGCGCCCGGCAGCGCGGCGTGCATCGCGTGGATGTGGTCGACGCGGACCTCGCTCTCGTTGTCGGCGAACATCAACAGCGCCGGCGTCGGGATCTTGGCGAGGTCGGCCGCGGTGAGGGAGGGCGCGCGATGGTGCTCGGCATCGAGCCGAGTCCAGACGCCCGGCCAGTGCTCGGCGCCGTGCGGCGACACCTCCGCGTAGAGGCCGCCGAGGAACTCCTCGACGTCGGGAGGGAGCGGGTCGAGGACGCCGTCCTTCCAGCCGTCGTGATGGAAGACGCCTTCGGAGAAGACGAGACCGCCGACGAGGTCGGGGCGCTGCTGGGCGAGGAGGAGCCCCACGGGAGCTCCGACGGAATGCCCGGCGACATGGGCTGGTCCGCCGACGACCCGTTCGATGAACGCAGCCGCGTCCCGCGCCATGTCGTCGAACGTGATCCGACCGCCGACGTCCGGGGTCCGCCCCTGCCCGCGGCGGTCATAGCGATGAACCCGGAAGTGCTCGGTCAGCGACGGCAGGTTCGGATCCCAGGCGCGCGAGTCCGCGCCGCCCGGATGCAGCAGGACGAGCGGCGGACCCTCGCCCTGCGCGTCGCACCAGGTCAGGACCCCGTTGATCTCGACGAGTTCGGATGTGCCCTGCTCGATCTCGTCGATGATCTCGTAGTGGGCGACCGATGGCGTCGAGGTCAGGTAGCGCGCATCCTCGTCGTAGAGGACCGAGGCCTCGATGTCGTCGCCGGCGAAGGCGCGGATCGCGTCGCGGTCGTCCCAGCGCGAGACGGTGATCAGCTCCGTCTCCTCGCCGAGATCGCGCCGCAGCATCCACGCGCCGCGGTTGCCGGGGGTGAGCCCGTACTCGCCGAACCCCGTGTCGCGGATGTAGCGCGCGTACTCGTCCGCATCTTCGCGGCGGACGGTCCCGCGCCAGGTCCGGATGATCATGGATTCCATCTCCCGTCTCGCTCGCCTTCCGCCCGAATGTTGAATAGATTCTCACTTCGTGGCGGCGAACGTCGACTGGCCCTCGCAGGTCGGATCCCGCTCCGGCGGCTACGGCGCGCGCGCCGATGGGCGCCAGAACCGCCGCCGGCTGCTCGCCGCGGCGGGCGAGCACCTCGCCGAGGGCTCGGAGTTCACGCTCGCCGACGCCGCCGCCCGCGCGGGGGTGTCGACCGCCACCGCGTACCGGCACTTCCGTTCCTCTGAAGACCTGACGAACGCCTTCGTAGCGGGCTTTTGGGACGACGCCGACTCACGCGCAGGTGCAGACGAGCACGCGGCGAGCTCGCTCAGCGGCCTCTGCGAGCTGTGGGTCGGAGCGGTGCTCGATTGGGGCCCTGCGCTCGTGGCGGTGCGAAGCCGGGAGGGACTGCTCAGCCGCCGGGCACGCGGTGACGGGCGCGTCGCGCGACTCTTGCGAATCGCCGAACCGGCGCTGCGTGCCGAGCTCGACCGAAGCGGCGAGGATCCGGCTCGCCTCGACTACGTCCTCGCGGTGTGGAACGCCCTCGCGGATCCGCGCGAGATCCTCGACCAGCACGAGATGCTCGGTTGGCCGGCCGCCACGATCGCCGCCGCCCTGCGATCGACGGTCGAGTGCGCTATCGAGGCGGGCGCCGGCTCGAAGCGCTGAGCGCCGCGGCCGGCCAGTGCCCTGTGATCGCCGCCCACAGCCCCGCGGGCTCGGCCCGCGGACGACTCGCCCGGTGGCTCAGCGATCGGGGTCGACGCGCTCCGCCCGCCGGTGCTCGCGCTCGGCGTGGTGGCTTTCGTGTTCGGCTTTCGCCCGCCGTTCCTTGGCCTCCGCGGCCTCGCGACGGGCTCGCGCTTCCTTCTCGTCGGCTGCGGCCGCCTCGCGCTCGGCGATCGCACTTCGCTTCTGCGCCTTGTGCCGTGCGTCCTTGGCTTCGTGTCTGCGCTGCTCCTTCTTCTGCTTGCCGCGCGATGACGCGACCACGGCGAGCACGATCAGGATGAGAACGACGACCACGATTGCGACTATCAGCCCGGTACTCACGATTCCCTCTCCTCGGTTCGGTGGTCCGTGCGTCTACCCGAGCCCGCCGGGCGCAGTCACGCGCGATCGATCGAACGGGACCCTCCGATCGGCCGAGAAGCCTGCCGGACGCCCGGCGGCGCGCGGACCGAGACGCGCGGATCAGCGGAAGCCCCCTAAACCCGACCGACTTTTGGGGTTTTAGGTTGTAGAGTCACCCTCAGACTTCTCGATACGAGACCAAGGAGCAGAGCCGATGAGCATCAAGCTTGGCGATACGGCCCCGGATTTCACGGCGCAGACCACCGAGGGAGAGATCAACTTCCACGACTGGATCGGCGACTCGTGGGCGGTGCTGTTCTCGCACCCGCGTAACTTCACCCCCGTCTGCACGACCGAGCTCGGCTACATGGCCTCGATCAAGCCGGAGTTCGACAAGCGCGGCGTGAAGATCATCGGCCTGTCGGTCGACCCGATCGAGAACCACGGAAAGTGGTCCGAGGACATCGAGACCGTCACCGGGACGGCGCCGAACTACCCGCTGATCGCCGACCCCGACTTCGAGGTCGCGAAGGCTTGGGACATGCTCCCGGCCGAGGTCGAGGGTGACGCGACGGCGCGCACGCCGGCCGACAACGCGACGGTCCGCAACGTCTTCGTGATCGGACCCGACAAGAAGGTCAAGCTCATCCTGATCTATCCGATGACCGCGGGCCGCAACTTCGACGAGGTCCTGCGCGTCATCGACTCGCTGCAGCTCAACGCGGAGCACAAGGTCGCCACCCCCGCGCAGTGGAAGCAGGGCGACGACGTGATCATCACCGCGGCCGTCTCCGATGAGGAGGCCAAGGAGAAGTTCCCGGACGGCTGGGAGCAGCCGACCCCCTACATCCGGATCGTGCCGCAGCCGACGAAGTCCTGACCCCGGAGGCGACCCGGGGTCGCCGACGAAATCAGTCGCACCGAGGGTCGCGCGAGCGGCCCTCGGTGTGCCGGTCGAGGCGACGGCACCTCGGGCCCACATGGCCGGCGACGCCGCGGGTAGTGCGCGGCACCATGCCTTACGAGAACGCCCTGAACTACGTGGCGACGCGCTCACGGAGGCGATCTCGGAGGCCATGGTCTCGCTCTACGCGATCGTCTACCAGCACGACCGCACGACCGCGACGACCTACATCAACGACAACGTGGTCGTGTGCGTGCTCGAGGGAATCCTCACCGCCGCGGAGGTCGATCAGATCGCACACGGGCGACGCGGCGAGGTGATAGACGGTCGCGTCGCGTTCCAAGAGGGCGCGGAGGACGAGTTCACCGAGGTGATACAGCGCCTGACCGGCCGGCCGGTGACGGCCTTTCTCAGCGCGAATCAGACCGCCCCGGGAGTCGCTTGCGAGCTGTTCTTCCTCGGCCCACCGCAAAGCGCCGGCGTCTGAGCGTGGGCGCCACCGTCCGTACGCAGCGCGACGCGGTAACCGACGAGCGGCTGATGAGGCGCGCGCGCGAGGGCGGGGACGCAGAGGCGTTAGAGCGTCTCTACGATCGGCACGCGGTACGCGCCTATCGAGTCGCGCAATCGGTCTGCGGCGACGACGCCCACGCCGAAGAAGCGGTTCGGATCGGGTTCCTGCGGGTCTGGCGCGACCGCGCGCGGTTCGATCCGGCCTGCGAGACGTTTCAGTCGTGGTCGATGCAGGTGGTCCGCAGCGCGGCGACGGAGGTCGAGCGCCGGGCCCCGCTGCAGCCTTCAGCCGCGGAGGAACACGAGCCCGATGCGTCCCAGCCGGAGTCCGACGAGCTGAGACGCAACGAGTCCAGCGGGCTGCGCGACGCCCTGGCGCGCTTGCCCGAGGGGGAGGCGGAGGTCATCAGCCTGGCGTTCTTCGGCGAGCTGACCCACACGGAGATCGCCGTACAGCTCGGCCTGCCGGCGAGCACCGTGAAGGGACGGATGAGACTCGGCCTCGAGAAGCTCCGCGCGGCCAACCCGACCGTTCCGCCGGCCGGATAGCCGGCGCTCACGCCGGCTCAACGCCTTTCAGCTCGCCCTAGGCCGCGTTCGGGACCGGCATGCCGCCGTCGCGCGGCTGGATGCGCCCGGCCGTCGCGACCGACCACAGGACGCTGAGCCAGGTCAGCGTCGCGATCACGATGTGGACCCACACGAGCTCGGCCGGTAGCTCGAGCAGCCACTGCGTGACCCCGACCGCGATCTGGAGGCAGATCAGACCGAGCAGCACGAGGAGCGGCTTCTGGGCGCGGCGGTCGCCGCCGCCGCGGCGCAGGAAGAGGATCACGCCGGCGACGCAGACGGCGAAGAGGACCGCGAGCGCGGCATGGCGCTGGACCATCCACTCGAGCGTCTCGGGACCCTGGAAGGTGAAGCGAGTGACTCGGTCGTCGGCGAAGTCGCCGGCGTGCGGGCCGGAGCCCGTGGTCATCGTGCCGGCGATGATCGCGAGCTGGCCGACGGGGATGAGACCGCGCACCGCCCAGACGCCGACGCGGTCGGTCGACGCGCGGCGCTCGCCCGGCTCGTAGCGCGAGCACCACATCAGCGCGAAGGCGGCGTCGAGCAGGATCATCGAGAGGATGAAGTGGCCCATGACGAGCTCGGGCGCGAGGTGGTTGGCGACGACGATCGCTCCGAGCGCCGCCTGGCCGAGGACGCCGAGCGGGAGCAGGAGGCCGAACACCGCGAGGTGCCAGCGAAACGGGCGGCGGCGGAACGAGAGCGTGGCCGCAGCGATCACCGCGATCCCGACGACGCCGGTGAACAACCGATTTCCGTACTCGATGATCGCGTTCAGATCGCCGGGCGGGACGACCTTGCCGTAGCAGCGCGGCCAGTCCGGGCAGCCGAGCCCGGAACCGGTCAGACGCACCGCCGAACCGGAGGCCACGATCGTGACCAGCGAGACGAGCGCGATCACGGTGATCGCGAAGTACTGCTGCTTGGTGAGGGTGAAGGTCCTCAGCCGGCGAAGGGCTGCCGCGGCGGTCGACATGGGGACACGGAACGCTACCGAGCGGGTAGTGCGAGCCCATGCGTATAGATCTGATGGTCGAGGGGCAGGAGGACGTCGGCTGGGACGACTGGCTCGGCGTCGCTCGAGCGTGTGAGCGGGCGGGGATCGGGACGCTGTTTCGATCCGACCACTACTTCTCGGTCGACGAGATCGCCGCGCGCGGGTCGCTCGACGCCTGGGGCACGATCTGCGGCCTCGCCGCCGCGACCGAGAAGCTCGGGCTCGGCACGCTCGTCTCCCCCGCGACGTTCCGCCATCCCTCGGTGCTCGCCAAGCTCGCCGTGACCGCGCAGGCGATCGGCGGACCGGGCCGGATCGAGGTCGGTCTCGGTACCGGCTGGTGGAAGGCCGAGCACTCCGCCTATGGCTTCCCGTTCCCGAAGAAGGGCGAGCGGATGTCGCAGCTGACCGAGTACGTGGAGCTCGTCTCGCGCTCGTGGACCGACGAGGGCTTCAGCTTCGACGGGGAGTTCTTCGAGGTCGAGGACCTGACCGCGTGGCCGCTTCCCCAACCGAAGCCGGCGCTGATCCTCGGCGGTCAGGGAGGTCCGCGCTCCGCCGCTCTCGCCGCCCGCTGGGCCGACGAGTACAACACCCCTCACAAGACGCTCGAGCAGTGTCGCGAGATCCGCACGTCGATCAGCGACGCCTGCGAGAAGGCGGGCCGCGAGCCGATGCCGCTGTCGGTGATGCTGGGCTTCGTCGTCGCCCCGGATCGCGGCACCCTGCTGGAGAAGGCCGCAGAGCACGCCCGCTGGCGGCAATCGGAGCTCGCCGACGACCCCGAGGCCTACCTCGCCGACCTGCCCGAGCACTACGTCACGGGCACCGTCGACGAGGTCGCCGCGCAGCTGCGCGAGCTCGAGGAGGCGGGGGTGAGCAGGGCGATGTTCCAGCACCACTGCTTCTGGGATCACGAGACGACCGAGCTGATCGGCCGCGAGCTCGCGCCGCTCGTCGGCTGACCGATCGCCGTGCTGATCGGGCTCGCCGCGGTCGCATGCCTCGTCGGCGCGACGGTCCAATCGGCGATCGGGTTCGGCTTCGCACTCATCCTGACTCCGGCGCTGTTCGCCGCCGTCGACCCCGACCGCGCGCTCGTGACGATCATCATCGTCGCCCTGCTCCTGAACGCGGTGCTGCTCGGGACCGAGCGGCGCCGGCCACAGTTGATGCGACGAGAGATCGGCTGGATGGCGGCCACCGCTCTCCCGGGCCTCATCCTCGGAGCGCTCGTGTTCGCCGCTCTCTCCAAGGAGGCGATCCAGATCGCCGTCGGCGTGATGGTCGTGTTCGCAGCTGCGCTCGATGCGCGCGCCGTCCTTCCTGGGCTTCGCGCTGGCGCCGGGCACCAAGCCGTGCCGCTTGGCGCTGCCGCCCCCAGCGGGCTGCTGTCCGGATTCCTCACGACGACGACGACCGCGAACGGCCCCCCGATCGTCCTACTTCTTCGCGCCCGGGGCGCCTCCCCGAGTCAGCTCCGGGACTCGAACGCGTTCATGCTCCTGCTCCTGGGAGTCCCCGCTCTCGCGGCGACGGCGATCCTCGGCGCCGGGCTGTCGATCGACCCCGCGCTGACGCTTGGCCTCGCCGCGCTCGCGGTCGGTGGCCAGCTGGCCGGACGCCGCGTGTTCGCCCGACTTGACGGGAAGCGGTTCCACAGTGCCGGACTGGCGATCATCCTCGTCGCCGGCCTGATGAGCCTGAGCGCGGGGCTGCTCGCCCTCCTCGGCGTCGGTTAATCGCCCCGTCCGCGACGACCGGTGCCGAGGGGCGCCGGGCCGAGCGGAACGGCGGACCCTCGCTCCGAGGCCAGCTCGAGGACCGCACGCATGAGCTCGTCGAGATTCGTCTCCGCGGCCGGGCCCGGCGCGCCGTCGTCGAAGTCCGACGGGTCGAGGTACACCGACACCGGAGCAACGAGCGCGCCGAAGAAGGTCATCAGGTCGCGGATGTGCCGATCGGCCCCGAGGTAGTGGTGAAGCGAACCTCCCATCGCCACGATGCCGACGGGACAACCGCGGAGCGCCGCCACGGGTGTGAGGTCGAGCAGGTTCTTGAGGGCGGCGGTGAGCGAGCCGCGGTAAACGGGCGTCGCGAGGATCACGGCGTCCGCTCGGTCGAGCGCTTCGACCGCGCGCGCAGCATCCCCCTGCAGCGGACGGCCGTCCGCCCAACCGATCTCGAGCTCTCTCAGAGGCAGCACCTCGAGATCGGCGGTGTCGCGGCGAGCCCGGTCGCTCGCCTCGTGGACGGCGCGATCGAGCCGACCGGGCTTGGTGACGCTGCCGAGTACGACGGTCACGCACCGACGGTCGCGGCGCGTTCGCCGACTCGGCGAGACCGCGGGGACGCCGGTCACGCGCCGGCGGCGCCGACCGGTTCGGCACGGACGACCCGGGCGTAGGAACCGCCGAGGAAGGTCAGCGGCGTCGCCCGGCCGCCGTCGTCAGCCAGCGCCACGACGGCGCCGAGGACGATCGCGTGGTCGCCGGACTCGATGACCCGCTCGAGCTCGCACTCGACGTGGGCCACGGCGCCCCTGACCAGCGGGGTCGGATGCTCAGGATCGACCCACGCATCCACCTCCTCGGCCGGACTTCCCCGAACCGCGAAGTGGTCAGACAGGTCACGGTGATCCTCCGCCAGGACGTTGATCGCAAAGCGCTTCGAGTCCCGGACCGCGGCGAGCGTGAAGCTCGCGAGGTCGAGGCAGACGAGAACGGTGGGAGGCTCGAGCGAAACCGAGCTCAGCGCGTTCACGGTCGTCGCCCGAAGCGCGCCATCGCCCTGGCGTGAGCTCACGACGGCGACGCCGGTCGGGAACCGCCCCATCGCGTCGCGGAATGCGCGCTGACTCATACGCCCACCTCCGGCACCGGGGTCTCGACATCGGTCGAGTTCGAGACCGGCGGCCCGGACGCCATCTGGAGCGTGTGGCCGAGGCGGCTTGCCTTCGTCCACAGATAGTCGGAGTTCTCCGCTCGAACCGGTGGTTGGATCGGCACCTGGTCGATGACCTCGATGCCGTAGCCGGAGAGGCCGACGATCTTCTTCGGGTTGTTCGTCATCAGCCGGATCGCCCGAAGCCCGAGGTCGGACAGGATCTGGGCGCCGATGCCGAAGTGCCGCAGGTCAGGCGGGAAACCGAGTGCCAGGTTCGCATCGACGGTGTCGAGCCCCTGGTCGTCCTGAAGCTCGTAGGCGCGGAGCTTGTCGAGCAGGCCCAGTCCGCGCCCCTCCTGGGCGAGGTACACGATCGCCCCCGCACCCTCCTCATCGATCCGCCGCATCGCCTCGTCGAGCTGGTCGGCGCAGTCGCAGCGAAGCGACCCGAAGGCCTCGCCGGTAACGCAACCGGAGTGGACCCGGACGAGCGGCTGCTCGAACGCCTCGAGGTCGCCGCGCACGAGCGCGAGATGTTCGCGCTCGTCGGGTAGCGAGCGAAAGCCGACCATCTGGAACGAGCCGTGATCCGTCGGCAGGTGGGCCTCGGCGACCCGCTCGATGAGCCGCTCCGTCCGGTGCCGGTAGGCGATCAGATCCGCCACCGAGACGAGCGGGAGATCGTGCCTGGCCGCGAACCCACCGAGGTTGCCGAGCCGTGAGATCGTCCCGTCGTCGTTGAGGATCTCGCAGACGACGGCAGCGGGCGTGAGTCCGGCAAGCCGGACCAGGTCGACCCCAGCCTCGGTGTGACCTGAACGTACGAGCACCCCACCATCGCGAGCCCGCAGGGGGAACACGTGCCCCGGCCGGACGAGATCCTGAGGCCCCGACGCGGGATGTATCGCCGCCTGGATGGTCCGTGCGCGGTCCGCTGCGGAGATACCGGTCGAGACGCCGTCCCTCGCCTCGATCGAGACGGTGAACGCCGTCTCCCTGCGAGAGCGGTTCTTCCTGGTCATCGGTGGGAGTCCGAGGCGATCGCAACCCTCGCCGGTCAGCGCCAGGCAAACGAGGCCTCGCGCACGACTGACCATGAAGTTGATCGAGCGATCGGTCGCGAACTGTGCGGCAAGGACGAGGTCGCCCTGATTCGCATGGTCAGCGTCGTCGCAGACGATCACCATCCGGCCGGCACGCAGCTGATCGAGCGCCTCGGAGACCGGCGCGAACGACGCAGCCATCCTCAGTACTCCATCAGCGACTCGCGCAGCGTCGTCCCGGGATAGCGGTGGCGGAAACGACCGCGGCGCTGCAGCTCCGGGACGAGCAGTTCGGTCTGCTCGATGAAGCACCCTGGCACGTGGGTCGCCAGCATCATGAACCCGTCGCAGCCACCCTCATCGACGTAGACCTCCATCTGGTCGGCGACGTCCTCCGGGGTCCCGACCGCGACCGGTGCCCCGATCGACATGCCGTAGATCTGCGCCGCCTCGCGGACCGTCACGGGCTCGCCGTCCTTGGCCTCGAGGATCGCGTCGAAGAGACCGCGGATGCCCTGCGCGTCGACGTCCTCGAGCGGATCGTCGAGGTCGTACTGCGAGAAGTCGACGCCCGTGTGGCCGGACATGATCGCGAACGCCGAGTCGAGCTGGATCTTCTCCCTGAGCTCCTCGTAGCGCTCCTGTGCCCGCGAGCGATCGCGATCGATGACGGTCTGGAGGCCGTAGATCAACTTGACCGAGTTCGGGTCGCGTCCGTGGTCGGAGGCGCGCCGGCGAATGTCGTCGGAGTAGGCGCGCATCGTCCGCGGCGTCGGGAATATCCCGAAGACGGACTCGGCGTGCTTGGCCGCGAAGTCGCGTCCCTGCGGCGAGGACCCGGCCTGCCAGAGCACGGGGCGCCGCTGCGGCGAGGGCTCGACGAAGAACCTCCCCTTCGAGCGGAAGTGCTCGCCCTGGAAGTCGATCTCGCGAACCTTGGAGGGGTCGGCGAAGACGCCCGTCTCGCGGTCGTAGAGGACCGCGTCGTCATCCCAGCTGTCCCAGAGCTGATAGCAGATCTGCATGTACTCCTCGACGACCTCGTAGCGCTTGTCTCGGGGCGTCAGGTTGTCGAGCCCCATCGCCTGGAACTCGCTCTTGGAGTACGACGTGACGATGTTCCACCCCACCCGGCCCGACGTGAGGTGATCGAGCGAGGAGAGGTTGCGAGCCATCATGTACGGCCTCACGAACGAGGTCGAGAGCGTGATCCCGATCCCCAGGTGCTTCGTGAACGCACCGACGATCGGAACCACCGTCTCCGGCGAATGGACCGGGCACTGGCCGGCGTACTTGACCGTCGCGTCCGAGCTGCCGCCGTGCGTGTTGTAGGGAGCGAGCTCGTCGGCGATGAACATCGCGTCGTAGAGCCCACGCTCCATCGTCTGACCGAGATCGCGCCAGAACTCCGGACGCGAGAAGTGGTAGCCCACCTTGTCCTGCGGGTGTGCCCACATCGTCGAGGCGTGGTTGATGACGCCGTGCTGGACGAATCCCAGCAGGTGCATCTTCTTCTTGGCCTGGCCCGTCACGAGGCTTCTCCGACCGGATCGATCACGAAAGCGACGACGACGGCGATCGCCGAGCCGATCGCCAGGAACGGGATCACGTAGAAGAAGAACGGACCGAGAGCGAGCAGCGAGAGCACGGTCGTCGCCACGATCACGCCGACGGCTGCCTTCCAGTTGAAGCCGTGGCCCTGTGCGGCGAAGACCGCATCGGAGCCGAGGCCGTCAGGCGCCCCGGCGAGGACGCGCGTCCTGATCGCGAAGAAGGACCGCGCCGCGAGCGCGATGTAGGCGACCCCGACCACCGCCGAGACCGCGAGAGCTATGAGAAATACCGACACTGTTCGTTCTCCTGACTGCCGCGCCCGCCGGGTGCATCACCCGGCGGGCGCGATCGTTTGTCGCTGTGGCGAGCCGAGGCTCAGTTCTGTCCGCCGGCCGGCAGCTCGACCGCGCGGGTCGGCATCGGCTGGGCGGGGGTCGGCTGCTGGGCGGGAGGCGCACTGGCGAGCCCGGCCTTCGCCGGCTTGAGCTGACCGAAGTCGAAGGACTTGCGGCCGAGCAGGCTGATCCCGATCGACGCGATCAGCGAGGTGCCCATCAGGGCGACGATCCCGGCGAGCTCGTTGACCTCCTGGCGGATCGGATAGCCGATCGCCACGGCGCCGACGACGGCGACGATGAACGCCGGCGCCGTCATCCGCTTCCAGAAGATCGCCAGGCCGAGCGGCACCACGAGCGCCGCCTTGATGAAGAAGATCGTCGTCACCAGGTTCACGTAGTCGATCCCCGACAGGACGATCGCGCCGCCGATCGCGCCGGCGACGAAGATGCTGCTCTTCGTGAACGCGAACAGCCTCCGCTCGGAGACGTTCGGGAACACCCGATTGACGACGTCTACCGCGACGATCGAGGACAGTGCCGAGAAGGCGCCGTCGATCGACGAGTAGCAGGCGTTGCAGATGATCAGCACGTAGGCGGCGATCAAGATCACCGGCAGGCCGACGTGCGAGACCACGTAGGGGCCGACACCGCCCGGCCCGAAGGCCCCGAGGTCCCCGGGCACCACCCCGGCCGCGAGACCGACCAGGCCGAGCAGCCCGAGGGTCATCGGGATCGGGTAGAACCAGAGCCCGGACCACAGGAAGGTCCGGTCGAGGTTCTCGGGCTTCATCGCCCAGACCTTCTGCCAGAAGGTCTGATCGGCCATCGTCGAGGCGAACAGCCCGAGCGCGAGCGAGATCCCGAACGCCGACGCCGTCTCCCAGCGGACCGGATTGAAGTTCTGCGACCCCGCGGCGCTGGCACCGTCGAAGACAGCTCCGGCACCGCCGACCTTGTAGAAGACGTAGAGGACCACCAGGGCCGCGGGCACGGTGATCAAAAGCGTGTTGATCGTCGCCGTGATCGCCGACGTCCACAGGCCCCCGAAGTACGAATAGAGGGTGACGATCACCAGCGTGATCGCTAGCACCGCCGTCGCGTCGAGCCCGAAGATGACGCCCATGACGAGCGTGACCCCGAACAGGTTGATGCAGATCTCGGCGAGCAGCCCGAACAGGATCGCGCCGAGCATCAGGTTCGAGGCGGTGCGGTTTCGGAACCGCTCGCGGATGAACTCGATGATCGTGTAGCCCGCCGGCATCTGCCGCCTGAGACGAAGGGCGAACGGGACCATGATCATGACCGCGAGGCCGTTGGGGACGATGAACCAGAGCAGCCCCGAGATGCCCCACGAATAGGCCTGCGCGGAGGAGAGCATCACCGCCATCGACCAGGTCCAGACCGCGATGACCGAACCGACACCGAACCCGAGCGGTATCTGACGCCCGGCGATGACGAAGCTGTGGGTGTTCTTGACCATCGCCCTGACGGCGAAGGCGATCGCGAACATCAACACGCCGAGGCTTAGCATCAGGGCGATGCCGAGGCCGTCGGAGAGGGAGGGTGGATCCTGTAACACGTGCTCAGTCCTTATCGAGTGTTTTGGTCAAGAAACAGGTGGCGGATGGACTCAGGGGGCCCGCCGATCCGGCATCGTGAGAGCAGTCCGGGCGACGGTCAACAGGAAGATCCGATCGAGCCATAAGCTTTGTAGACCGGATTGATCTAGAATGCGGTGAATGCGTGTCGAGCAGCTCGAGTACGCGCTCGCGGTGATCAGGCAGGGATCCTTCCGGCGGGCCGCGGAGGAGCTCCACATCTCTCAGCCGGCGCTCTCGGAATCTGTCCGCAACCTCGAGCGCGAGCTCGGCGTGCAACTCGTGGATCGCAAGCGCGGCGGCGTCGAGGTCAGCGAGGCGGGACGCGAACTCTTGCCGCGGATGCTCGACGTGATAGGCGCGAACGACGATCTGCGCCGGGCATGCGACGAGCACCACCGCGGCCGCAGGGTTATCCGCCTGGGCACGGTGACGGCCGCGACCGGGCCGCTGCTCTCACCCGTCGTGAGGCGCTTTCGCGACCTCTACCCCTCGAGTCACGTCGAGCTCGTTCTCGGCAAGCGCGACAAGATCGATTCGGCCCTGCTCGACGGCAGCATGGACCTGGCCCTGGTCAACCTGCTCGGCGACGAGTGGCCGACCGCGGATCTCAGCGCGACGGAGTTGCTGCGGGGGGTCCCGGTGGCCTGCATCAGCACGCGCTCGCCGCTCACGGCGCACGCCGAGCTGACCCCGGCGGACCTGATCCGTGAACCGCTGATCGCGATGCGCGCGGGGTACGTGATGCACGACTACGTGACACGCCTGCTCGAGGGTCTCGACCCGGTCCTCTCATGCTCGGCCGACGGTTCCGAGATGGGCAAGTTCATGGTCGCCGGGGGACTCGGTGTGGCGATCCTCCCGGACTACAGCGTCGCCGGCGACCCTCTCGAGCGCTCCGGCGAGATCACCTCTCGACCGATCGCCGCCGAGCCCGTCAACGTCAGGCTCGTCCTCCAGCACCGCTCCGCCACGGCTCTCGCGCCGACGCTCAGGGCGCTTCACGATCAGTTCGTGGCGCGGGCACGTGAGTTGGGCGGTGGGCTCGCGCTCGTCGCCTGACGACCGACCCGCGGCTCATGGGATCAGGTTTCCGATGTCCTCGAGGATCCCGTCGATGTCCTCGCCGAGCTCGACTCCCGAGACGATCGTCTCGGTGAGGGCGGCGAGCGGGTCGTCCTCGCCGGTGACGCGTCCGAGCAGGTCGACGAGCTGTTCGTACGGAAGTCGCGCGACGACCTCGCGCGCGATCGAGGCCTCGGTCGCCGACAGCGTTCCGAGGCCCTCGGCGTCGCCGATCGCGCGCTCGAGCCCGGCGCGGGTCGCCTCGGCGAACTCCTCGTCGTCGACGTCGTATGCCGCCTGGAAGCTCTCGCGCTCGGATTCGCTCGCGAGCGCGAGCGTCAGGTCCTCGCGCGTGACCTGGAGCTCGCAGGCGGCGCCGTCGAGCGCGGACAGGGCGATCTGCTCGCCGACGGGGCGCTCGGGCGACAGCTCGCGCGGCGCGCACGGGTCGGGTACCTCGCGAGGCGCATAGGTGCCGCCGCCGAGCAGCAGGTAGGCGGCGAGCAGCGCGACCACCGCGAGGAGCGAGGCGAGGATCCCGGCGCGCCCGTTCACGGCCGCACCTCCCCCGGTTCGCGCCTCCGCCCGACCGCAATCGGTATGGGAGCGGCGAGCGCCAGCGCCCCGGCGAGCAGGAAGGCGAGGCTGAAGGCCTGTGTCGCGGCGCGGTCGACCTCATCGGTCAGCTCGGCCTCGAGCGCGTCGAGGCTCGCGCCCTCCTCGCCATCGGTCGCGACCGCCTCGAAAGCGGGGCCGAGGTCCGGCAGGTCTCCGTCGGCGGCAGCGATCTGCGCCCCGAGCGCGTCGCCGAGCTCGGCCTTCGTCGCGACCGGGAGCTCGGCGTCGAGTAGGAACGCCGTCCCCGACAACCGCGCATCCTCGTACTGGCGCTCGAGCTGAGCGCTGAACACCGGCGTCAGGCAGACGATCCCGACAACGACGCCGACGTGGCGCGCGGCGATCGTGGTGGTCGCCCGAGCGCCGATCGGGTCGCGGGTCGCGAGTGCCCAGCGCTCGAGTCCGGGGAGGGCGAGCGCGATGCCGGCACCGACCAGGACCTGCGGGGCCAGCGTCCAGCCGACCTCGGCGCCCGGGAGCAACCCGAGCGCGGCGAGTCCGCCCGCCAGCAGGATCGCGCCCGAGGCGATCCGTGCCCGGCCACCGCCGCGTCGCGCCACCGCCGCGGCGACCAGCGTCGCCGCCGGCATCGCCGAGATCACGAGCGCGGCGGCGAGCGGCGTCAGGCCCCACCCCTGGGTCAGCATGATCACGAGCAGGAAGATCGCGCCGGTCAGCCCGGCCGAGAGCAGGCCTAGCGCGACCTCCGGCGCGACGCGAATCGGCCCCGACGGACCGCGCTCCGGCCAGCCGAGGATGAGCCGAGGCAGGAGGGCGAGGCCGGCGATCAGCGGCACCTGGACGAAGAAGATCGCCTCCCAGCTCAGCAGCTCGGTCAGCAGGCCACCGGCCGCGGGACCGAGCGCGAGACCGGCGAGACTCGCCGCACCCCAGAGCGGCGCGGCGGCCGCGTGCGAGCCGCGCGAGCGGGCGAGCAGCTCGATCGCCCCGCCGACGAGCGCCGCGCCGCCGACCGCCTGAATGCAGCGAGCGAAGATCAACACTGTGATCGACGGCGCGACGGCGCAGGCCGCCGAGGCCAGCGCGAAGACGACGAGGCCCGCGGACCAGGTGGCGCGCGGCGAGCGCCGGGCGAGCGCCGCCGCCGGGACGACCAGCAGCGCGAGGACGATGTTGAACGCGGTAAGGACCCAGGACACGCCGAACACCGACGTGTCGAAGCGGGCGAGGATCTCCGGCAGCGCGAGCGTGACGATCGAGGAATCCGCGAGGACGACCCCGACCCCGAGGGCCAGCACCATCTCGCGTCCGCCTCGCCGCACCCCCACATCCTCGCGGGTTCGCGGAGCGCTCCCGGGTAGCTACGAGGCAGAGATGAAGCCGACGCGGACGACAGGGGACGGGTGATGTTCGAGGCCGAGCGGATCGAGGAGTGGCGGGGCGCCGACGTCTACGACGCCGAGGGCGAGAAGATCGGCAAGCTCGAGGACTTCTTCGAGGACCGCCAGACGGGCAGACACGTGATCGGCACCGTGAAGACCGGTCTGTTCGGGCGCAAGCTCAGCCTCGTGCCCCTCGACGGCGCGACCGTCGGGCGGTCCTTCCTCCGGGTCACCGTGAGCAAGGATCAGGTCAAGGGCGCCCCGCAGGCCGACTCGGGCGGCCTGCTCGATGATGCGGGCGCCGCGGGGGTGTTCCGCCATTTCGGGCACGAGACACCGATCGGATCGTCGGGCGACGGCTCGGGCGGCCCGCGCTACGAGGCGACGAGCGCCCGCGAGGCGCGCGAGGCCGAGGCCAAGCAGAAGGCCGAGCGCGCCGACGAGCTCGCGCGCCAGGCCGAGGCCGAGCGCCAGCGCGCGATGGCGGCGAGCGAGACGGCCGAAGGCTCGGCGAGCGCGGCAACCGAGGCCGAGTCGGAGAGCACGCGTCTGCGCCGCGAGGCCGCGGAGCTCCGTGGCGAGGCACTCGCACCCGCAGCTTCGACACCTCCGGAGGCCCAGGAGGACCGAGGGGCAGAGCCAGACCCGAGCCGATGACCGGCCTGGCGCGGATCCACAACTTCTCGATCTCCCTCGACGGCTTCGCCACCGGCGAGGGGCTCAGCCGCGAGGCGCCGTTCGGGCACGCCGGCGAACAGCTCCACGAGTGGATGTTCGCCACCCGTTTCGGAGGCCGCGCTCGAGGCACCGCCGGGGTCGACGACGCCCTCGCGCGCGAGCACGAGCGCGGGATCGGAGCCGAGATCATGGGCGCCGGGAAGTTCGGGCCACCCGGTTGGCAGGACGACCCTGACTGGCGCGGCTGGTGGGGTCCCGACCCGCCGTTTCACACGCCGACGTTCGTGCTCACCCACCGGCCGCGCTCGCCGATCGAGATGGAGGGCGGGACGACGTTCCACTTCCTCGACGCCTCGCCCGAGGACGCGCTTCGGATCGCGCGCGACGCGGCCGGGGATGGCGACGTGCGGATCGGCGGCGGCCCGACGGTCAACCGCGACTTCATCGCCGCCGGGCTCGTCGACCACATCCACCTCGTCCAGGTCCCGATCGTGCTCGGTCGCGGGGTCAGGCTCTGGGACGGCCTCGAAGGTCTGGAGCGCGACTACGCGGTCGAGGTGACAGCGTCGCCGAGCGGCGTCACGCACATCACGCTCACGCGCTGAGATCGGTGCCGGCTCAGGCGGCGAGCGCGGCCGGCGCCTCCGCGTCCGCGTCCGCGTCGTCGCTGCGCCCGGCCATCGCGGCGTAGCGGCCGCCGAGCGCCATGAGCTCGTCGTGCGTGCCGAGCTCGGCGACGCCGCCGGCGGCGAGCACGGCGATCTGTTCGGCATCGCGGACCGTCGACAGGCGGTGGGCGATCGCGATCGTCGTGCGGTCGCGCGAGAGGTCGTCGAGCGCGCGCTGCACAGCACGCTCGGTCTCGTTGTCGAGCGCGCTCGTCGCCTCGTCGAGGATCAGGACGGGCGGGTTGCGGAGCACCGCGCGGGCGATCGCGATCCGCTGCTTCTCACCGCCGGAGAAGCGGTAGCCGCGCTCGCCGACGACCGTCGCGTAGCCGTCGGGCAGGCTCGAGATCAGGTCGTGGATCTGGGCCGCCCGCGCCGCGACGACGAGCTCGTCGTCGCTCGCTCCCGGCTTTGCGAAGCGCAGGTTCTCGGCGATCGAGGAATGGAAGAGGTAGGTCTCCTGGCCGACGACCCCGACGGCGGCCGCGAGCGATTTGCGGGTCAGGTCGCGGACGTCGACGCCATCGATAAGCACCGCTCCGTGCTCGGGGTCGTAGAGCCGCGCGAGCAGGTAGGCGAGCGTCGTCTTGCCGGCGCCGGTCTCGCCGACCAGCGCGAGCGTCGTCCCGGGCTCGACCTGCAGCGAGACGTCGCGAAAGGTCCACTCCGACTCGCCCGAATAGCGGAAGCCGATTTCGTCGAACTCGACCCGTCCCGCGACCTCGCTCGGCGGACGGTCGATCGCCCCCTCGCGCTCGTCGACCTCGACCGGCTCGTCGAGGTAGGCGAAGACGCGCTCGAAGAGCGCCATCGAGCTCTGGACCTCGACGCCGACCGAGAGCAGCGATCCGACCGGGAAGAACAGCCGTGCCTGGAGCGTCGTGAACGCGACGAGGGTGCCGATCGAGATCACCTGGCCCCCGCCGGCGATCGAGAGCCCGGCGACGAGGTAGACGAGCGCGGGCATGATCGCGAACGACATCTGGACCGAGGCCATTCGCCAGCGCCCCGCCATTCGCGAGCGCACCTCGAGATCGGCGAGCTCCTCGGAGTCCGATGCGAAGCGCTCCGCCAGCTCGTCGGAGCGTCCCATCGTCCGCCCCAGCAGCATCCCCGAGACCGACAGCGACTCCTCGACGAGCGATGACATGTCGGACATCCGGCCCTGCTTGACCGCGGTGATCCGCTTTCGCTCCTGACCGACGCGGCGGGTGAACCAGACGAAGAACGGGAGCAGGATCAGCGCGAAGCTCGCGAGCCGCCAGTCGAGGATGAACATCGCGACGACCGCGGCCAGCACCGTCGTGACGTTCGAGACGATCGAGGTCGCCGTCGAGGTGACGACGTTCTGGACGCCGCCGATGTCGTTGGCGATCCGCGACTGGATGTCGCCCGTCCGGGTGCGGGTGAAGAAGGCGAGCGAGAGGCGCTGGAGATGCCGGTAGACGTCGGCGCGCAGGTCGTGCATGACGCGCTGGCCGACGCGATTGGAGAGCAGCGTCTGGGCGACGCCGAGGGCTCCGGTCGCGACCGCGATCGCGACCATGCCGCCGACGAGCGCTATGAGGAGCGTGGTGTTCGCCTCGGGGATCGCGGTGTCGAGGACGGCCTTGAGCAGGAACGGCGACACCATCCCGAGCCCGGCGGAGATGAAGATCAGGAAGAGGACCGTCCCGAGGCGCCTGCGGTAGGGACGAAAGAGAGCCAGCATCCGGGCGCGGTCGAGGCCGCGCCGCTCGTCGGGCGGCGTGCTCTCGGCCGACGCGGCGGCGCCGGTCAGCAGCCCATCCTCGAGTGCGAGCAGGAGTGCTGGGCGAGCCTGTCGAGCAGCCCGATCAGCTGCACCTGCTCGGCGCGTGAGAGCGGCTCGAGCAGCGCCTGCTCGGCGTCGGCGACCGCGCGCTCAGCCTCGCCGAGCTTCTCGGCACCGGCCTCGGTGAGCGCAAGGCGGTGACGGCGGCGGTCCTCGGGGTCGCGACCGCGAACGACGAGGCCCGCGGCCTCGAGCCGGTCGATCAGGGCGACGAGGTTCGAGGGGTCGATGCGAAGACCCGACCCGAGCGCGCCCTGCGGGAGTGGCCCGACCGCGGACAGGTAGCTCAGCACCGCGAACTCGGGTGCCTTGATCCCGGTCGGCTCGAGCGAGGCGGCGAGGTAGCGGCTCGATGCGCGCGCGAGGCGCGTCATGAGAAGGGACGCGGCGGGGGCGCGGCGCCTGCGGCGCGGGTCCGGCTCAGTCGAGACGGTGACCTCGGTGATCGTGACGCGCGGTGCCATCGGAGACGGAGGGTAGCGAGACTCGCGGTATTTGCCAATCGTTTGTACCTACCACTATTGGCAGCTACACTTTGCTCCAGCAAGTATTCCGGCGACGCGGACCGTGTCGCTCCCCGCACCACACGAGGTCAGCTCAGATGCCCCAGGACAGCTCAAGCAACCGCCCGGACGGCGTAGGCGAGGAGACCGAGAGCCTCCTGCTGCTGCCGATCGACGACTCGATCGTCTTCCCGGGCATGTCGGCGACGATCGCGATCGACATCGCCCCCGAGATCGAGCGCGTGCTCGTCGTCCCGCGCCACGAGCGCGAGTTCGCCAAGGTCGGCACGGTCGCCGAGGTCGGCGAGCGGATGAGCCTGCCCGGCGGCGCCGAGGCCGTGACCCTGAACGGCCTGCACCGCGGGATCGCGGGAGCGGCGCACACCGACGCCGACGGTCAGCTCCAGGTCGAGGTGCGCGAGCACGTTGACGACGAGCCGGCCGGCGAGGAGGTCCGCGAGCTCGTCTCCGAGTACCGCGCCGTCGTCGACGAGATCCTCGACGTCCGCGGCGCCGACCGGCGGATCGGCGCGTTCCTGCGCTCGATCGTCCGCACGGGCCAGCTCGCCGACACGGCCGGCTACTCCCCCGACCTGACGTTCGAGCAGAAGCGCGAGATCCTCGAGGAGCTCGACGTCACCGAGCGCCTGCGAAAGGCAGTCGCGATGCAGCGCGAGCGGCTCGCCGAGCTGCAGGTCCGAAAGCGGATCCGCGACGACGTCGAGGACGGCGCCGAGCGCCAGCAGCGCGAGTACTTCCTGCGCAAGCAGATGGAGTCGATCCGCAAGGAGCTCGGTGAGGACGAGGGCTCGGCGATCGACGAGTACCGAAAGAAGATCGAGGACTCGGGCATGCCCGAGGAGGTCGCGGAGCAGGCCGAGCGCGAGCTCGGGCGGCTCGAGCGCGCCGGCGAGGGATCGCCGGAGAACTCGATGGTCCGCTCCTACCTCGACTGGATCGTGTCCGTGCCGTGGTCCGAGCGCTCCGAGGAGCGGCTCGACCCGAAGGTCGCGCGCGAGGTCCTCGACGCCGATCACGCCGGCCTCGACGACGTCAAGAAGCGGATCACCGAGTACATCGCCGTGCGCAAGCTGCGCACCGAGCGCGGGATCGCCGACGACAAGAAGTCCGGCGCGATCCTGACGCTGATCGGGCCTCCGGGCACCGGCAAGACCTCGATCGGCGAGTCGATCGCCCGCGCGACGGGGCGTGAGTTCGTGCGCATGTCGCTCGGCGGCGTCCGCGACGAGGCCGAGATCCGCGGTCACCGGCGCACCTACATCGGCGCGATGCCGGGCCGGCTGGTCCGCGCGCTCCGCGACGCGGGGACGATGAACCCGGTGATCATGCTCGACGAGGTCGACAAGGTCGGCGCCGACTGGCGCGGCGACCCGAGCTCGGCGCTGCTCGAGGTGCTCGACCCGGCGCAGAACCACTCGTTCCGAGATCACTATCTCGACGTCGAGCTCGACCTCGCCGAGGTCCTGTTCATCGCCACGGCGAACGTCGCTGAGACGATCCCGGGCCCGCTGCTCGACCGCATGGAGGTCGTGCGCTTCGACGGCTACACGACCGAGGAGAAGGTCGCGATCGCTCGTGACTACCTGTGGCCGCGCCAGCGCGACCGAAACGGTCTGCGCTCCGACGAGGTCTCGATCTCCGACGAGCTGCTGCGCGAGCTGATCACCGAATACACCCGCGAGGCGGGCGTGCGAAACCTCGAGCGCGAGCTCGGGTCGGTGCTCCGGCGGACGGCGACGAAGATCGCAGCGGGCGAGGTCGAGACTCCGGTCGAGATCACGCTGGACGACGTCCGTGACGCGCTCGGACGCCAGCGCTTCTTCCAGGAGTCCGCTGAGCGCACGGCGATCCCGGGCGTCGCGACCGGGCTCTCGGTCACGGGTGCCGGCGGCGACGTGCTGTTCATCGAGGCGACGCGGATGAAGGGCAAGGAGAACCTCGTCCTCACCGGTCAGCTCGGCGACGTGATGAGCGAATCGGCGCGGATCGGGCTGAGCTACGTGCGCGGTCACGCCGACGACCTCGGCATCGACCCCGACGCGTTCTCAGACCAGGAGTTCCACCTCCACGTCCCGGCGGGCGCGATCCCGAAGGACGGTCCGAGCGCGGGCATCACGATGATCACGGCGTTGACGTCGCTGATGAGCGGTCGCCCGGTCAAGCACACGGTCGGGATGACCGGCGAGGTCACCCTCCAGGGCCGAGTGCTGCCGATCGGCGGGTTGAAGCAGAAGGTGCTCGCGGCCCACGCCGCCGGGCTGACCGACGTGATCATCCCGGAGCGCAACCGCGGCGACCTCGACGACGTCCCGGAGGAGGTTCGCGACGCGATGAGCTTCCACCCGGTGATGACGATCGGCGAGGTCCTCGACCTCGCGCTCGAGCCGGCGGCCGCGCCGACCGTCAGCGCCTAGCGCCGGGCCCGGCCGGTTCTGCTCGGCTCGGCGGCTCGAGCGACGATCTGCGGCCACCAGGTGGCGGGGATTTGTCACCCGACATGAGCCGGCCGGGCCGACCGGTCCAGAACGCACGAAGGGCCGCCCTCACGGGCGGCCCTTCGCTTCCTGAAGAAGCGTCCCACGACCTGCGCCGCGGGACGCCGAGTCTGGCTCGGGCTACTTCTTCTTCTTCTTGAGCACCTTGAGCTTCGAGGTGTCCTGGCCGGCCTTGTAGCCGTTGGCCGTCGCCCTGAACTTCAGGGTGTACTTCTTGGGCTTGGTCTTGGGCTTCGCCTTGACCTTGAACTTCAGGGTCTTGGCCTCGTCATAGACGCCGCCGACGTTGCGGCACTTCTTGCCGTTGAGCTTGAGGCCCTTCTTGCCGCCGGGAACGGTGGCGCAGACCTTGGCCTGCGTCGGACCGGTGGCGTCCTTGGCGCGAACCTTCACCTTGAAGGTCTTCGCCTTGCCCTGCTTGACCTTGGCGCTCGCCGGGGTTGAGCTGACCCTCAGCGACGGGGTGACCGGCGGCACCGGCTCGCCCTGCGAGAGGAACAGCTCACCCGGACCGGGCGTCGGCTCAGCGCCGGCCGCGATACCGATCTGGTTGCACTGGGCCTGCGGGGCACCGCCCTCGGCGATCGGAGCGTTGATGCTCTCCCAGCCGGCGACGATTCCGCCGTCACCGTCGAGGCCGTCCGTGAACGGGAAGCCCTCGTAGTACTCACCCGGGGCTGACTCGAAGTTCAGCTCGAGATCCGGGAATCGGCACTGGGCTCCTCCACCGAACGGCGTGATGACGTCGACCGTGCCGCTCAGCGACAGATCGCCCGTCTCCTCGTCATACGAACCGGTGAAGTCCGTCTGAGGGCTAGCGATGATCGGGAACGCCGGGTCCGACGTCGACGCGAACTGCGCGATGTCGACGTTGGCCTGGGGAACTGTGATCGTCCCGGTGTCGTCGCCAATCGTGCCGGTGAACGTGCTTCCGTTCGGATCTGAGCTCTCGAGCGTCTGGACGCCGTCGTTGAGGGTCAGGTCCGCGTTCGGCAGGTCGAGCTCGAACGGCGAGGTCGGCTCAGGCGGCTCGCCCTGCGAGAGGAACAGCTCACCCGGACCGGGCGTCGGCTCAGCGCCGGCCGCGATACCGATCTGGTTGCACTGGGCCTGCGGGGCACCGCCCTCGGCGATCGGAGCGTTGATGCTCTCCCAGCCGGCGACGATTCCGCCGTCACCGTCGAGGCCGTCCGTGAACGGGAAGCCCTCGTAGTACTCACCCGGGGCTGACTCGAAGTTCAGCTCGAGATCCGGGAATCGGCACTGGGCTCCTCCACCGAACGGCGTGATGACGTCGACCGTGCCGCTCAGCGACAGATCGCCCGTCTCCTCGTCATACGAACCGGTGAAGTCCGTCTGAGGGCTAGCGATGATCGGGAACGCCGGGTCCGACGTCGACGCGAACTGCGCGATGTCGACGTTGGCCTGGGGAACTGTGATCGCTCCCGTCACATCGTCCACCGTGCCGGTGAACGTGCTTCCGTTCGGATCTGAGCTCTCGAGCGTCTGGACGCCGTCGTTGAGGGTCAGGTCCGCGTTCGGCAGGTCGAGCTCGAACGGCTGAGGCGCCGCCTGCGACACCGCTGGGAACACCAGCAGTGCGATCAGCGAGCCGAGCAGCCAGCTCATCGTTTTTCTCACTTGATTTCCTCCCAAGGGAATGGCTTTCTTTCCTTACGTTGTTACTTACGTATCCGCAACTTGGCCGGCACCCTGACTGGGCGGGCGTCAGCCGCGATCAGCTTGAACTTCAGCGGATAGGTCTTCGGTCGAGCTCGCTTCTTCGTGCGGATCTTGATCCGCGCCGCTCGGGTCTCGCCGTTCTGGGGACCGAGCTCGCCGAGGCCGACGCACTTGGCGGCACCGACCTTGCGTCGTAGCGAGACGCAGACCTGCCCTTCACGCGCCGCCGCCGTACCGATGTTGGTCACGCGGAGCGTGTACTCCGCGGCTCGGCCACGCTTGACGGTACGAGACCGCGGTGAGGCGGATGCACGCAGGCGCGGAACGCTCGTCGCGGGATAGTCGCCGGACAGTTCGTACCCGAGCGGCACGAGCTTCGGGGCGGGCTCTTTGACCTCTCCCCCCGGGCTCTCACCCACCGGGAGGCGCAGCTCGAGATTGGACACACCGACCGGATTCTGGACAACGTCCTGGCCACCGCTGGTGGGGTTCCGGCGGCTGTAGGGCGAATCCGCCGGCATCAGCTGAAGCGACAGCACGTGGCCGGACTCGACCTTCCATCCATTCGGGTGCAGCTGGAAGACCTGCCTCGCGTTCGGTTCGCCGACCGCCGGGCGCCATACGCCGCGCGCGACGAGCGTGCCTTCGTCGGCGTCGGGCGAGGCGAGGTCGACCAGCCGGACCGCGACCTGATCGTTCGACCCCGTCAGGTCGAAGTTGGCAAGGACCGTCGGCGAGCCGAGCAGCGTGTAGCCGCCCGTCGGCGCCGGCCCGAACTCGTACGTCACGGCGCCCGGATAGGGATCAGAGGGGACCGGGCCGCAGTCAGTGCCCGGCAGACCGCCGGGCTGGTCGACAGCGCCCCCACCGCCGGCGATCGTCCGATCGCCGGGTGCGGAGTAGCGAACTTCGCCCGGCGCGAGTTCAGCCCAGGTGGGCGCCTCGACCGTCGCTCCCGACGGCTGCGAGCTGGGACATGTCATGGGCTTCACCGCAACGCCGGATTCAGGGTCAGCGCCCTCACCCTTCACGTAGAAGTCCATCCACTCGTCTTGGCGCGCGAGCAGTTCGGCGGCGTCGCCTGAGCGTCCAACACCGCGGGGATGTCCCGGCTTGTCGTAGTGGAACATCGAAATCGGGTTATCGGGGAAGGCTTCGCGTACGCGGTTGTAGTAGCCGACCGATTCGTCCACCGGGAAGAGATCGTCGACCCACCCGTTCGTCAAGAGCGCGGGCGCGGGGTCAACCGAGTCGGCTCCGTTCAGCGCGATTCCATTGACCGAGTGGAAACTCGAGAGCTCGCTGTTGATCTCACGGATCAGCTCGGCGTTCTCGCCAGTGTCATACGGACCACCGGTGTCGAAGATCGTCTTCCAGCGCGTTATGTCGGCGGGTCCGCCGATCTCGGTCTGGTAGTAGCCGTTGGGCGGGGCGCCACCGGCATAGAGCCCGTTCAGGAGAACCTGCTTCTCGACGCCGGTCCTCTCGGCACCGGGTCGCAGATAGGGGTCACGTGTCGCGTAGTCGAGACGACTGCCGTTGGGAAGCAATGCTTGCGAGAGGTTGGACCAGGTGATCTCAGGCGCGGTCGCCGAGATCTCCATCGCGAGGCCGTCCGGGCTCGTCCACGGGGAGTAAGACCCGTCCTCGTTTCGGATCCGGTTCTTGAGCGCGCCGAGCTGGATCGCCATCGCGCCGCCGTAGGAGCCGCCCCCGGCGCCGATCCGCTGCGGATCGATGACGCCGTCGTCGGCGAGCAGCCCCATCATGGTCTGGGCGTCCCGAACCTCGTAGCGCTGGTCGAGGAGCTGGATGAAGCCGTTGTCGCAGTTGAAGTAGGACGGGAGGTCCTCGCGTGAGGACGGAGCGCCACAGGACTGGCCGAGACCCCGGTCGGTCATCGTGAACACCGCGTAGCCCTTGTCGACCCAGTGCTGCACGGTGGCGTCTCCCGGGCGCAGTCCGACGCTGTTCTTGTTGCCGCCGTATCCGTGGTAGAGGCCCAGCAAGGGGAAGTCCCCGTCGACGCCTTGCGCGGGCTCCGGGGGTATCACGACGCTGACATCGATGGGCGTATTGTCGAAGCTGGCAACGCGGGATGAATCCTCGCCTGACGGGGTAGTGCACCACCGCTGACCCTCATTCGCTCCTGCGCCCTGAACCTCGCACGCGATCGGCGGGCTGTCCGCGTCGTTGAAGACGGACGGGATCTCAGCCGACGCCTGCGTCGGTACGAGCAGCCCGGCGGCAAGCACCAGGCTCGGGATCAGTTTGCGCAAGTGACTCTCTCTCCCTCGGATCCCCGCCCTCATGCCGGGGATCGGCGCACGATTTAAGCAGAGCCGGTCCCGAGGGCGAACAACCCGAGGCCCGGTGAAATGAGAGAACCCGGTCCGGGGGCGGGAGTAGCGGTCTCGCGTCTGCGGGTTTCCCGCAGAGCTGAGTCTGCTTCAGTCGGGCAGATCCGTGGGTGGGCTCTCCAGTGGCAGCTTCGAATTGTGCGCCCCGGAGCGCAGCCCATCGAGAACGATACGAAGCCAACGCGCCCAGAGCCCGGGGTCGAGACCGCGCACGCCGCGCGGCCGGCGCGTCACCATCGCTGCGACGGCGACGAGGTCGGTCGCGGCGACGTCGGGGCGCAGCTCGCCCGACTCGGCCGCCCGCGCACGGATCGGGTCGACGGCGCCGATCAGGCGCAACCGGATCCGGTTCACGGGCAGTTCGGCGGACTCGTCGGAGAAGATGATGTCGAAGAGACCGCGCTCGGCCGCGAGCGTCTCGGCGAGCGCGGTGAGCGCCAGCTCGAGCGCGTCCCAGGCATCCTCCTCACTCGCCGCCGCCTCGATCCGCGCGACGACCGTGTCGACGCGCTCGAGCAGGATCGCCTCGACGAGCTCGCGCTTGGTCGGAAAGCGGCGGTAGACGGTCCCCACGCCGACGCCGGCCTCGCGGGCGATCGCCTCGACCGGCGCATCTACACCCTGTTCGGCGAGGACCTTCGCGGCGGCGAGCAGGACGCGGCCGCGGTTGCGCTCGGCGTCCGCACGAAGTTGGCCCTCGGCGCGCATCCGACGCGAGCGTATAGAGCGCAAACCGCGAAGGCGAGGTTCGAAACGGAGCGACCCGCTCCACATCGCTAGCCTCGAAGCTTCTTGCCCTCGACCGGCTCGACATCCCCCGAGCGCCCGGCGCCGATGCCTCGCGCGGTCCTCATGGTCGTTCTGCTGGCGGGCGTCTCGTTCGCGCTCTCGCAGACGCTCGTGATCCCCGCGCTCGCGCCGATCACGGAGAGCTTCGGCGCCAGTGACACCGCCAGCTCCTGGGTCCTGACCGGCTTCCTGCTCTCGGCCTCGGTCGCGACGCCGATCGTCGGCAAGCTCGGCGACCTCTACGGCAAGGGGCGCACGCTGGCGATCGTGCTGTCGATCTTCGCGCTCGGCTCGGTCGTGTGCGCGTTCGCCGAGAGCATCGGGCCGTTGATCGCCGGCCGCGTGATGTGCGGCGTCGCCGGCGGCGTCTTCCCGCTCTCGTTCGGGATCATCCGCGACAACTTCCCCCCGGAGCGGGTCCCCGCCGGGCTCGGGCTGATGAGTGCGATCTTCGGCATCGGCGGCGGCATCGGCCTGCCGCTGTCCGGAGTCATCGTCGACAACTTCGACATCTCGTGGCTGTTTTGGATCGGCCTCGTCGCGCTGCCCGCCGCCTTCGCCGCCTTCAGGCTCGTGCCGCCGTCGCCGACCCGCTCGGACGTGAAGATCGACTGGGGCGGGGCGGTCCTCCTGTCGATCGGCCTCGCCGCCGTCCTGCTCGGCGTGACGGAGTCGAACGACTGGGGCTGGGACTCGTTGCGGACGATCGGGCTGATCGTCGGCGGCGTCCTCGTCCTCGCCGGGTGGCTGCGCTACGAGGACCGCCACCCCGAGCCGCTGATCGATCTCGCGGTGCTCTCCGAGCGGCCGGTATGGGCAACGAACCTCGTCGGCTTCCTGATCGGCTTCGCGATGTTCTCGAGCTTCCTGCTGCTGCCGCGCTTCGCGCAGACGCCGGAGATCGCCGGTTACGGGTTCGGGTTCTCGGTGACCGCGTCCGGGCTGCTTCTGCTCCCGGGCGCGATCTCACAGCTCATCACCGGGCCGTTCGCGGGCACGCTCGGCGTCCGGTTCGGGTTCCGAGCGACCCTCGCCGGTGGCGCCGCGCTCGCGACGGCCGCGTTCATCTGGGCGATGCTGCTCCACGACGAGCCGTGGCAGCTCGTCATCTCGGGCATCCTGCTCTCGGTCGGGATCGCGTTCGCGTTCGCGTCGATGGCGAATCTGATCGTCGCCGCGGTCGATCAGTCGACCGTCGGGATCGCGACCGGGATCAACACGGTCACGCGGACCGTCGGCGGCGCCTTCGGGTCGGCGGTGGCGACCTCCGTCCTGGCGGCGAACGTGATCGAAGGCACGCCGTTGCCCGCCGAGGCGGGCTACACGACGGCGTTCGCGATCTCGAGCGTCGGCGGGATCGCCGCGCTCGGCGCCGCGATGCTCATCCCGCGCACGACCGGCAGGCGCGCCGCGCGCGCCGAGGGAGCCGCCGGTTCGCCTCGCGGTGGGCCGGAGCCCGAGCCGGCGCACCAGCCCTCGCGCTGAGCGAGCGCGGGTACCCGCTTGACCTCCGTCCGCGGCTCGCTCTAGCTTGGCGCGCGATGGAGACGACGTTCATCTTCCTCCACGTGCTGTCGGCCTTCGCGGTGCTGACGACGATCGTGATTCACTCTGCCTACGCGGTCGGCACCGCGCCGGAGCGCGCGGCGAGCGTCACCGCGGACGCGCTCTGGAACATCGGCGCCGGGGGCACGATCATCTTCGGGCTGATCCTGTCGATCGGCTACGACACGTACGACTTCTTCAGCTTCTGGATCATCGCCGCGCTGATCCTCTGGCTCGGAACGGGTGAGATCGGCCGTCGTGCCCAGCTCGGCTTCGCAGCCGGTGACGCGGCCGGCCTCGCAACCGGGCGGCGGTTCCACTGGATCCGCACCGCGGTCGTCCTGCTGATCCTCGTCCTGATGGTCTGGAAGCCGGGGGCCTGACGTGGAGATCCAGCTCTTCTTCCACATCCTCGGCGCGATGGTCCTAGTCGGCTCGCTCGTCTTCGCCGGGATCACGTTGGTCCGCGGCGGCGTTCGCGGCGGCAACCGGACCGCGCTGCGCGCGCTGCTGCTCGGCGCGCTGCCGGCCTGGTTCGTCATGCGCGTCTTCGCCCAACTGCTCGCCGACGGCGCCTGGGGCGGCGCCGAGCCGACGTTCATCAACATCGGCTACATGGTCGCCGAGCCGGGCCTCGTGCTCCTGCTCGGCGCCGCGCTCGCGACGTGGCTCGCCGGCCGGCGCGGCTCCGACGGTCCGCCCACGGCGGCGAACCGCATCGCCCTCGCGCTCGTCTCGGTCTCGGTCGTCGCCTACGTCGTCGTCATCTGGGCGATGACGACGAAGCCCGTCTAGTCAGACGACCAGCGACGCCACCAGCAACGCGGGCAGCACGAGCGCCGTCGACCACAGGATCGTGCCGGCGGCGAGGCGCTGGTCGAGACCGTAGGCGTTGGCGATCAACATCGCGTTGAGGCCGGCGGGCATCGCCGCGAGCAGCGGGAAGGTCGGCGGGATGTCGGCGAGCGGGACCGCGATCGCGAGCAGCAGCAGCGGCCCGACCACGAGTCGCAGTCCGACGGCGATCGCGACCGGGCGGTCGAAGCGCGGCGGCAGCGCGGCTCCATCCGCGGCGGCTTCCGAGAGCACGACGCCGACCGCGAAGAAGCCGAGCGGCAGGACGCCGACGACGACGATCCGCGCGATCTCGATCGCGACCTCCGGGATCACCGACGCGGGGACGATGAAGGCGGCCGCGACCGCGTAGAGGGTCGGGTTGCGGATCAGGAAGCTGCGGACCCGTTCGGCGCCGCTCGCGCCGGCGCTGTCGCCGAAGGCCGCACCGATCCCGGCTCCGATCGTGACGAACAGGAGGTTCGAGACCAGGACGTCGTAGGCGGCCGCCTCGCTGATCGCGTCGAAGCCGAACAGCGCCGCGACCACCGGCAGGCCGAAGTAGCCCGTGTTGACGATCACCGTGGCGAGGATCAGCGCGCCGACCGTCGCCCGCGGCAGGCCGAGCCTGAGACCGATCGCCCAGGCGATCAACCCGAGAACGATCAGCGAGGCCCAGCCGCAGGCGATGCCCGCGAACGCGTCGAGGTCGAGCTCGGCGCCCTCGAGGTTGAGGAAGTTGCACGGCGGCAGAACGAAGAAGAGCGCGAAGTTGAGCGCCGCGCGCGACCCCTCCCCCGCTCGCTTCGGCGCGCGGCGCTGGGCGGCGATTCCGGCGCTCGTCGCGAGGACGACCGCGAGCGCGACCCAGATCAACGCTCAGTCGGCGAGACGGTGACCCGGGTCAACCGGGGAACGCGGCGACGATCGACGCGCCGGCTTCGCCCGCCCAGTCGGCGAGCGGCTGCGGGAGGATCCCGAAGACGACCGAGGCGGCACTGACCAAGAACAGAAGCCCGAGGATCACGAAGCAACGCCCGCCGCTCGGTAGGCCCGCGCGGGGATCGAACGCCGCGTCGCCGTTGCGCCCGAGCGCGTCCGCCTCGGCCGGCGCGATGTCCGGCGAGCCGCCGGCGATCGCCGGTCGCGGCGTCGCCGAGGGGCCGGTCGCGGCGCTCGGCTCGGGTCGCGGGCTCATCCAGATCGCCGCGATCACCCGCAGGTAGTAGGCGAGAGAGATGACCGTGCCGATCGCGATCGCGATGCCCAGCCAGATGAACCCGGCATCGGAGATCGCGTTGATCAGGAACAGCTTGCCGATGAAGCCGACCGTGCCAGGGAGCCCGGCGAGCCCGAGCATCGAGATGGTGAGCGCCCATGCGAGACCCGGTCGCTCCGAACCGAGGTTCTCGAAGCTGCGGATGTCGTCGCCCCACTCGGTCTCGCGCTCGCGGATCGTGATCACGGCGAACGCGGCGAGGTTGGTGAACGCATAGCCCGCGAGGTAGAAGACGAGCGCCGAGATCCCGGCCTCGTTGGCGGCGACGATCGCGACCAGCATGTATCCCGCCTGCGCGACGCCCGAGTAGCCGAGCATCCGTTTGAGCGAGCGCTGGCCGAGCGCGCCGACGTTGCCGACCGCGATCGAGAACGCCGCGAGACCGGCGAGGGCGGTCTGCCACTGGTCGACCGACGGCCCGAGCGCGACCTCGAAGAAGCGGACGAAGACCGCGAAGGCGGCGGCCTTCGTAGCGACGGCCATGAACGCGGTCACCGGTGTCGGGGCGCCCTGGTAGACGTCGGGCGTCCACTGGTGGAAGGGCGCGATCGAGAGCTTGAACGCGAGCCCCGTGGCGCAGAGCGCGATCCCGATCAACACGAGGATGTCGTCGCCGAGGTCGGCGCCGAGCGCGTTGGCGATCGTCGCGAAGTCGGTCGAGCCCGAGGCGCCGTAGATGAACGCGAGCCCGTAGAGCAGCGTCGCCGAGCCGAGCGAGCCGACGATCAGGTACTTGAGGCCGGACTCGAGTGACTCGCGACGGCGCAGCGCCATCCCGCAGAGGACGTACAGCGGGATCGAGAGCAGCTCGAGCGCGACGAAGAAGACGATCAGGTTCTGCGACTGCGCGAGCAGGACCATGCCGAGGACCGAGGTCAGCAGCAGGGCCTGGAACTCGCCGTGGCTCGACTGCGCGAACGGGCGCTCGAGCATGTCCTCGCGCCACGAGAGCGGGATCGCGAACGCGGCCGAGAAGATCGCGATCAGCGACACCGAGATCGACAGCGAGTCGAGTCGCAGCGCGCCGGCGACGAGGTTCGCGGGCTCGTCCCACTGCCAGACGAGCAGGCCGGCGGTGATCGCGAGCGTGGCGAAGCTCGCGATGCTCGCGAAGATCTTCGCCCGGCTCGGACGCGCGAGACCGACGAGCAGGGTGACGACGAGCCCGACGCTGAGCGCGATGATCGGCGAGATCCCCGCGTAGTCGATCGCGGGCGGGTTGAAGTCGACCTCGATCATCGGACCGCCGCCTCCGCGACCGTCGTCTCACCGGCGCGGTCGGCCGCCGCCGCCACGGCCTCGACCCCACCGCCGACGGTTGCCTCCGAGCGCTCGATCACGAGCCCGGGATATAGCGCGAGCGCGATTATCACGCCGACGAGCGGGACGATCACGAGCGCCTCGCGCCACTCGATCTCGCGCGAGACCATGCCCTCGGGCAGTGGATTGTGCATCGTGCGCTGGTACATCCGAAGCGCGTAGAACGCGGCCAGCGCGATCCCGACCGAGGCGACGACCGCGAACGCGACCTTCGTCTCGAACAGGCCGTTGAGGATGAAGAACTCGCCGATGAAGTTGGCCGACCCGGGGATCGCCAGCAGCGCCATCGTGACGACGAGGAAGAGGCCGGCGAGGATCGGCGCGCGCTTGGCGAGGCCGCCCATCTTCGTGATGTCCTCGGTTCCCGAGCGCGCGTAGAG
The DNA here is from genome assembly GCA_021496505.1 of Thermoleophilia bacterium SCSIO 60948. GTDB lineage: Bacteria > Actinomycetota > Thermoleophilia > Solirubrobacterales > 70-9 > JACDBR01. The sequence goes on along the minus strand of CP053031.1, from coordinate 258,421 downwards.
CACGGCGGCGATCAGGAAGACCGGCGCGACGACGAGACCGTGGTTGACCATCTGCAGGATCGAGCCGCCGATCGCGTCGGGCGTCAGGGCGAAGATCCCGATCGTGATGAAGCCGAGCTGGGCGACCGACGAGTAGCCCGCGATCAGGCGGATGTTGGTCTGCGTGAACGCCATCGCCGAGCCGTAGAGGATCGAGATGACCCCGATCACGAGCATCACGTCCTGGAACTGGACCGAGGCGTCGGGGAAGGTCGGCAGGACGACGCGGATGAAACCGTAGGCGCCGACCTTCGACAGCACACCCGACAGCAGGACGAGGACGGGCAGCGGGCAGGCCCGGTAGGCGTCGGGCATCCAGCCGTGGATCGGGAACGCCGGCATCTTGACCAGGAACGCCGCGGCGAACAGCCAGAAGATCCACGCCTGCGAGCCCTCGGAGAGGATGTTCTCGCGCAGGTCGGCCATCGCGAATGAGATCTGGCCGCCGTCCGCGGCGAGGACCGCGGTCGCGATCGCGCCGACCAGCATCAGCAGTGAGCCGGCGAGGGTGTAGACGATCATCTTGATCGTCGCCGAGGAGGGGTTGATCTCGATGATCGACCCGCCGCCGGGGGCCGGCTCCGAGACGCGACGCCCGAATGCCCCGATCAGGAGGAAGAACGGGATCAGCATCAGGTCGAAGAAGAGGACGAAGAGCAGCAGGTCCTGGGCGAGGAAGGCGCCGAGCGTCGCCGTCTCACCGAGGCCGAGCAGGAACAGGTAGAGCCCGGCACGGCCCTTGCCGTCGGGCAGGCGCATCGCCGACCACACGGTGCCCGCCAGCCAGAGCAGCGCGGTCAGGGCGACGAGGAAGACGCTGACCCCGTCGACGCCGAGCGAATAGGAGATCCCGAGCGCCGGGATCCATTCGGCATCGACCGCGTACTGGAGCCCCGACGCGCCGCCGTCGAAGCCGGCGACGATCGCGACGGCGAGGCCGAGCGTGACCGCGGCGCCGAGGATCGAGATCACGGCGCCGATCCGCCGTGGCGCGAACAGGCAGAGCAGGCCGGCGACGAGCGGGACGACGAGCAGCGTGGTCAGCATCGGTTACGCACCAACCAGCAGGAAGTAGAGGCCGAGCGCGGCGAAGCCGCCGAGGACGAGCAGCGCGTAGGCGCGAACGAAGCCCGACTGCGCTCCGCGGACGATCTGCCCCGCGCCTCGGACGATGCCGCCCGCGCCGTTGACGAGGCCGTCGACGACGTAGCGCTCGAAGACGCGGTTGAAGAACCGGCCGGTGCCGACGACCGGCTTGTAGACGAGGAAGTCGAGCAGCTCGTCGAAGTACCAGCGCGCGAACAGGAAGTCGTGGATCCGGCCGAAGCGCTGGCGCAGGTCGAGCGTGATGCCGGGACGGCGTACGTAGGCGACGTAGGCGGCGGCGATCCCGACGACCGAGATGATGCCTCCGATCAGCAGGCCGAACCAGGCGTGGCCCACGGACGGGTGGATCGCGAACAGCTCCGAGTCCTCGAACGAGCCCTCGAGGAAGTGCTCGAGGACAGCGGTGACGCCCGGAACCTGGATGAACCCGGCGACGAGGGCGAGCACGCCGAGGATGCCCATCGCCGCCGCCATCGGCTTCGCGCGCTCGGCGATGTGGTGCTCGGGCCCGGGATAGCCGACGTCGGTGTCCTCGGGCTCGCCGGTCGCGGGGTTGACCGGGTCGGCGTGGGCCATGTGGCCCTGCTCGAGCTCCTTGGCCTCCTCGCACGGCTTGCCGGCGACGACCCGGAACCCGATCCGGAACGAGTAGAAGGCCGTCAGAAGCGCCGCGACGTAGCCGCCGATCTCGAACAGCGTGTAGAAGCCGCCGCGCTCGGCCGCGTAGGCGAGGATCTCGTCCTTCGAGAAGAAGCCGGAGGTGCCCGGGAAGCCGGCGAGGGCCAGCGCGCCGATGATCAGCAGCACCGAGGTGACCGGCATCGCCTTGCGAAAGCCGCGCATCCGGTCGATGTCCTGGTTGTTGGCCATCGCGGCGATGATCGAGCCGGCGGCCATGAACAGCAGCGCCTTGAAGAAGGCGTGCGTCATCAGGTGGAACATCCCGGCGGTGTAGGCGCCGATCGATACGCCCATGACCATGTAGCCGATCTGGCTCATCGTCGAGTAGGCGATGATCCGCTTGAGGTCGGTGACGACGCAGGCGATCGTCGCGGCCATGATCAGCCCGGCCAGCGCGAGGACGGCAGAGATGTCGGCGGCGGTCGGGGCGAGCTCGAAGAACGGGTGCGCGCGGGCGATCAGGTAGACGCCGGCGGTGACCATCGTCGCGGCGTGGATCAGCGCCGAGACCGGGGTCGGGCCCTCCATCGCGTCGGGCAGCCAGGTGTGGAGCGGCAGCTGGGCGGACTTCGCGAACGCGCCGATCAGCAGCAGCAGACAGATCGCGATGACCGAGCCCTGGTCGACCGAGAACTCCTCACGCGCCGCCTCGAAGGAGGTCAGGTAGTCGACGGTGCCGAGCTCGCGCAGGATCAGGAAGGCGGCGAGGACGAGGCCGACATCGCCGATCACGTTGATGACGAACGCCTTCATGCCGGCCTTCGTCGCGCTCTTTCGCCGGTACCAGTAGGAGATCAGCGCGAACGAGGCGAAGCCGACGAACGCCCAGCCGACGATCAGCAGGACGAAGTTGCCCGCGAGGACGAGCAGCAGCATCGAGAAGACGAAGAAGTTGAGGTAGCTGAAGAAGCGCCGGTAGCCCGCGTCGCCCTCCATGTAGGCGTAGGAGTAGACGTGGATCAGCGTCGAGACCCCGGTGACGATGAGCAGCATCAGTACCGACAGCGGGTCGACGAGGATCCCGAGCTGGATGTCGATCCCCAAGCCGCTCGCGTAGTCGTAGAGCGAGGAGGTGAGCTGCTGCTCCTCGACCGGGTGGTCGAGCAGCGCGAACAGCGTGATCACCGAGAAGACGAACGACAGCGCGAGCGCGCCCGTGCCGACCAGCCCCGCCGTGCGGCCGGGCAGGGCGCGCCAGCCGAACGCGATCACGAGCGAGCCGACGAGCGGCAGCGCCAGCGCGATCCAGGCGGACGTCGTCGCGCTCATCCGCGGAGCTCCCGCAGGTCGTCGACGTTGAGCGGCAGGCGGCGGCGGTACATCGCGACGATCAGGCCGAGGCCGATCACGACCTCACATGCGGCGACGACCATGACGACGAGCGCGAAGACCTGACCCTCCTCGTTGCCGTTCATCCGCGCGAAGGCGACGAGCGCGAGGTTGCCGGCGTTCAGCATCAGCTCGAGGCAGAGCAGGATGACCAGCGGGCTGCGGCGCAGGAGGACGCCGCCGGCGCCGATCGCGAACAGCAGCGCCGAGAGGACGAGGTACCAGGTGATGTCCATCTAGCGGACCGCTCCGGAGGTCGGGCGCTCCATCTCGGTGCCGTGCGTCTCGGGCGCGCCGACCTCGCCGTCGCGCTCGCGGCCGCGGCGGCGGCCGGCGAGGACGACGGCGCCGATCGCCGCCGCGAGCAGCAGCAGCGAGGCGCCCTCGAAGACGACGAGGAAGCGCTCGAGGAAGAGCTCGCCGATCGCCGCCGGCGATCCGAACCCGGCCTCGTAGTCGACGCCGGGGGTGCCGGTCGCCGTCAGCGCGGTGCCAATCACGGCGATCGAGACCTCGATGAACAGCACGCCGGCCAGCAACGGCGCCAGCAGCCTCTGCCCCGGGACTGGGTCCCACATCGGCTCGGAGACGTCGCCGACGTAGGCGGAGACGAACAGGTAGAGCACCATCACCGCGCCGGCGTAGACGACGATCTGGGCCGCGGCGATGAACTCGGCGTAGAGCAGCAGGAAGAGCCCGGCGAGGCTGATCAGGTGGACGATCAGGCTCAGCACCGAGTAGAAGGGATTGCGAAGCGCGACGACGCCGATGGCACCGCCGATCGCGCCCAGGGCGCCCGCGAAGAACGCGACCGCGACCACTCGCCTACTCGCCCTCGCGGCGCAGCGGCGTGCGCTCGATCGGCTCGTGCAGCAGCATCTCCTTCGTGAAGATGAGGTCGCCGCGGTTGTAGTCGGCCATCTCGTACTCGTGGCCCATCGTGATCGCGTCGAACGGGCACGCGACCTCGCAGTAGCCGCAGAAGATGCAGCGCGCCATGTTGATCTCGTAGACCGCGGCGTAGCGCTCACCGGCCGACACACGGTCGGCGGGATCGTTCTCGGCCGCGACGACGCGGATGCAGTCGGCCGGGCAGGCGGCGGCGCAGAGCGAGCAGCCGACGCACTTCTCGAGACCGGTGTCCTCGAACTTGTGGAGCTTGTGGCGGCCGCGGAAGCGCGGGTAGACCGGGGTCTTCTCCTCCGGGTACTCGATCGTCACCGGGCCCTCGATCCAGCGCGCCATCGTCGTGCGAAGGCCGCGCAGGGTCTCGCCGAAGACGCGGTAGGCGCCCTTCGGCCCGCCCGGCTCGGGACCGCGCTCGACCTGGACGGCGTCGGCCTGGTCGGCGAGATAGGGGAAGGCCTCGGCGAGCCGTGCCGTCTCGGCGGATTCCACCGCTTCCTGTTTCTGATCTCGGTCGGTCATGTGAGCGTCACCACCACGGCTGTCACTAGGACGTTGAGCGTCGCCAGCGGCAGCAGCACCTTCCAGCCGAGCGTCATCAGCTGGTCGTAGCGGAGCCGTGGCAAGGTAGCCCTGATCCACATGAAGAGGAAGATCAGCGCGAAGATCTTGACGAGCGTCCAGACGGGATCGAGGAAACCTGGGCCCGGTCCCATCCAGCCGCCGAGGAAGAAGGTCGTCGCGATTCCCGAGACGACGAAGATCTCCATGTACTCGGCGAGCAGGTAGGCGCCGAACGGCATCCCGCCGTACTCGGTCTGGAAGCCCTGGACCAGCTCGGCGTCGGCCTCGGGGAGGTCGAACGGGGCACGGTTTGTCTCGGCGAAGCCGGCGACCATGAAGACGAGGAAGCCGACGAGCTGCGGCACGATGAACCAGAGCCCCTCCTGGGCCTGGACGATGTCGGTCATCGACAACGAGCCGGCGACCATCACCGCGCCGAGCAGCGACAGGCCCATCGAGATCTCATACGAGATCAGCTGGGCGGCGGCGCGCATCGCGCCGAGGAACGAGTACTTCGAGCCCGACGCCCAGCCGGCCAGAAGCAGGCCGTAGAACGCGATCGAGCCGAAGGCGAAGAAGTAGAGGACGCCGATCGAGACGTCGATCCCGTAGAGCCCGAAGCCGCCCGACGTGATGTCGCCGAACGGGATGATCGCGAGCGTCATGACGCCGGAGAAGATGACCAGCGCCGGCGCCATCGAAAACAGCAGCGGCACGGCGTTCCGGGGCCGGAACTGCTGCTTGCCGGCGAGCTTGACGATGTCGGCGAGCGGCTGGAGCATGCCCTTGGGACCGGAACGGTTGGGTCCGTAGCGAGCCTGGAAGCGGCCGAGGATCTTGCGCTCGGCGACGGTCAGCACCGGCACGATCGCGAACACGCCCGCGAAGATCACGAGCGCCTTCAGGATCAGCAGCCACGCCGCCTCGGGCGGCGGCCCGACCTCGGCCAGCGGCAGCATCACGAGGCTGCGCCCGGGCGGCGCTGGGTCACCGCGAGCTCGGGCCCGGCCGGCGTGATCTCGATCCCCTCACCGGAGTGGAAGACGGCGCCGGTGTCGCGCTCGGTCGCCTCGAGCATGAAGGCCGAGCCGGGACGGATCCGCTCGCGGACCAACACGCGGGCGCGAACCGATCCGGAGCGCTCCGGCTGGCTTGCCGCCGAGACGTGGACGATCTCTCCCTGGCGCACGCCGAGCCGCTCGGCGTCGTGGGGCGATAGCTCGATCCGCTGCGCGGGAGCCAGGAACGCGAGCGCCGGCGAGCGCTCGGTGGTCTCGCTCGACCACAGGTCGCGGTAGGTGCCGACCCGGACGAGCTCGTCGCCGACCGGATGGCGGCGCTCACGGCCGCTGATCCGCGACAGGATCGCCGCGGTCGGGTCCTCGCCGCGCTCGATCCGCGGGAACGAGGCCGAGGCCGGGCGCTCGGGCCAGCGCACGCCCGTGCCGCCGATCTCCTCCGGGGTGACCCCGGCGAGGAAGCCGGCCTCGGCGGCGATCGCGTCGAGCACCTCGGAGGCCGAGTCGAGACCCGTCTCGGCGTCGAGCAGCGCCGAGAGCTCGACGAGCACGTGCCAGATCGGCCGCGCCATGCCGGGGTGCGGCACGCCCGGGCGCAGTCGCTGGAGGCGGCCGTCCGGATGCGTGACCGTGCCCTCCTTCTCGGCGTAGGTCTCGGCCGGGAAGACGACGTTCGCGTGCTTCGTCGACTCGTCGTCGAACGCCGACACGGCGAGGACGAAGCGCGCCTTGCGCAGCGCATCGGCCCAGTCACGGCCCATCGGATGGTCGCGGACCGGGTTCGAGTTGACGAGCACGAGACCGGTCAGATCGCCGTCACGAAGCGCCTCGCGGATCTCGGGCGCCGAGCGGCCGGCGTTCGTGGCGACGAGGCCCGGACCCGCGTCGGGGAGGCAGCCGACCTCGCGCAGGCCGCGGGCGTTGGTCTCCTCGGGCACGCCGATCAGGCCGGCGCCGATGGCGTCGGCAGACAGCAGCGAAGCGCACTCGCTGAGCAGCGCGAGCGCCTCGGCGCCGCCGCGCCCCTCGGCGATCCGCTCGCCCCAGACGACGACGGTGCGGCCGGGGCGCAGCTCGCCCGCGGCCTGCTCCGCCGCCTCGGAGTACGCGCTCTCGTGCGAGTGGCCGTGGCCGTTCGAGCCGCGCCGGAGCTCCGCGACGAGTGCCGAGAGGAACTCGTTCGCCGCGCCCGGGGCATATCGGACGGCCTCGATGGCTCCGCCGTCGAGTGCGGTCGGGCGATCCGTCGCCACGACGAGCCGGGCGTTCGAGCGCCGCACCGCCTTGCGGATACGCAGGTCGAGGATCGGCATCTCGTGCATCGGGTCGGTGCCGATGACGAGGATCGACTCGGCCGAGTCGAGGTCGGAGACCGCGGCCGACAGCTCGGGCGCGGTGAGCCGGACGGCGGCCTCGCGACCGAGCGCGCCGCGGCGCCGCGAGTCGATGTCACGCGAGCCGAGCGCGCCGCGCAGGATCCGCTGGGTGAGCCAGCCCTCCTCGTTCGAGCTCTGACCACCGACGATCGCGCCGACCCCGGCGCGGGCCGCGTTCTCGCGCAGACCCTTCGCGGCGGCCTCGAGCGCCTCGGCCCAGCTGACCTCGACGAGCTCGGAGCCCATCCGGATCGACGGCGCGACGATCCGCTCGTGCGAGTTGATCGCCTGGAATCCGAACCGGCCCTTGTCGCAGAGCCAGCCATCGTCGACGTCGTGGTTGTCGCGGGCCAGGACTCGCGCCGGGCGCTCGTCGCGGACGGTGAACTTGACGTTGCACTGACTCGGGCACAGCGTGCAGACCGAGCCCGCGTCCTCGATGTCCCAGGGCCGGGCGCGGAAGCGGTAGGCCTCGGAGGTCAGAGCGCCGACGGGGCAGAGCTCGATGATGTTGCCGTGGAAGGGCGTGATGTAGGGGCGGTCGTCGAACGTCCCGACGTAGGAGTTCGCGCCGCGCTCGAGCAGCTGGAGCTGCTCGTCCTCGGAGACCTCCTGCGAGAAGCGGACGCAGCGGTAGCAGAGGATGCAGCGCTCGCGGTCGATCCGCACGAGCGGTGAGAGCGGCACCGGCTTCTGGAAGTGGCGCTTGGGGTCGGTGACGCGGCTCTTGCCCGGCCCCCAGCCCATCGCGATGTCCTGGAGCGGGCACTCGCCGCCCTTGTCGCAGACCGGGCAGTCGAGCGGGTGGTTGACGAGCAGGAACTCGACGACCGAGTTCTGGGCGACCTTGACGCGGTCGGTCCGCGTGTAGACGACCATGCCGTCGCGGACCGGGGTCGAGCAGGCGGTCTGGAGCTTCGGGATGCCCTCGATCTCGACCAGGCACATCCGACAGGCGCCGACGGGTCCACCGAGCTTCGGCTCGTAACAGAAGACCGGGATCTCGACGTCGCCGCCCTTCGCGGCGTCGGCGAGCATCGCGCCGGGCGTCGCCTCGATCTCAACACCGTCGACGACGATCGTGATCGTGTCCGGGTTCGCCTTGACGTCGGTCACGACATCGCTCCCATGCGCATCGGCGCGTCGTCGGTGTTGGCGACGTCGAGCGGTTCGATCGCGGCGTCGCGTCCGGCCTCGATCGCGTCCTCGAACTCGGCGCGGAACTTGCGCACCATCGCCCCGACCGGCATCGCCATCGAGTCGCCGAGCACGCAGAGGCAGTTGCCCATGATGTTCTCCTGGACCGAGGAGACGATGTCGAGGTCCATCGGCGTCGCCTCGCCGCGGACGATCCGCTCGAGCATCTTCACCGTCCAGTTCGTGCCCTCGCGACACGGAGTGCACTTGCCGCACGACTCGTGCTGGTAGAAGCGCGCGGTCCGCACGGCGAGCTTCGGGATCGAGACGGCCTCGTCGCAGACGATGATCGCGCCCGAGCCGAGCATCGAGCCGGCCTCGGCCATCGCCTCGAAGGTGTAGGGCAGGTCGAGCTCAGCCGCGGTCAGGACGGGGGAGCTCGAGCCGCCGGGGAACCAGGCCTTGATCTCGCGGCCGTCGAGCGGGCCGCCGGCGAGGCCGTAGATGATCTCGCGGGCCGGGATCCCGAGCTCGATCTCGTAGTTGCCGGGACGCTTGACGCAGCCCGAGACCGAGACGACCTTGGTGCCCGGCGAGCCCTCGGAGCCGAAGCTCTTGAACCAGTCGGGTCCGCCCCTGAGGATGTGCGGGATGTTCGACAGCGTCTCGACGTTGTTGATCAGCGTCGGGCCGCCGTAGAGGCCCTGGACGGCGGGGAACGGCGGCTTGAGCCGCGGGTTGCCGCGCTTGCCCTCGAGCGAGTCGAGCAGCGCGGTCTCCTCGCCGCAGATGTAGGCGCCGGCGCCGCGATGGACGACGAGGTCGAGGTCGAACCCGGATCCGAGGATGTCGCGGCCGAGGTAGCCGGCCTCGTAGGCCTCGGCGACCGCGTCGTCGAGGATGTCGGCGACCTCCCAGTACTCACCGCGGATGAAGATGAAGGCGTAGCGGGCGCCGACCGCGAGCGAGGCGATCGCACAGCCCTCGACGAGCTGATGCGGGTTCTTCTGCATCAGCTCGCGGTCCTTGAACGTGCCCGGCTCGGACTCGTCGGCGTTGCAGCAGAGGTACTTCTCCATGTCGCCGCGAGGCAGGAAGCCGGCCTTCTTGCCCATCGCGAAACCGGCGCCTCCGCGGCCGCGCAGACCGGAGCCCTCGAGGGTCTCGACGAGCGTCTCGGGGGTGTTGTCGGCGAACGCCTTCTTGAGCTGCTCGTAGCCGCCGAAGCGCTCGTAGGTCTCGCGCCCGGCGAGTCCCGGCTCGTCGATGTGGCGGAACAGAAGCCTCGTCTCGGTGGCGGCCATCCCTAGCTCCTCTCGGCCTGCGCAACGCGCTCGTCGGGGGTGGGCTCGGCGCCGCCGGCGGCTCCGCGGAGCGCCAGCGCCTTGTCGGGCAGGACCTCTTCGCCGGCGCGGAGCTGCTCGATCGCGCGCGCGGCGTCGGTGTGGTCGAGCGGCCCGTAGTAGCGCTCGTCGATCGAGACCATCGGGGCGATGTCGCAGGCGCCGAGGCACTCGAAGCCCTTGAGGAAGACTGCGCCGTCCTCGGACACCGCTCCGTCGTGGTCGGCCTCGTGGTGGTCGACCCCCGCGGCCTCGGCGAACGCCTCGAGCAGCTCGTCGGCGCCGCGCATCCAGCAGGTGATGTTGTGGCAGACGAGGACGGGATGGCGTCCGGTCGGCGTCGTGCGGAAGAGGTCGTAGAAGCTCGCGACCGACTCGAGGTAGGCCGGCGTCAGACCCATGACCGCGGCCGCCTCACGCATCCCGCGCGGCGAGCACCAGCCGTAGTGGCGCTGGACGGCCCAGAGCGCCGGGATCGAGGCCGAGCGGATCTGCGGGTACTTGCCCATCGCGAGCTCGATCCGCTCACGCAGCTCGGGTGGCACGTCGACCTCGTGGAGCTCGGGCACGCGCTCGGCGTCCTCGGGGCGCATCGAGGCGATCAGCGCCCGGCGCTCGGCGGCCGACATGTCGTCGGTCGGCCGCATCTCCGGCATCCCGGGCTGGTCGTCGACCCCCTCGTCCTGGAGAACCGCGCCGGCCGCCGCGCTCTGGACCGGTGCGCCCTCCTGCTGGGAGTCCGTACCGACGAGCGCGTCGCCGGAATCGACGTTCTCGGCGAGGTCGGTCGTGAACGCGTCGGAGATCCCGGCCGCGCCGCTCGAGGGCGTCTGGCCGCCCGGCTGGTCCGGGGCCTCGTCCTTGGGGTCGCCCTTCTCGCTCTCGGAGATCTCGCGCGGGCTGCGCGGCGCGCCCGGCTCGGAGCGCGGTGGGCGCTTCTCTTCGCCGCTCACCGGTCGATACCGCCGAGGATCGGGTCGAGCATCGCCAGATTGACGATCAGGTCGGCGACGTAGCCCCCGATGCACATGTCGCGCAGCGACTGGAGGTTCACGAACGAGGGGTCGCGCATGTGGACCCGCGCCGGCTTGGCCGAGCCGTCGGCGAGCACGTAGCAACCGAGCTCGCCGCGGGGCGACTCGATCGCGTTGTAGATCTCGCCCGGCGGGACGCGGAAGCCCTCGGTCACGAGCTTGAAGTGATGGATCAGCGCTTCCATCGAGGTCGAGAGCTCGTGGCGCGGGGGCAGGACGATCTTGCGGTCGTCGGCGACCCACGGGCCGTCGGGCAGCCCCAGGACGGCCTGCTCGATGATCCGCACCGACTCGCGGATCTCCTGGACGCGGACGCGGTAGCGGTCGTAGTTGTCGCCGACGGTGCCGACCGGGACCTTGAAGTCGAAGTCGCGGTAGGGCAGGTAGTCGGAGACCTTGCGCAGGTCCCACGGCTCGCCGGTCGCGCGCAGCAGCGGGCCGGTGACGCCGAGCTCGAGCAGCCGCTCGCGGGAGACGATCCCGATCCCGCGCGTGCGCTGGAGGAAGATCTCGTTCTTGTCGAGCAGCGCCTCGTACTGGGAGACGCGCTCGGGCATCTCGGCGCAGAACGCGAGCACCTTCTCCTCGAAGCCGAGCGGGATGTCCTCCATCACGCCGCCGACCTGGAAGTAGCGGGTGTGCATCCGCTGGCCGGCCGACATCTCGAACAGGTCGAGGATCCGGTCGCGGACGTTGAAGCAGTACCAGAACATCGAGATCGCGCCGAGGTCGAGCGCGGTCGTGCCGAGCCAGACCAGATGCGAGTGGATCCGGTTGAGCTCCATGTGGATGATCCGCAGGTACTGGGCTCGCGACGGGATCTCGAGCTCGAGCATCCGCTCGACCGCACCGCAGTAGGCCTGCATGTTGAAGAAGTACGAGAGGTAGTCCATCCGCTCGATGAACGGGATGACCTTCCAGTAGGCCTTGTCCTCGCACGACTTCTCGATCCCGGTGTGGACGTAGCCCATGATCGGCTTGAGGTCGATCACGGTCTCGCCCTGGAGCGAGACGAGCAGCCGCAGGACGCCATGGGTCGCCGGGTGGTGCGGCCCCATGTTGATCGTCATCAGCTCCTGCTCGAACTCGAGCGTCTCGCCGGCGTCGCTGCGCTCGACCTGCGAGGTGCCGACGATCTGAGCCTCGGTGCGGGCGATGACGTCGCCGCCGTGGGCGTCGAACGTCGGGTCGCCGCCCTCGGGTCGCTGAGGCGGCTCGTCCTTCGTGCGTCCGGGGCGCCCGGGCGGGGTCGGCTTGTCGGTGATCGCCATCGGAGAGCCTCCTAGCGGTACCAGCCCGGCACCTGGTGCTCGGTGTTCGTGAAGATCACCGGCTCGCCGCCGACCGGGAAGTCGCGGCGCTGCGGCCAGCCGACGTAGTCCTCGGGCATCAGGATCCGGCGCAGGTCGGGATGGCCGCGGAAGACGATCCCGAAGAAGTCGAACGCCTCGCGCTCCTGGAACTCGGCGCTCGGGAACATGTCGACGACCGACTCGATCTCCGGCAGGCCCTCGGGCGGATCGGGGAGCGCGGCCCGAACGCGAATCCGCTCGACGCGATCGCGGTTGAGCAGCTCGTAGTGGACGCCGAAACGCGGCTCGGCGGGCATGTAGTCGGCCGCGTGGACGCTCGCGAGGAACGTGTAGCGGTGGCTCGGCGCCTCGCGCAGCCAGGCGAGGACGCCGCGGATCTGCGCGGGATCGGCGATCAGGCAGGCGCAGCCGTGCTCGTGGTAGGTGCCGAGGATCGCGCCGGGGTGGTCGGCCTCGATCTCGATCGCCATCAGCTCGAGCCCGGGAGCGTCCGGCATCAGGACTGCCCTCGGTTCTCGAAGCCCTCGTCCGGGGCGACGGAGCGGTCGGCCTCCAGCGGCGCGGTCGACGAGACCATCCGGCGCGCCCGCTCATAGGCCGCGTTCGATGCGTCACCCGGCGAATCGGTGATCAGGTCCTCGCGCGCCCACTCCTCGGTGCCGGCAGCGTTGTAGCGGGCCCGCCAACCCTGGTCGGGGTTGCCCTTGATCTTGCGCTGGAGCTTGGTGAAGCCGTACATGAGCGCCTCGGGGCGCGGCGGGCAGCCCGGGACGTGGACGTCGACCGGGATCACCTTGTCGGCGCCCTGGATGACGGCGTAGTTGGCGAACATGCCGCCCGAGGACGAGCAGGCACCCATCGCGATCACCCAGCGCGGCTCGAGCATCTGGTCGTAGATCCGGCGGACGACCGGCGCCATCTTGATCGAGACCCGGCCCGACAGGATCAGGAAGTCGGCCTGGCGCGGGGAGGCCCGCGAGGCCTCGGCTCCGAAGCGCGCGATGTCGTAGCGCGAGGAGACCTGGGACATCATCTCGATCGCGCAGCAGGCGAGACCGAAGGTCGCCGGGAACATCGAGCTCGATGCGCCCCAGGCGAGCAGCTTCTGGAACGTCGTCGCCAGCACCGACTCCTCGACGTGCTGCTCGAGCGCGACCTGATCGAGGTCGCCGCGCAGCATGTCGCGGGCGCGCAGCTGCTTGATCCGCAACTCCTCGGGCGAGCGCGGCTGGTCGAGCGGCGAATGCGCCCGGATCTTCTCGCGCTTCACTTCCAATCGAGCGCACCCCGGCGCCACACGTAGACGAGGGCGACCATCAGCAAGACGATGAAGACGACCACCTCGGCGAGGACGAAGATCGAGTCCGCCGAGCTCAGGATCACCCCGACGGGATAGAGGAAGACGACCTCGATATCGAACAGGATGAACAGCATCGCGACCATGTAGAAGCTGATCCCGAAGCGGAACGTCTTCGTGACCTCGCTCGGCAGGCCGCACTCGTACGGGTCGCGCTTCGAGCGCCGCTCGGTCGCCTTCGCCCCGATCAGCCCGTTGAGCAGCGCGAAGACGGTGCCCACCGCGATGCCGAGGAAGGCGAATACGAGCACGGGGAGATAGCTGCTCAGCACGTGGGGCGTCCCAGTTCGGATTCCTCCTCGCGAAACGCGCGGCCGAGCGTCGGCCGGGCTTCACGAGGCGTTTATACACCCACTTTGTATCAAGTTGCTACATAGTAGCTTTTCGCACTGACCAAGCCATAAACCCGACCCTTCCGGGCGGGTTTACGAGGCCGGCTCGAATGGCCGGATCCGCCCTCGAGCGTCGCGATAGGCGACGATGCCGAGATGGTCACGGTCCATCTGATCGTCGGGTTGCTCGTCGTCGCCGCGAACTTCGCGGCGTTCGCGATCGGCGGCGTCTCGTGGCTGCGACGCCGCCCCTCGGTCGTCTTCTGGTACGTGCTGCGGGTCGCGCAGGCGAGCGTCGTCGTCCAGGTCCTGCTCGGCGGGCTGCTGATCCTGCTCGGCAGCGCCGCCGCCGACCTGCACTACCTCTACGGGATCCTGCCGCTGCTCGTCACGCTGCTCGCCGAGGGCGTCCGCGCCGGCGCCGCGGGCCGCGAGCTCGTGGGGCTCGACTTCGAGTCGCTGCCGCCGGACCGTCAGCGAACGCTCGCGATGGCGATCGTGCGACGCGAGACCGGGATCATGTCCGTCGGTGCCGGTCTGACCCTGTTCCTCGTCCTGAGAGCGGTCGAGACGACTCCCTTCCTGTGAGACGCAGCCCCGATCCAGGTCCGCTCGCACCCTTTCCTATTGATTTGGTGAAGAATGTCCCGCGCCGGGTGACGGCGCCACTACCCTCGCACCCTTGCTCCTACCCGGCCACAAGCGGCGCGCCAAGCTGAAGCGCGACGCGGAGAAGAACGCTCCGCGGCGGCGTCCCGGACGTCCGCCGGCGCCCTTCATCGTCGGCGTCCCGCGCTCGGGCACGACGCTGCTGCGACTGATGCTGGACGTCCACCCGGATCTCGCGATCCCACCGGAGACCCACTTCCTGCCCGAGCTGATCATCGCCGGCCGGCGCCGCGGCGCCGGCGCAGAGCAGCTCTGCGACCTGATCGTCGAGCACCCCCGCTGGCCCGACTTCGGCCTCGAAGCGGCCGACCTGAGGGAGCGGGTCCAGACCGGCAACCCCGGGCTGCGCGCGGTGCTCCGCCGCTTCTACGAGCTCTACGCCGAGAGCCAGGGCGCGACCCGCTGGGGCGACAAGACTCCGCAGTACGCCGGATCGATGAAGCAGATCCAGCGCGTTCTGCCCGAGGCCGCGTTCATCCATCTGATCCGCGATGGCCGTGACGTCCTGACCTCGCGGACGAAGCGCTTCGAACCGCAGCCCGGACGCGTCGCGCGCCAGTGGCGCCGCGGCGTGCGCCACGCGCGTCGCCAGGCGCCGGGGCTCAATCGCTACATCGAGGTCCGCTACGAGGATCTCGTCCTCGAGCCCGAGGTGACGTTGCGAAACGTCTGCGAGTTCATCGAGCTCGACTTCGACCCCGCGATGCTCCACCACGAGGAGCGCGCCGAGCAGCGGATGGCGGAGATCGACCGCGACCTGACGAAGGCCGACGGCGACGAGCCGCGTCGTGCCGAGGACCGCCGGATGATGCACCGCAGCACCGTCAGGGCGATCGATCCCAGCCTCGTCGGACAGTGGCGCACCCGGATCTCTGAGAGCCAGCGACTCGACTTCGAGGCCGTCGCCGGCGAGTTCCTGGCCGAGCTCGGCTATCCGGTCGGCGAGGAAGCGCGGATCGAGAACCCGGCCACCTCCGGCTAGCCGCGCCGCCTAGTCGCCGCCGCCGGAGCGCCGGCGCGCCCCGAAGGCCTCGCGGCCGAGCCCGCCGTACTCGCCGCGCCAGAAGACCAGCGGCTCGGCGGTCTCGTCGAGCTCGATCTCGGAGACCTCGCCGATCAGGATCTCGTGGTCGCCGGCCGCGTGGATCGCCCAGACCTCGCAGGCCGCGAAGACGGCGACCGAGTCGACCCGCGGCAGACCGTCGCTGTTCCGCCAGGCGACCCCCTCCCACTTCGCCGCCGGGTCCTCGCGCGACGCGAAGCGCCGGGCGAGGTCGGCCTGACCCGCGTGCAGGACGTTGACCGCGAACCTCTGCTGCGAGCGGACGGCGGCGAGGGTTCGCGAGCGGACATCGAGGCACGCGAGGATCAGCGGAGGGCTCAGAGACAGCGACCCGACCGCGTTCACGGTCGCGCCCGAGGGGTCGGGAGCGGCGGCCGTGACGACCGCGACACCGGTCGGCAGCCCGGCCATCGCCGACCGGAAGCTGTCGCTCGTCGGGACCACGTAGGCGTCGAAAAGTATGATGCCGCGACGCATGCGCCGGACCGCCCTCGCCACAGCCCTGACCGCCGTCGCCCTGCTCGGGACCGCGTGCGGTACCGAAGGGCTCGAAGTCGCCTCGAACGACCCCAATTACGACGGGGCCGTGATCTTCGCCGAGCGCTGCTCGGGCTGCCACACGCTGAGCGCCGCCGGAGCCCTCGGCTCGGCCGACCGTGAGCTGCGAAACCAGGGGCCGAACCTCGACGAGCGCGCCGAGAACCCCGAGGACGTTCTCTACGCGATCCGAAACGGCGGCTTCTCGGGCTCGATCATGCCCCAGAACATCGTCGTCGGCGAGGAGGCCGAGGCCGTCGCGCAGTTCGTCGCCGACACCGCCGGCTCGGAGATCGACCGCCCGCCGACCCCGTCGACGGACGCCGAGGACCAGTAGCGCCCTCCGCGTCCCGCCCGGCGGCGGCCGCGCGCATCTCATAGCCTCGGAGCGATGCTCGACCTGCGTGCGATCCGCGACGACCCGGCCCCCGTCCGCGCATCGCTGGAGCGCCGCGGAGCGGGTGAAGCACTCGATGAGGTCCTCGAGCTCGACTCGCGCCGGCGCGAGCTGATCCCCGGGCTCGAGGAGGGACGCGGGCGCCGCAACACCGTCTCGGAGGAGATCGCGCAGGCCAAGCGCGCAGGCGAGGACGCCGACGGGCCGATCGCGGCGATGCGCGAGCTCTCGGCCGAGCTCAAGCGCATGGAGGCCGAGCTGGCCGAGGTCGAGTCCGAGCTGAACGAGAAGGCGGCGCGGCTTCCGAACCTCGCCCACCCCGACATCCCGGACGGCGACTCCGACGAGGACGCACGGGTCCTGCGTGAGGTCGGGAAGCCGCGCGACTTCGACTTCGAGGTCCGCGACCACCTCGAGATCGGGCTCGAGCACGGCTGGATCGAGACCGAGAAGGCCGCGGCGATGTCCGGGTCGCGATTCGCCTACCTGCTCGGCGACCTGGTGACCGTCGAGCTGGCGCTGATCCGCTTCGCCGTCGAGGTCCTGCGCGGTGAGGGGTTCACGCCGGTCGTGCCGCCGGTCCTCGTCCGCGAGGAGGCGCTCTACGGGACGGGGTACTTCCCGGGCGAGCGCGAGATGATCTACGAGGTCGAGCGCGACGAGCTGTTCCTCGTCGGGACCTCGGAGGTCTCGATCGCCTCGCTCCACGCCGACGAGATCCTCGAGCCCGGGTCACTGCCGCTGCGCTACGCCGGCGTCTCGCCGTGCTTTCGCCGCGAGGCCGGGGCCGCCGGCCGCGACACGCGCGGGATCTTCCGCGTCCATCAGTTCGAGAAGGTCGAGATGTTCTCGTTCGTCGAGCCCGACGAGTCGGAAGCCGAGCACGAGCGCCTGCTCGCCATCGAGGAGCGGATCCTCGGCGCGCTCGAGATCCCCTACCGCGTGGTCGACATCGCGGTCGGCGACCTCGGCAACCCGGCGTTCCGGAAGTTCGACTGCGAGGCCTGGATCCCGAGTCAGGGCCGCTATCGCGAGCTGACCTCGACCTCGAACACGACCGACTTCCAGACCCGTCGCCTCGGAGCCCGCTACCGGCCCGAACCGAAGGCGCAGCCGCGCTTCTGCCACACGGTCAACGGAACAGCGACCGCCGTCGGCCGCACCCTGATCGCCCTGATCGAAAACGGCCAGCAGGCCGACGGCTCGGTCCGCCTGCCCGCGGCGCTGGTCGAGGCCGGGGCGCCCGAGGTGATCGGGGCGGGGTCGAGCTAGGCGGTTCGGGCTAGGGCTCGGCTTGTCGGTGGTCGTCCGCCGGCGCCGTGGCCAAGTCAGGTAGGGGCCCGGAGCTGGGCTTCCGTTGGGAGCTGGTCCGTCTCCCGCGGGCGTCTGCGCGGGTTTCGTGCGGGTTCGGAGCCGCGCAAAGGGAGCAATGTCACCCCGGTGCCCTACAGGGGCACCAATCCGCCTCTGCTTCACCGCCGGCGCCCGGACCCACCCGGGCGCACCCAGGGTGCTCCCCTCGGTGCAATCAGACCACCTGCCGCACCATCACCGACGCCCCGAATGAACGCCACCACCCGGCGGCGCCCCAGCCGAGGCGCCGCGCGGACCGCGCCCTAGCTCGGGTCGAGCTCGAGCGAACAGCTGTTGATGCAGTAGCGCTTGCCGGTCGGGTTCGGGCCGTCGTCGAAGATGTGACCGAGGTGGCCGCCGCAGCGCGAGCAGTGGACCTCGGTGCGCTTCATGAACAGGCTGCGGTCGGTCTCCGTCTCGACCGCCTCGGACTCGAGCGGCTGGTAGAAGCTCGGCCAGCCGGTTCCCGAGTCGTACTTCGTGTCCGAGGAGAACAGCTCGGCGCCGCAGCCCGCGCAGCGGTAGACGCCGGGGGTCTTCTCGTCGTGGTAGGCGCCTGTGAAGGCGCGCTCGGTGCCCTGCTTGCGGAGCACCTCGTACTGCTCGGGCGTCAGCTCGGACCGCCACTCCTGCTCTGACTTCTGAACCTTCTCCATGGTTTCGTCAAGCGCCTTTCGTCGCGTTACGTCGTCCACAATGGAACTACCCGCCGGGGCTCGGGACGACGCCCTGGTGACACCTCCAAGCCTAGGATCCGCCGCCGTGTCCGAGCAGCCGTATTTCGCGCGCGACGCCGACGGGCTCTACATCCCGTCCGAGCTCACCCGCGGCCCGTGGGATCCCGGCGCCCAGCACGCGGGTCCGCCGTCCGCGCTCCTCGGCGGCATCCTCGAGCGCCACGAGCGCACGCCCGGCGATACTGCGCGGCGGCTCGCCCGAACCGTGCTCGAGATCCTCAGGCCGGTGCCGCTGGCGCCGCTCGAGGTCGCGACGCGAACGGTCCGGGGCGGTCGGAACGTCGAGCTGCTCGAGGCCGAGATGACGGCCGACGGCGTCCCGGTGATGCTCGCTCGCGGCTGGCGGATCGCGACGTCGGAGCTCGCGCCCGAGGCCGAGACGATCCCCGCCGGCCCCGAGATCCCCGCGCCTCAGGACGTCGAGCCGGCCGACCCGTTCTTCCAGACCGGCGGACAGGGCTACGACCGCTCGCTCGAGTTCCGGTTCGCCTCGGGCTACTTCCTCGACCCCGGGCCGGCGCTCGCCTGGACGCGCTGCCCGCGACCGATCCTCGAGGGCCAGCCGCTCTCACCGCTCGAGCGCGTGCTGGTCGTCGCCGACTCGGGGAGCGGCATCGGCTCGGCGCTCGACTGGCAGCGGTGGCTGTTCATCAACGTCGACGTCGCCATCCACCTCGCTCGCGAGCCCGTCGGCGAGTGGGTCGGCATGGACGCCGAGACCGAGATCTCCGGCGACGGCATCGGGACGAGCGAGACGCGGCTGTTCGACGAGCGCGGTCTGCTGGGCGGCGCATCGCAGGCGCTGCTCGTCAGGCCTCGACAGGGGTAGGGTCCGCGGATGGCCGCGAGCGAAGAAGCCGGCGCCGAGAACGCGGCGAGCCCGATCACGCTCGTCCTCGCCGACGACCACGCCGTCGTGCGCAGCGCGCTCCGCATGCTGCTCGACGCCGAGCAGGACATGGAGGTCCTCGCCGAGGCGGGCGACGTCGAGTCGACGATCCGCTACGTGCGCGGCCACCGGCCAGACGTCCTCGTGCTCGACCTCAACATGCCGGGTGGCCCCTCGATCCGCTCGGTCGACCGGATCTCCGAGGCTTCGCCCGATACGAAGGTCGTGATCCTCACGATGCAGGCCGAGACGGCGTTCGCGCGCGAGGCGATGCAGGCCGGGGTCCAGGGCTACATCCTCAAGGAGGCCGCCGACTCGGAGCTCGTCAAGGCCGTGCGCCTCGCCGCCGAGAGCCGCACCTACCTCCAGCCCGAGCTCGGCGCAAGGCTCGCGGCCGAGCAGGGCCAGCCACGCCACGCGCTGTCGGACCGCGAGACGGAGATCCTCAGGCTCGTGGCGCTCGGCTACACGAACGGCGAGATCGCGGCCGAGCTCTTCCTCAGCGTCAGGACCGTCGAGTCCCACCGCTCGCACCTGCAGCGGAAGCTCGGAATGTCGAAGCGCTCCGAGCTCGTCCGCTACGCGCTTCGCAACGGGCTCGTCCGCGACGAGGAGGGCTCGGAGGCCTAGCGCCGCGCCGGTGTCGCGAGCGGCAGCTCGGCGGCCAGGCGCGTCCCGACCCCGGGCGCCGACTCGAGCTCGAGGCTGCCCCCCGCGAGCTCGACCCGCTCGCGCATCCCGAGCAGCCCGAAGCCGGCGTTCGGATCGCCCGTGTCGAAGCCGGCTCCGTCGTCGGCGACCTCGAGCCGCAGCGCCTGACCGTCGCACTCGACGGCGACGCTCACGTGGGAGGCTCGCGCGTGCTTGGCGACGTTGGTCAGCGCCTCCTGGACGACCCGGTAGACACCGCTCTCGAGCTCGGGATCGAGCTCCATGTCCCGGCAGGTGCCGACCGTGGCCTCGACGTCGATGCCGGTCGTCTCGCGGTGGTGGTCGGCGAGGCCCTCGATCGCGTCGGCCAGCCCGAGCTGGTCGAGCGCGCCCGGCCGCAGCTCGGCGATCAGGCCGCGGAGGTTGGCGATCTCCGTCTCGAGCTGCTCGACGGCGGAGGAGACGCGCGATCGAAGCTGCGCCTCGTCGCGGCCGAGCGCCGCGGAGAGCAGCAGGCGCAGGGCGCCGAGGCCCTGGAGCGTCTCGTCGTGGAGCTCGCGTGCCCAGCGACCGCGCTCGCGCTCCGAGGACTCGATGCTGTTTCGCAGCCGATCGGCGGCGACCGACTGCGCCGTGGCGACCGCGGTCGCCGCGCTCGTCGCGAACGAGACCATCAGCCCGGCGTCGTCGGGGTCGAACTCGGGCCCGTCCTCGAGCCGGTCGAACGCCGCGATCACCCCGAGCCGTCTGCCGCGGAATCGAAGCGGCGCGATCAGCGCCGCGCGTGCGTCGACCCCGAGCTCGCGGGCCGACAGCTCCGCCTCTGGCTCGCCCGGCCCGATCCGCTCGGCGCCCTCGCTTCGCAGCACCCGGCCCCAGCCGCCGCCGAGCTCGAGCCGCGAGCCGAGCGCCGAGCGCTCGAACTCACCCGTCGCGACGACGATCTCGAGCTCGGAATGCTCTCCGAGCAGGACGAGCACCGTCCTCGCCTCGACGAGCGCGCGTGCGCGGCGCGCGATCGTCCCGAGGACACGGTCGAGCTCGGTGACACCGCCGACCGCGCGCGCCATCGAAGTCGATGCCTCGAGCGCCCGCGACGCGCGCTCGGACTCCCCGGCGCCGCGGCGCAGGCGCTCGCGAAGCCGGTGCTCGGCGACGGCGATCGAGGCGAGCGGCGCGAAGAGCTCGGCAGCGTGAAGCCCGGCCGCCTCGAGCCCCTCGGACGGCTGGAACAGAAACAGCGTGCCGAGGCGCTCGCCGCGACTCTTGAGCTCGAACTCGAGCGGAGCGGGGCCCGGGGCGCCACCCCCATCCGCGGTGGGGTCGCCCGGCCGCCAGGTGCGCGAGCGCGAGCTGCCCTGCGGACCCGAGAAGACGAGTCGCTCGATGCCGTCGCCGGACTCGGAGTCGATCGCCACCGCGGCCGACTCGGCGCCGGTCGCATCGCGCGCATCGGCCAGCAGCGCCTGGAGGACGGCGTCGGTGTCGAGGCCGCCGACGAGACTCGCCGGTGCCCGGAGGACGAGAGCCGCGCGGTCGCCGAGGGCGGGGATCAGCTCGGCGCCAGGCCGCTCTTGCGCCCGGTCGGCGTCCGTCATCCCGCCGCGGTGTTCAGCCGCGCGAGCGCCTCGGCGCCTCGATCGTCGCCGCCTCGGCGACGAACGTGAGCACGACGGCGATCGCCCCGGTCACGCCGAGGTTCCAGGTGCCGACGACGGTCTCGGAGATCACGAAGCCGGAGATGATGATCCACAGACCGACGAGCGCACCGAGCAGCGAGAGAACCTGCGAGGCGTAGGAGCCGGTCAGGCGGATCAGCCCGATCGCGGCGAGCACGGCGCCGCTGATCACCGGGTTGAGGTCGAGCCCCGTATCGCCGTAGTCGATGAAGAACGGCGAGATCATCAGCCAGGCACCGAAGAGGAAGTAGACGATCCCGACACCCACGAGGGTCGACGCGTAGTCGGCGCGCGCGTCGTTGGCCGACGACTCGTCGACATCCATGCCTTCCTCCAGGCTCTGAACCTGTTGACGGCCCTTGACCTCCACCCTGCCCCAAGCTTTGCACACGTCCTGTGATCCGGCCAAGCGCACCGGGTAGCGCCATGGACATGGCAGAGGCAGGGACTGACGGCGGCCGGCCGCTCGTCGCGATCATGCGGGCGCTCCCCGAGGCCGGCGTGGAGCTCCTCGAGGAACGCTGCGAGGTTCGCTCCGGTCACGTAGGGATCACCCGCGAGGAGCTGACCGAGCTCGTCGCGGGCGCCGACGCGATCGTCGGCGACGTCGGCGAGAAGGTCGACGCCGAGCTCCTCGACGCGGCGGGCGACGGGCTGCGCGTCGTCTCGAACTTCGCGGTGGGCTACGACAACATCGACGTCGCCGGGTGCGAGCGCCGCGGGATCCGCGTCACGAACACCCCCGACGTCCTGACCGACGCGACCGCCGAGCTCGCGGTCGGTCTCACCTACGCCGCCGCGCGCCTGTTCCACCACGCCGAGACCGACCTTCGCGAGGGTCGCTGGACGGGCTGGGAGCCGGAGGGCTACGTCGGACTCGAGCTCTCCGGCGCGACCTTCGGCGTCGTCGGGCTCGGCCGGATCGGCCGCCGCTACGCCGAGCTGATCCGCCCCGCGGCCGGCCGCATCCTCTACACGTCACGCTCGCCGAAGCCGGACGCCGAGAGCGAGCTCGGTGCCGAGCAAACCGAGCTCGACGACCTGCTCACCCGTAGCGACTTCGTCAGCCTCCACGCCCCCGGCGGCGAGGAGACGCGCGACATGATCGGACGCGACGAGCTCGACGCGATCGGCGAGCGCGGCGTCCTCGTCAACACCTCGCGCGGGACGCTCGTCGACGCGGCCGAGCTCGCCTCGGCGCTCGAGGACAGGCGTCTCGGAGCGGCCGGGCTCGACGTCTACCCGAACGAGCCCGAGGTGCCGACCGAGCTGCTCGAGGCGCCGCGCTGCGTCCTGCTGCCCCACGTCGGGTCGGCGACGCGGACGGCGCGAGACGAGATGGCGCGGCTCGTCGCCCGCAACGTCGTCGCCGTGCTCGACGGCGAGGAACCGCCGGCGCCGGTCGTCTGAGAGCGACCTTCGGCGGCCGCCGGCTCCGCCCCCCCCTCCCGCCGCCCGCGCACCTAGGCTGACCAGCCCGATGCGCTACCCGGTCGAGAGCTTCACGAAGGATGAGCGAGCGCTGCTCGAGCCTCACTTCTCGAACCTCGACCGGCCGGTGTTCGCGATCACGAACCTGCCCGAGACGGTCAAGGGCGCGATGTTCGCCCGCTACTCGCGCTACCCCGGAACCCTGCGCCGGCTCTACCTCGACGAGTTCGCAGGCGAGATGCCGATCGCGCTCGGCGCGCTCGACGGCCACGAGGGCCAGCGGGCCGCCGGCCTCTACGAACGCGTCTTCGTCGGCTACGGCGACGACTCGATCGCCCAGGTCGGCGGCGCCCACGTCGCCTGCGAGTGGGCCTCGAATCTGCTGACGAAGATCCTCCAGCGCGGCCGGCTCGCCGCCTACCTCGAGCAGTCGACGCGCTACATCGCCTACGACCGGCCGATGTCCGACGAGCCCGGCGCCGGCTTTCGCTACTACCGCGACGCCGAGCTCGGGCCCGAGTACGAGGCGGCGATGGACGAGCTCTTCCGGATCTACTCCGGTGCGCTCGAGCGCGTGACCGCGTGGGCGGGCGAGCGCTGGCCGCGTGGCGACGAGCCAGAGCGCGCGTGGCAGGGATCCATCCGCGCCAAAGCACTCGACTTGCTGCGCGGCCTGCTTCCCGCCGCGACGCTCAGCCACGTCGGCATCTATGGATCCGGGCAGGCGCTCGAGGGCCTAGTCATGCGCCTCATGGCCTCGCCGCTGCCAGAAGCGCGCAACTACGGCGAGCTGCTGCTCGGTGAGCTCGAGACGGTCATCCCGAGCTTCGTCTCGCGTGTCCGGCGGCCGGAGCGCGGCGGCGAGTGGATCGGGTTCCTCGGCGAGCGCCGTGAGCGCGCCGGCTCGCTCGTCTCGCGGCTCGGACTCGACCGCCGCGACGAGGCGGCGCGCCCGTCGGTCCGGCTGATCCACGTGGACGGCGACGAGTCGGCGCTGCTGACGTCGAGCCTCGTCGAGAGCTCGTCGTTGTCGGAGTCCGAGGTCCGCGCTCGGGTCGACGCGCTGCCGGCGGACGAGCGCGCGGCGCTGATAGCCGAGCTCGTCGGCGAGCGCGCGAACCGGCGCCACCGCCCCGGTCGCGGCTGGGAGGCCGTTCGCTACCGGTTCGAGATCGTCTCCGACTACGGCGGCTTCCGCGACCTCCAGCGCCACCGACTCCTGACCTGCCAGTGGCAGGCGCTGACGCCGGACCTGGGTGCCGGCGTGCCGGAGGAGGTCCGCGAGGCCGGAGCGGGCGAGGAGTACGAGCGCGCGCTCGAGATCTCGCGGGCCGAGTACGAACGTCTGCGCGAGGCCGGCCTCGCCGATCAGGCGCCCTACGCGCTCTGCCTCGGCTACAGGATCCGCTACTGGCTCGACCTCAACGCGCGTGAGGCGATGCACGTCTGCGAGTTGCGCTCAGGTCGCGAGGGCCACCCGGGCTACCGCGCCGTCGCGCAGGAGATGCACCGCGAGATCGGTGCCGTCCACCCCGCGATCGCCGCGGCGATGACCCACGTCGACCACTCGGTCGACCCGCGCCTCGAGCGGCTGCTCGGCGAGATCAGGACCGAGCGCAAGCGCTCGGCTAGATGACCGGCTAACCGTACTCAGCGAGCGATCGAGCGATAGAGCTTGCGCGCCGCGCTGCCGAGGAACGGCGAGTTGTTGTCGCGGTTGTCCCAGTTCTCGCGCGACGTGGTTCGCGCAAAGCTGAGAACTCCGATCACATCGCCGTTCGGCGCAAGCCAGCCCCCGCCACTCGCGCCAGCCGTCATGTCGCAGCCGATTCGCATCACTTTCGGACCATTGCCGGCGCGGACGCGTTTGCGAAGTGACGACGAACAGCTGTACTCACGCTCGCCGTTGAACTGCTGACCCGTAGCCCGATTCGGCTCAGCCGGATAGCCGAAGCTTTGAATCTGCCTGGGCGCCTTGCCGAACGCGAGGTCGCGCTCGCCGACCACCGACGAGATTGATTTCCCGCCGCGCTTTCGCACCTTGGCTGCGCCTAGGTCGTAGCTGAGGTCTCCGCGGCGTCCGAACTGGGGCGTAGTCGCCAGCTTGCGCGCGCTCCATACGCCGAACGGGGCGTCTCCGTTCTCGTAGGCGGGAACAAAGGCCCAACGACGCGCGAAGCCGCCGCGCCGTCCCTCCTCGACGCAATGTCCGGCTGTCCAAACGACCGAGCCGGTCGCCGAGTCGATGACTGTCGCCGAGCAGACGAAGTTGAAGCCATCCATCTTGAAGAAGGCCCTGCCGTGCATCCGCACTTCGTCTGCGGAGGGGTCGGCGACCTGCTCGGCACGGACCCCGCTGCCTCGCGTCTGTTGGGCCGCGAGCGGGGTGAGATCCGGTGTGGCGCCAGCGCTCCCAACCGGTATCGCCGCCTTCATCCGCGCCTTCGTCCAGTAGTTGGAGACGGTCTCCGGGCTCCCCGCCGTCCGTTTATCGACTACCGAAGCGGAAGCGATGGGCGGGGCGAGCACGGTGACGAGCAGGCTGAGGAGCGCGACGCGGAACTTCACCTAGTCGAGACTAGGACCTTGGCCGACCCACGCCGGGAGGTCGGCTTCGTCTACCCCCGGCGCTGCTTTCGGCGCTTCCGCTTCGCGCGCTCGCGGCGCGCGGCGTTCGGGTTCACCGCAGGCTCGGTGCGGCCGAACTCGCCCTCGCCCTCGCCCTCGTCCCTCGAGCCGCCGAACTCCTCCGGCCGGGCCGGCTGCTCGACGGGTCGCGCCTCCTCGCCGGGCTTCGGCCACGGCATCGCGACGCCGGCGTCCCAGGCCGGCGGACGGCGCGGGCCGACACCGAGGATCAAGAGGCCGACGAACAGGAACCAGAACGACATGAACAGGATCGGGATGTCGAGCGGGACGCCGAAGAAGCCGCTCAGCAGGAGCATGCTCGCCGCAAGCGCCATCGCGAAGGTCGCCGAGAAACGTGTCAACAGGCCGGTCCGCATCGCCTGGAGCGGGACGTAGATCATCGCCACCATGAGGCCGAGGATCGCGGGCAGCAGGATCGTGCTCGCCGTCGACGACAGGGTCGAGTCGGTGCCAAGCGAGCGCAGCAGGCCGTAGACGTCGCCGCCGCGCGAGACCTCGGCGACGAAGTCGTCGACGAGACCCTGCTGGGCCACCGCGGTCAGGATCGCCTGGACCGCGAACAGCAGCGGCCCGATGAACACGAAGGCGACGAGCGCCGGCGAGACGCGGTCCGAACGGGCGCGGGCCGCGTAGAAGAGGTACATCAGCGGCGCGATCATCGCGACGAATGACAACCCGCGAAGGGTCTGGAGCAGGAAGAGCTCGGAGGAGTTCGCCTGGATGTAGGGCAGGACGTCGGTCTCGAGGCCGCCGACCGGGCCGATGAACTGGCCGAGCAGGAAGCGCTGCGGCACGAACAGGATCGGCACGAGGATCGCCGAGATGGCGGCGAGGCGCGCCCAGCGGCGCTCGCGTTCGAGGGTGGCTTCTCGGCTCAGCACAGGCGTCGGGGCCCTCGGTCGCACGGACGGCGAGGGGCGCCTATCTTACGGCGCGTGCCGCTTCACGCAGTCACGGCCATCGGACGCGACCGACCGGGGATCGTCGCCGCGCTGACGCGCGAGCTGCTCGCGCTCGACGCGAACCTCGCCGACTCGCGGATGGCGATCATGCGCGGACACTTCGCGGTCATGCTGATCGCTGAGGTTCCCGACGCGTCGCGAGAGGGCCTCGCAAGCGCCCTCGAGCGCGTCAAGCTCGACCTCGACCTCGAGCACATCGGCTCGAGTCCGATATCCGACGATGCGCCCGAGCGTCCCGAGCCGACGCACGTCCTGAGCGTCTACGGCGCCGACCACCCGGGGATCGTCAGCGCCGTCACGGAGGCGCTCGCCGCGAACGACGTCAACGTGACCGGGCTCGAGACCCGGCTCGTCGGCCCCGAGGCCGATCCGATCTACGCGATGCTGCTCGAGCTCGAGCTCGGCGGACTCGACGCCGGTGAGCTGGCGACGGCGCTCGACGCGGTCGCGAGTGAGCAGGGCCTCGAGTTGAGCCTGTCCGAGCTCGACTCCGAGGCGCTCTAGGCCGACAGGGCACCTATGGCGGTCCGCGAGGTCCTCACCTACCCGGATCCGATCCTCAAGGAGGTGATGGAGCCCGTCCAGACGGACCGCGTCGACGCGCTGGCCGAGGACCTGATCGACACGATGCGCTCGTTCCCCGGCTGCGTCGGCATCGCCGCCCCGCAGATCGGCGAGCGCGCGCGGCTCGCGATCGTCGACGTGACCGGGCACCGCAAGGAGCCCGAGAGCTCCAACGGCCTAGTCGTCCTCGCCAACCCGCGGGTGCTCGAGGCCGAGGGCTCCGAGCTCGCGCGTGAGGGCTGCCTCTCGATCCCCGACCTGACGGCGAACGTCCGCCGCGCGACCCGGATCCGCGTCGCGCACGCCGGTGGTGAGTTCTGGTCGGAGGGCTTCGAGGCGCGCTGTGTCCTCCACGAGCTCGACCACCTCGACGGCCTGCTCTTCCTCGACCGCGTCGCGTCGCTCAGCGACGACCTCTTCCGGCGAAAGAACTACGCGCCGGCGCCCGAGCGGGGAGCCGAGTCGCCCCCGTCCTCGAACACCGCTTCGGCGTCGAAGGCCGGTGCCGAGTCGGGATCCGGTTCGGCGGACCCCTCGTCCGCCTCCGCCTCCGGCTCTCGCGGCTGATCCTCGCCGGCTCCGGACGCGTCGGCACCGATCTGCGCGCCGACCTGCTCATCGGCCTGACCCGACGCGATCCGCTCGCGCTCGGCGCGCTGCGCGGCGAGCCGCTCGCGGCTCTCCTTCGCAAGCCGGTCGAGCTCGAACGCCTGGCCGGGCGGGCGCAGGGGGTAGACGGGCTCGTCCTGCCCGACGATCCGCGACAGCCGATCGCCGGCGGCGAGGACGAGATTGAACGCGGGCGAGGCGATCCTGATCACCGTCTCGAAGCGGTCGATCCGGGCGCGCTGGGCGGGCGTCGAGGGCATCGGGGCCGCAACCTAGCCGATGCGAGGCGAGGCTCCGCCGTGCCTACGATTCGGGCATGCGTTTGCGCACCGAGAACGGAGCCGCGGGGAGATGAGCCCGCGCCGTGCGTGGGCGGAGCCGGAGCCCGAACAGGAGAAGGCCTCGAAGCCGGGCCGCTGCCCGCTCTGTCGCGCCCAGCTCTACGGATGGCTGACGCTCTCGACCGCGCGCGGGGCGACCGTCGGGATGCCGATCCCGGACGGCGCGCCCGAGACGATCGTCGACCGCTGCGAGGACTGCGGCCTGGCTCTCCCGCGCGGTCGTGGGATCGACCTGGAGGCCGAGCTCGCAGCGATCTCGACGCCCGAGGCATCGGGCGCGCTCGCGATCCAGACGCCGAACCGCGCCAGCTGGCAGGCATCGATCGGACTCGAGGGCTGGGCGGCGATCCGCGAGGCGCCGGGCTCGTTCCTGCTGACGCCGCGCTCGCTGGCGCTGCTAACGCGCGAATGCGGGCGCACCCTCGGCTCGATCAGCTACCCCCGGACCCGCGCGGCGCAGCGGCGGATGTGGCAGACGCTCGTCAACGGGCTGACCTTCCACCCGAACTTCGCCCGCGAGGCGCGTGCCGGCCGCATCACCCCGGCGACGAGCGGGCGCCTGCGCTTCTACACGGACTGGATCGCGACGGTCCTCGCGACGCCGTTCATCGTCGTGTTCTCCGCGCCGCTCGAGCTTCTCGCCTCGTTCGTCCGTCGCGGCGGCGAGATCCGCGCCGAGGCCTCGCTCGCCGACCCGGCGAGGATCGGCGGGCGCGAGAGCGATCAGCCCGTCCGGTAGCGGGAGAGAACGACGCCGTTCGAGAACGGCCGCACCTCGACGGTCTCGAGCCGGCCGAGGCCGGTCCGGTCCGCGAACAGGCGGCCGCCGCTCCCGAGCACGACGGGATAGGTGAAGAGTCGGAACTCGTCGACGAGACCGGCGTCGATCAGCGTCGGCAGCAGGGTCATGCTGCCGGTCACGACGATGTCGCGGCCTTCGGCGCGCTTGAGCTCGGCCACCTCCTCGGCCGGGTCGCCCGCGAGGGCCGTCGTGTTCTCCCACCCCGGGTCGGCGAGCGTTCTCGAGACGACGTACTTGGCCACCCGGTTGAGGTAGTCGGAGACGCCGGTCTCATCGTCGGTCTGGTGCGGCCAGAATCCGCGCATCTCCTCGAACGTCGTTCGCCCGCAGAGGAAGGCGTCGGCGGCCTCGAAGTGCTCGCGATTGGCGCTCATCTGATCCGCGTCGCCCTCGGGCTTGTCGTTCTCGGCGGTGAACCAGCCACCGGCCGCGTCGATGACGCCGTCGAGGGAGATGTTCTGGGTGATGATCAGATCGCGCATGCCGAGGCGCTACCCGATCGCCTAGGTGTTGCCCTCCCAGAGGCGCCGCGTGAGCGGAAGCTGGATCGCGCGCGGCGAGTGATGGCCCGCGAGCGCGCCGACGCGGTTGATGAGCCCGCCGGGCACGACGACCCGCTTGCCGCGCTCGGCGCCCGAGATCGCCTCCTCGGCGACGTCGTCGGCCGTCGCCCAGTAGCGCTCGGGGAGGTGGTGCTCCTCGACCCCGGCGACCTCGCCGAACTCGGTCCGGACGGGCCCGGGGCAGACCGCCGTGACGGTGACGCCGCTGCTCGCGAGCTCGGCGTGGGTCGCTTCGGACAGCGAGAGCACGAAGGCCTTCGTCGCGGCGTAGGCGGCGGTCCCCGGTATCGGCTGCATCCCCGCCATCGACGCGATGTTGAGCACGGCGCCCCGCCCGCGCTCGACCATCGGCGCGACATAGCGCGACTGCAGGTCGATCAGCGCCTCGCAGTTGAGCCTCACCATCCGCAACAGCTTCTCGCGCTCGGCGCGGTGCAACCGCCCGCTGTCGCCGAACCCGGCGTTGTTGACGAGCACCTCGACGTCGAGGCCCAGCCTCTCGACCGCGGCCGCCATCGCGTCGCGGCCCTCTTCGGTCTCGAGGTCGGCGCCGACGGTCTCGGCGCGGACGTCGTGCTGACGGGTGAGCTCGTCGGCCAGCTCGCGCAGCCGGTCCTCGCGGCGGGCGACGAGGATCACGCCGTGCCCGCGCAGCGCGAGCCGTCGCGCGATCTCGGCGCCGATGCCGGACGAGGCTCCGGTGACGAGGGCGGCTGAGCTCGGCGAGGCGGTGGGTAGTGGCATGGCGCACGACGTACCCCGGCCGTCGGCGATTACCCGGCCGTCAATCGCTTCCGCGCCAGGACCTGGCGGGCCTATCCTGGGTGACATGGAAGGTGGATTCGGAAACCTCTTCGGCGGCGACCCGGACGAGCTGCGTGAGCGGCTGGCGGAGATGGCCGAGCAGATGCAGGGCGCCCAGAAGGTCGCCTGGGCCGACAACGCGATCAAGCTCGCGGTCGACATGACCGTCGCTTCGATCAACCGGCTCAACCTCCAGGGCTCCTCCGACGATCAGGCGAAGCAGGTCCGGGACGCGATCCGGATCGTGTTCCCCGAGGCGGTCACGCTCGTCCGCGAAGCCCGCCAGGGGCTCTCCTAGGCCGAGCGCCGTGCCCGCGCCTGCGGGCCGGGAGTCAATCGTCACGACGAGCGCGCCACCGGCGCGCTCGTCGCGCCTAGCGTCGGCGGATGGCCGCCGGGCGCTCCGAACGAGGTACGGCGAGCGTCGAGCACGCCGGGCTCGTCTGCCTGCTCGCGCTGCTCCTGCTCGCCGCGATCTCGGCCTTCGCGGCCGGCGGCGGCGAGCGCAACGCGCGCGAGCTCGGCGAGTCGGTGACACGGAGGATCCGCTGCGCGGCCGTCCTCTCGGACACCTGCTGGCGCGATCCGCTGACGACGGCCTACGGCCGCGCGGTGGCCGGCGCCGTCCGCGCCCTCGCCCCGGAGCCGAGCGCGACCTCGGCGGGCTCCGGCGCGCTCTTGCCGGTCGACTTCCGGCGCTGCCGGAGCACGACCTGCGCGGCGCCGGGGCCGGGGTCGCCGCGGCTCACAGCGTCGAACCGGCGGACGACCGCGTTCGTCTCGGTGGAAGACACGCGTCGCGCGACCGGCGGCGGAGTCGAGATCACATACTGGCTCTACCGGCCGACCCTCGGCTGGGAGCGGGTCGTCCGCTCGCTCCCGGCGGGCGAGGTCGCGACCTACGAGTCGACGCCCCTGCTCGAGTCAGACGTCCCGGCACTCGTCCCGCTCGAGACCCTCCCCCGCCGCAACCACTTCCGATTCACGAAGGCCGAAGAGCCACCATGGCGGTGGCAGATCGTCGGCTGACGAGCGTCTACCGAACAGGGCCGAAAAGCAAGGCAGTCGGGGGAAGCAGGGAGGGAAGTGTGCTTCGCACACGACCGACCGATGACCCCGACTGGCGCCGCTTTGCAGGCTCCGCCCGGGCGGAGACAGACCGCCTACCAGCGAGCGTCTTGGCTTTCCATCACGCCCAGGGCGCCTGGCGCGAGCTCGATGCCGCCCGGCAGGGTTCCCTCGAAGCGCCCGAGCGGCTGTGAGAGCTCGTAGGAGACGAACGGCTTGGAGTCGGCCATCGTGCGTTCGGCCTCGGCGGTGAAGCGGAGCTCGGAGCCGTCGGCGCCGCGGACCGCGCTCGTGCCGTCGAACGTCACCGGGCCCGGCTCGGACGGCTCCCCGTCGATCCAGATCGCGCGCTCGCTTAGCTCGGGCGGGTCGTTGACGCCGGCGACGAGGTTCCAGGCGACCGCCCGGCCGTCCTTCGTCTGCCCGACACCGGCCGACCAACCCCAGACGGTGTGGTGGGGGTGGTAGCCCAGCGTCTCGTCCTCGACGCCGCGACCCGTCTGCTCGATCCGCCGGTCGCCGATCCGGATGTCGATCCCGACCTCGTGCCCGGCGCGCTTTCGCGTCCAGACGTAGTTGCCCTCGGGCTCGGCGGGACAGACCGCCGCGACCCACTCGCCGCCGCCGAAGCGCAGGAAGCCGCGGATCCTCTCTCCCGCGGCCGTCTTGCCCTCGATCCGGACGACCGAGCCGTGGTCGGGCGAGTGATCGCGGATGCCGGTCTTGCCGGAGTCCTTCGGGGCCTCGGTCCAGACTCCGCCGCGCGCGGCGGGCAGGCGGAGCGAGACGTCCTCGTGAAGCGCTCCGGTCTCGCGCTCGTGGATCGCCCAGAAGACCTGGCCGATCGGGCCGACCTTCACACGCGCGGCGCAGACGGCGATCTCGTCGGAGAAGGCGCCGACCCAGCGCCACTGCTTGCGAAGGACGCCGTTTCGGCGCAGCGGGATACGTCCGGGCGGAAGCGGGACCTTCGGCCTGGTGCTCAGCTCACGGCGGCCCTCGTCGGTCGGCGAGCGCCACGGCATCCCCTCGATCGCCGGGGGAGCCACGAGCTACTCGATCGTGCAGATCGGATCGCCTGAGGCGACCGACGCACCCTCGGAGACCGCGAGCTCGGTCACCTTGCCCGCCTTGTGGGCGGTGATCTCGTTCTCCATCTTCATCGCCTCGATGACGCAGATCAGATCGCCCTCGGCGACCTCGGCGTCCTTTTCGACGGCGACCTTCAGGATCGTTCCCTGAAGCGGCGAAGCGAGGCCGTTGCCACCGCCACCGCCGCCGCCCGACTTCGAGCGCTCGCGCTTCGGCGGGCGCTTCGCGCCGGCGGCGGGCCCGGCCGCGACCGCGCCGACCGGCGCGGCGCCGATCACCTTGACGGCGTGGAGGCGACCGTCGACCTCGACCTGGTAGGTGCGCTCGGTGAGCTCCTCGGCGTCCTCGTCGTCGCCCGAGGGCGCCGGCGCCTCAGGCGGCTTGAGCGACTTGAGCCAGTCCCTGTCGCCGACGAGGTCGCGGCAGGTCTCGGCGTTCCGCCACTGCTCGGTGGCGAGGATCGCCTTGTGGAATCCGATCAGGGTCGTGAGCGGCTCGATCCGGTACTCGTCGAGCGCGCGGATCATCCGCGCGGTGGCGCGACCGCGGTCGACGTCCCAGGTGATCAGCTTCGCGACCATCGGGTCGTAGAGCGGCGTGACCTCCGAGCCCGCCTCGAGGCCCGAGTCGACGCGGACGCCCGGTCCCGAGGGCTCGATGTAGTCGGTGATCTTGCCCGGCGCCGGGGCGAAGTTCTTGTGGGCCGCCTCGGCGTTGATCCGGCACTCGATCGCGTGCCCGCGCATCTCGAGCTGCTCCTGCAGGATCGAGAGCTCCTCGCCGGCGGCGATCCGGATCTGCTCGCGGACGATGTCGATGCCGGTGACCATCTCCGTCACGCAGTGCTCGACCTGGACGCGGGTGTTCATCTCGAGGAAGAAGTAGTCCTCGCCGACCTGCATTCCCTCGACGGTCCCGGCGCCGCGATAGCCGACGGCCTCGGCGGCATCGGTCGCGATCTTGCCGATCCGCGCTCGCATCTCCTCGTCGACGTGCGGGGCCGGGGCCTCCTCGATCAGCTTCTGGTGGCGGCGCTGGATCGAGCAGTCGCGCTCGCCGAGGTGGATGACGTTGCCGTGCGAGTCGGCGAGCACCTGGACCTCGACGTGGCGCGGGTCCTCGAGGTAGCGCTCGAGGTAGACGGTCGGGTCGGAGAAGAACTTCTCGCCCTCGCGCGCGGCGCCCTCGAAGGCGTCGGCGAGCTCGTCGGCCGACATCGCGACGCGGAAGCCCTTGCCGCCACCGCCGCCGGCCGCCTTGCAGGCGATCGGATAGCCGATCTCCTCGGCGCGCTCGCGGGCTGCGTCGACGTCCGGCGAGGGCTCGGTCGAGCCCGGCACGATCGGAACGTCGGCCTTCTGCATGATCTCGCGGGCCTTCGTCTTCGAACCCATCGCCTCGATCGCCGAGGGCGGCGGACCGATCCAGACGATCCCCGCCTCCTCGCAGGCGCGGGCGAAGGTCGCGTTCTCAGCCAGGAAGCCGTAGCCGGGGTGGACCGCCTCGGCGCCGGACTCCTTGCAGACCTCGATGATCCGCTCGATGTTGAGATAGCTCTCGGCCGGTGTCGCGGGGCCCAGCAGGTGCGCCTCGTCGGCGACCCGGACCGGGATCGTCTCCCGGTCGGCCTCGGAGTAGACGGCGACCGAGCCGATACCCATCTCCTTGAGCGTCCTGATTACGCGGACCGCGATCTCGCCGCGGTTGGCTACGAGCACCTTCTCGAACATGCGCGCGGCAGCTTATCGGCGCGCCGCGGGAGGGGCTGTGGGCCGCTCAGGCAGCCGCGAGCAGACGGTCGCCCGCCCGCATCGCGATCTGCTCGCGTCCCGGCCCGACGCCGACGAGCCGGATCGGGACGCCGACGAAATCGGCGATGAAGTCGAGGTAGGCGCGAGCGTTCTCCGGCAGCTCCTCGATCGTGCGGACCTCGCCGATGTCCTCGTCGAAGCCCGGCAGCTCCTCATACGAGGCGCTGACGGAGTTGATGATCGTCTGGTGGTAGGGGAACTCGTCGAAGATCGCGCCCTCGGCGTGGCGGTAGCGGGTCGCCACGCGCAGCGGATGGATGCCCTGGAGGACGTCGAGCTTCGTGATCACGAGCGATGAGATCGCGTTGAGGCGAACCGCGTAGCGCAGCGCGACGAGGTCCATCCAGCCGACCCGGCGGTCGCGCCCGGTGGTCGTCCCGCGCTCGCCGCCGACCTCGCGGATCCGCGCGCCGAGCTCGTCGTCGAGCTCGGAGGGGAAGGGGCCGGCGCCGACCCGCGTCGCGTAGGCCTTGGCGATGCCCCAGACCGAGTCGATGTCGGTCGGGCCGACGCCGGCGCCGATGCAGGCCGAGCCGGCGACCGGATTCGACGAGGTGACGAAGGGATAGGTCCCGTGGTCGAGATCGAGCATCGCCGCCTGGGCGCCCTCGAAGAGGATCCGTCCGTTGCGATCGAGCGTGTCCCAGCAGAGCTTCGCGGTGTCGGCGATGTAGGGCTCGAGGCGGTGGCCGAAGCGCAGGTACTCCTCGGTCATCGTCTGGAGGTCGAGGCGCGGGTCGCGTGCATAGGGACGCAGCGCCTGCTGCTTGCCCTCGAGCGCGGCGAGGATCTTCTTTCGCAGGATCTTCGGGTCGAGCAGGTCCTGGACCCGGATCCCGACCCGCGATGCCTTGTCGGCGTAGCAGGGGCCGATGCCGCGCTTGGTGGTGCCGATCTCGCGCTTGCCGAGCTTCGCCTCACCGGCCGTGTCGAGCATCACGTGGTAGGGCATGATCAGGTGCGCGTTCGCCGAGATCCGCAGGTTCGACATGTTGATCCCGCGGCGGCGCAGCCCGTCGATCTCACCGGTCAGGACGTTCGGGTCGATCACGACGCCGTTGCCGATCGCACACAGCTTGTCGGGATAGAGGATCCCCGAGGGGATCAGATGGAGCTTGAATACCTCGCCGTCGCGGATGATCGTGTGGCCGGCGTTGTTGCCGCCCTGGAAGCGGAAGATGAGGTCGGCGTCGGTCGCGAGCAGATCGGTGATCTTGCCCTTGCCCTCGTCACCCCACTGGGTCCCGACTATGACCGTGGCCGGCATCGCGTGGCTGATCTTATGAGCGCGAGCGCGCGCTCATGCGGCGCGGAAGCGCGTGTCCTCGCCGTGGAGGCGCAGATCGTCGCCGACGAGCCGCAGCGGGTCGCCGCAGATCTCGATCAGCCGCGAGACCGTCCGCGGCCCGATCTGCGCCTCGAGTTCGGGCAGGTCGAGGTTCGTCGTGACGACGACCGCGCGCTCTGAGACGTAGCGCTCATCGATCAGCGCGTAGAGCTGCTCGAGCACCCACTCCGAGCTCTTCTCCGCGCCGAGGTCGTCGATCTGGAGCAGGTCGACCGACGTCAGCCGCTCGAAGAACGACAGGTAGGACTCCTCGCCCGGATCGGCGTCGAACGTGCGCCGGATCCGTGCCAGCAGGCGTGGCAGCGAGTAGATGGCGGTCGTCCGCCTGGCCTGCGAGGCGTACTGGCTGATCAGCATCGCGAGGCTCGTCTTGCCGGTCCCGACGTCGCCCATGAACCAGAGGCCGCGGCCGGCCGCGAGCTGGGCGTCGAGATCCTCGACGTAGCGGCGCACCGTGTCGACGACGTGGCGCCCCTCGGGCTTGCGGGCGATGTCGGAGATCGGCGGGCGATCGAAGGAGACCCCGCGGTAGCGAGCCGGGATCGCCGAGGCGACGCCACGCTGGCGCCGGCGAGCGTTGCGCTCGGCCCGGCACTCGCACTCGGCGGTGAAGTTCTCGTCATCGAGGATCCAGCCGCTGCCGTCGCAGCGGCCGTACGGGCACGGGTAGTCCGAGGCGTTGGGGATTCGGGCGACGCCGCTCATCTAGAAGACATCGTCGTAGTCGCCGGCTCCGCCGCCGAGATCGCCGCCGGCAGCCGCGGGCTCCGGGACCTCGACCGGCGGCATCGGACCCGGATCGCGACCGCGCCCGGGCGGGTTGCCGAACAGCGGATAGAGACCGAGGAAGTTCAGATCGACCTTGCCGACCGGGCCGTTTCGGTGCTTGGCGATGATCAGCTCGGCCTCCGAGGGCTCGGCCTCCTCGTTGTAGACCGCGTCGCGGTAGATGAACATGACGACGTCGGCGTCCTGCTCGATGTTCCCGGACTCGCGCAGGTCGGAGAGGATCGGGCGCTTGTCGGGGCGGGTCTCGGGGGTTCGCGAGAGCTGCGAGAGCCCGATCACCGGGACGTTCAGCTCCTTGGCGAGGATCTTGAGACCGCGCGAGATCTGGCCGACCTGCTCGACGCGGTTCACCTTCGGGTCCTCAGGGCGCATCAGCTGCATGTAGTCGACGATCACGAGCCCGAGCTGACCCTCGGTCGTCGCCAGGCGCCGGCACTTCGCGCGCAGCTCGAGCATCGAGAGGTCCGACGAGTCGTCGAGCCAGAGCGGCAGCTCGTTGAGCTCGTTCATCGCCTTCATGACCCTGGGCCACTTCGACTCGGAGACCTTGCCCTTGCGAAGCAGGTCGCCGGCGATCCGCGCCCGGCTGGCGATGAAGCGGTGCGCGAGCTCGGTCTCCGACATCTCGAGTGAGAAGAAGGCGACCGTCTTGCCGTCCTTGAGCGCGGCGTTCTCGGCGATGTTGACGACGAGCGCCGACTTGCCGATCGAGGGCCGCGCCGCGAGGACGATCATGTTGCCGGGCTGGAAGCCGCCGAGGAGCTCGTCGAGGTCGACGAACCCCGACCGGGTGCCGGTCATCTGGCGCTTGCCGGTCGAGAGCTCCTCGAGGCGAGTGACCTCGGCGAGGAGGATGTCCTCGAGCTTGGTGAAGTCCTTCGTCGTGTCCTCGGTCGCGACCTTGAACAGATCCGACTGGGCGCGCTCGAGCAGCTCCTGCGGCTCGCCCTCGTGCTCGAAGACCGACTTCTGGACCTTGTGCGAGGTCTCGAGCAGCCGCCTGAGCAGCGAGTTGGCCTTGACGATCTTCGCGTAGTGGGCCGCGTTGCCGGCCGCCGGGACGGTCGAGGCGAGATGCGAGACCGCCTCCTTGCCGCCGGCCTCGGCGAGCTCGCCCTTCTCCTCGAGCCAGGCCGAGACCGTCAGGGCGTCGACGGGCTCGGAGTCGTCGTGGAGGCCGAGCGCCGCGCCGAAGATCAGCCGGTGGGAGTGGCGGTAGAAGTCCTCCTTGCGCAGCCGCGTGTCGAGCAGCACCGCCGAGATCGCCGACTCCGACACCATCATCGCCCCGAGCACCGACTCCTCGGCCTCGAGATTCTGGGGTGGTGTGGTGGCGTCGATCGAGGCCATGTCTCCTCTGCGCCCGTGCGCGGCGGGCGGGTCGTCTGGTGGATAGAAGCCCACCCGCGAAGGGTGCGCCCCACGTCGGACGTAGACGTGGGGCGTCGATCTAAGCGCGCCGCGAGCGGTCGCTCAGAGGCGACCCTGCAAAGACGGAAGAAAACGGCCGGAGCGCCGTCGCCGGCACTCCCGCAGTCTGCGGCCTCGAGGCGCTAGCGCGCCTCGGCGACGATCGTCTTGACCTTCGCCTTTGCGCCGCCCGCGACGTCGACCTCGACCATGTAGGTCCCGGTCTGGCGGATCGGCTCGGGCAGGTTGATGCGCTTGCGGTCGATGCGAAGGCCACGGGCCTCGCGAATCGCCTGCGAGATCTCCTGCGAGGTGACGGAGCCGTAGAGGCGCCCGTCCTCGCCGGCGCGGTGCTGGATCGTCAGCACGGTCTTGCCGAGCAGAGCGGCGGTCTCGCCGGCACGCTCGAGCGCCTCCTGGGCGGCGCGCTCGGCCTTCTCGCGCTTCTGGCGCGCCTGCTCGAGTGCACCCGCCGTCGCCGGCTGGGCGAGCTTGCGGGGCTCGAGGAAGTTGCGCAGATAGCCCGACGAGACCTCGACCGCCTCGCCGGCGGACCCGAGGTTCTCAACGTCCTTGAGCAGGATCGCCTGAGCCACAGCGGCCTACCTGTCTCCGACGTAGGGGAGCATGCCGAGCTCGCGCGCACGCTTGACCGCGAGGCCGAGCTGCTGCTGGTGCTCGCGCGAGAGACCGGTCACGCGACGTGAGCGGACCTTGCCGCGATCGGAGATGAACCGGCGCAGGGTCGTCAGATCCTTGTAGTCGATCTCCTCGACACCGAGCTTTGTGTACTTGCGGGGCCGGCCGCGATCACTCATGCGCCCGCCACGTCGGCGGGTCGAGGTGCTCGTCGGGGCCGCGCGCTGCTTACGGGCCATCAGCGAGCCTCCGGGGAAGTCTTGTCGCGAGTGCGAAGCATTCGATCGTGGATGCGCCGCCGAGGACGGCGGCGCGGATCCCGCATGATAGCCACGACCGGCCGGGCGCCCGGATGGACGCCCGGCTGTCCGATCTCGCTCCTAGAACGGGATCTCGTCGTCGCTCGCGCTCGAGCCGGCGCCGACCGGCGCGCGGTCGAAGTCCGACGTGTCCGTCGGGACGTCGGAGCCGCCGAAACCGCCACCCTGAGCCTGGCCGCCGTAGCTGCCGCCACCGGCGTCGTCGCGGCTGCCGAGGAACTGGACCGTGTCGGCGATGATCTCGACCGCCTGGCGCTTGACGCCGTCGGTCTCCCACTCGCGCCAGTCGAGGCGGCCGTCGATGGCGACCGGGCGCCCACGGCTGAGGTAGGTGGCGCAGTTCTGACCCTGCGCGCCCCAGACGGTGACGTCGAAGTAGTTGGGCTTGTCGACCCACTGGCCGCTCTGGTCCTTGCGCCGCGAGTTCACGGCCACGCGGAGCTTGCAGAGGGAGTTCCCGGAGGGAAGCTCGCGGAGCTCCGGATCCCGGGTCAGGTTGCCGGTGATCAGCACCCGGTTGATGTTGCTAGTCGCCACTTTGAATCAGTCCTTTCGGAGGGCTTACGCTCTGTTTTCGAGCATAGGGTCCGGTCCGGCGCGATTCTCCGGCCCCGCGAAGGATCGTTGGAGAGACGGCGCAAACAGCGCGACTTTGTCGACAGCTCGGTGGCCCGTAGAGCCGGGTCCGGGTGGCGACGCGGGTGAGTTAGGCGCGAGCGGGCTCGTCGCGGCGCGGACCGCGATCGCCACGCCCGCCACCGTCGCGGTCGCGACGTCCGCCCTCGCGGCGTCCGCCCTCGCGGGGCTGACCCAGCGGCGCGGGGGGCGGCGGCTCGGTCACGGGCGCACGCGGGTCGACCTTGAAGAGCCGGAAGCGCAGGACGCCGTCGGTGATCTTCAGCGAGTGATCGAGATCCTCGAGGACCTGACTCGGAGCCTGGAAGCGGAAGAACCGGTACTCGGCCTCCTCGCGCCCGCCGATCTCGTAGGAGAGCTTGCGGTTGCCCCAGTTCGCCTCGGTGCCGAGGTGACCCTCGGACTCGATGCGACCGCGGGCGGCGGTGGTGATCTCCTCGCGGCGCTCTTCCTCGGCCTCGGGATCGAGCAGCAGGACGAGCTCGTAATCAGGTGTCTTCGCGTGGGCGCTCAAAGCGGCGGACGACTATAGCCCCGATCTCGCGCGGTCAGGGCGAAAGTGGTCCGTCGGTCCGGGGGCGCGCCGCGCGGCCTCGGGGTTGGAAGCGGCGTGGGAGCGACCCGGATCCGCTGGTCGAGCATCGCGCGCCTCGTGGCGATCGGCGCGGCGGTCCTCGTCGCCGTCGCGTTCGGTCCGGGCCTACTCGAACCGGCACCCCCGGAGCTCCCCGACGACCTCGGCCTGAGCGGCGTCGCAACGAGCGCATCCATCGCACCCGCCGACCCGGGCAGGGCGGAGCCCGGTGCCCGCGGGCCAGCGCGACGGCGTGCCCTCGAGCGGCGTCGCGCACAGGCGCGCGAGCGGAAGGCCGCGGCCGCTCGCCGGCGCCGGGCCGAGCGCGAGGTCGAACGCGATCGGGGTCGGCGTGACCGCGTTCCCGAGCACCCGGCACGACCCGGCGCTGAGTCGGCCTCGACGCCGGCTCCGCCGTCGCCATCGCCGCCGGCCGCGCCCCCGGCGACCCCGGCTGCGCCTCCGCCGCCGCCACCCGCACCCCGCCCGCCGCGGCCCCTCCTGCGCCACCCGTGCCCTCTCCCGCCCCGCCGCCGCCGGACCCGCCGCCGCCCGGCGGCGAGTTCGGATTCGAAGGCTGAACCGAAGACCCGAGCACCACAACTGGAGCAACACGGAATGACCAGGACACACCGAAACATCATTGGCCTCCGGATCACGGCGCTCGCCGCGCTCGCGATCGTCGCGATCGCGTTCTGCGCGACGGGCCCACCGCCCGCGGGCGCCGGGACCTATCGCGTCGTCGAGTGCGGCCCCGAGGCGGGCCGCGGTGATCTGCGCTTCGAGGGACGCGGTGGCTACGCGGGTCGCGGCGGCTGCTCCGGGCGCGGCCTCGCGACGCGCCACGAGAGCCGTCGCGCGCGTCGCGGGGCGCGCGGCGGATGGAGCCTGGACGTACCCGATGGTGTCCGCGTGACTCGGATCGATGCCCGCGCGCGGGGTCGCGCGCACGCCGGGCACCGGGCGAGCGCCGAGATCCGCGCCGGCGGAAAGACGCGGCGCTGGACGCTCGACGGCGCGCGGCGGATCGCCTGGGGTGGCGGCGGCGCGGCGCGCCTCTGGGCGGGTCTGCGCTGCGAGCGCGCGGGTGGGTGCGGCGAAGGCGCGCGCTCGGTCGCCGTGATCCGCTCGCTCGCGATGACCGTGATCGACGCGATCCGCCCGCAGCTCTCGATCTCCGGCCCGTTGCTGGCGAAGGGATCGCGCCGCGGAACGCAGCTCATCGCCGCGCGGGCGTCCGATCTCGGGGCCGGCGTTCACCGCGTCGCGCTCGAGGTCAACGGGCGTGTCGTCGGGACGCGGATCGCGGACTGCGACAAGGACGCCAACGTCGCGCGGCGCCTGAAGCCCTGCCCGCGCTCGACGGACCCGGAGTTCACGATCGACACGAACGCCACGGAGTTCCGCCAGGGACCGAATCGGATCCGCGTGTGCGCCGCCGACTGGGCGCAGCGAAGCCGCGCTAACGACGCCTGCCGAACGGGCTCGGTCCGGATCGACAACGCCTGTCCGATCTCCGAGCAGGGCGGACAGGGCGAGATAGGCGCCAGGGTCATCCGCAGCGGCGGCGAGCGCGAGGTCCGGGGACGCCTGCTCGGCGCCGGCGGCGCCGGACTCGAGGGGCGCACCGTGTGCGTCGCGACCCGGGTTCTGCTCCCCGGCAGACCGGAGCGCATCCTCGCCACGCCGCGAACAGGCCCCGGCGGCGAATTCCGCGCACAGCTCGGCCGCGGCCCGAACCGCGAGCTGCGAATCGCCTTCTGGACCGATCCGCGCGACGTGACGGAGCGGATGCTGCGACTCCGCGAGCCCGCCCGCCCGACCCTGGACGTTCGCCCGCGGCGGGTCCGAAACGGCGAGCGCGCGCGGTTCCGGGTCCGGGTGTCGGGACCGAACCGCGACGGCGTCCGGGTGCGGCTCGAGGCGCGCGCTGACGGGCGCTGGCTCGAGGTCCGCTCGGGCCGCACCTCCGAGCGCGGGCGCTTCGGCGCCCGCTACCGGTTCCGAGCCACGACATCGGGACGGCGCTACCGGTTCCGTGCGCTCGTGCCGGCCCAGCCCGGCTACCCCTACGCCCGCGGCGTCTCGCCGGTCAAGCGGATCGAGGTGCGCCCGTGAGGTTCCTTGTCAGTCGTCGTCGGCCGGCGGGTGCGAGGACCGCGGGCGCGGCAGGGGGAGCGCCATGAGCTGGTCGTCGACGAGCTGTCCGTCGATCTCGAACTCTCCTCGCAGCACGCCCTCGGGCTCGAAGCCGAAGCTCTCGTACATGGCGATCGCGCCGGTGTTGGTTGAGAAGACGCGCAGCGTCAGCCGCTTCGCGCCGGCGTACTCGGCCTTGCGCGCCACCGCGTCGAGAAGCGCGGTCGCGACGCCGCGGCGACGGAAGGCGGGGTCGACGTCGATGCCGTTCAGCTGCCGGACGTGGCGGTTCGAGCGATTCGGCGTCGGCGTACCGAACTGCGCGTAGCCGGCGAGCTCGCCGCCGAGGACGGCGACGAGCACGGTCTCGTCGCGATCGAGCGCCTCGAGGAACGGACGGTCGCGCGGCGGCTGGTCGCCGGGGCTGCCTGCCGGACTCCAGGCCTCGTGCCTGATCCGCCGCAGCGCGTCCTCGTCGCTTCGGCGGGCGTCGCGGACGAGGACCTTCTCAGCCAGAGCGCTTCGCCTCGATGTCGGTCATCTGATCGTCGATCCAGTCGCCCGGGCTGCGCGAGAAGACGATCTCGCGCAGGCCCTCGGCGCGCCGGCTTCGCTCCTCGGCGTCCATCGTCAGAGCGGTGTGGATCGCGTCGGCCTGCTCTTGGATGTCGAACGGGTTGACGGTCAGCGCGAGGTCGCCGATCTCCTCGTGCGAGCCGGTGTTCTCGCTCAGCATCAGGACACCGTCGACCTCGTTGACCGCCGGCGCCTCCTTGGCGACGAGGTTCATGCCGTCGAAGATCGCGTTGACCATCAGCAGGTCGAACTGCTTGTAGCGCGCGACCGCCTCCGGGAAGTTCTCGTAGATCCGCAGGTCGATCGGCATCCAGTCGGTGGTGCCGTGGCGGTGGTTGACGACCGCGACGAGCGCCTCGATCCGCTCGAGGTACTCGCGGTACTCGGCGACGTCCTGCCGCGACGGCTGGAGGTGGGCGATGAACGTGACCTTCTCGCGGAACTCCGGGTGCTGGGTGAGGAACGTGTCGAAGGCGGTGAATCCGCGCAGGACGTTCTTCGACAGATCGGCGCGGTCGACGCGGATGATCAGATGCTCGCGACGGCGCTTGAGGAGCTCCTCCTCGTAGCCCTTGACGTCGTCGGAGGAGGCGGCGCGATCGAGCCGCGCGCGGTCGATACCGAGCGGATAGGCGCGGACCCAGACCTCGCGTCCGTCGTAGGAGACCGACCAGTTCTCGAAGTCGACCTCGAGGTCGAGCAGCTCCGCGCAGCAGTGCAGGAAGTTGCGGCAGTACGCGCGGGTGTGGAAGCCGATGATGTCGTTGGCGAGCATCCCGTGGAAGATCGCCTCGCGCATGCGCATCGGCAGGATCCGCCACGAGTCGGGCTGCGACCACGGGATGTGGACGAAGTGGTGCAGGAAGACGTCGGGCCGCTGCTCGCGGATGTGGCCCGGGCACGTGTAGAGGTGGTAGTCGTGGAGCATCACGAGCGGTGAGTCGAGCTCGGATATCTGGTCGATCACCGCGCGGGCGATGTCGCGGTTGACCGCCACGTAGCCCTCGTCCCAGGCGTCGGACTCCTCCTGGCGGATGTCCGGCGCGTTGGAGAGGTCCCAGAGGTAGTGCTGGATGAACCACAGGATCGGGTTCGCGATCACGTTGTAGAAGCCGTCATAGGCCTCGGGGTCGGACTCGACGAGGCAGATGTCGTACTCGACGCCGTCGAGGTCGAGCGACACGGTCCCCGTGTCCGTCTCGCGCGCGACCTCGACGTCCTTCTCGGACATCGCCGAGGCGATCCACAGCGCCTTGCGGTGGGCGACGAGCCCCGAGAGCGCGGTCACGAGCCCGCCGCCGCCGCGGCTGACGCTGCGCTCGCCGTCCTCGCCGCGCTCGAACTGGGCCGGGCCGCGATTCGAGACGATGACGAGTGGGTCGCTCACAACGCCTGTCTTACCCGAAAACGTGCGGCGGGCGCGCCCCGGGTGCTCAGCCCGCGTCGGCCGCGTCGGTGCGATCGCCGAGGGTCACGTCGACCTGCTCGGTCTCGCCGTCTCGCAGGACGTCGAGCGTCACCTCCGTACCGGGGTCGAGCCGCGAGATGAACGCCGGCAGGTCCGACTCCCCGACGATCTCCTCGCCGTCGACCGCGGTGA
This sequence comes from Thermoleophilia bacterium SCSIO 60948, assembly GCA_021496505.1. Taxonomy (GTDB): domain Bacteria; phylum Actinomycetota; class Thermoleophilia; order Solirubrobacterales; family 70-9; genus JACDBR01. The sequence goes on along the minus strand of CP053031.1, from coordinate 214,182 downwards.
TCACGTCGGCCTCCGACGGGATCCCGCGCTGGCCCTGGAAGCTGATCGGGTCGCCGCCGGTCTCGAGGCCGGCCTCGTCGGCGGGGCTGCCGGGGACGATCTCGGCGACCAGCGCGCCCGTGTCGACGTCGAGTCCGAGCTCCTCGGCGAGCTGCGGATAGAGCGGCTGGGTGGAGACGCCGAGGTAGGCGTAGGAGACGTCGCCGTCCTCGCGCAGCTCCTCGATCGAGCGCTCGGCGAGGTCGATCGGCAATGCGAAGCCGACGCCCTCGTTGCCCCCGGAGGTCGTATTGATCTGCTGGTTGATCCCGATGACCGTGCCCTCGGAGTCGATCAGCGGACCTCCCGAGTTGCCGGGATTGATCGAGGCGTCCGTCTGGAGCGCTCCGTCGATCGTGAACTGGGTGAGGGAATCGATCGAGCGGTCGTTGGCCGACAGGATGCCCGTCGACAGCGACCCGTCCTGGCCGAACGGGCTTCCGATCGCGATCACCGGCTCGCCGATCTCGTGATCGGTCTCCGAACCGAGGTTGAGCGGCTGGAGGTCGAGGCCCTCGGGATCGACCTTGAGCAGCGCGACGTCCCCGAACGGGTCGAAGCCGATGATCTCCGCGGGCACCTGGTTTCGGTCCTGGAACTGGATGTAGACCTGCTTGGCGGGCTCGAGGTCGGCGGTCGGGCCGGACTCGAAGCCGGTCGTCACCACGTGCGCGTTCGTCGCGATGTAGCCCTCGTCGTCGAGCACGAAGCCCGAGCCCTGACCGGCGCCGCCTCCCCCGCCCAGGCCGCCGATGTCTTCGGTCTGATCGGCCCCGAAGATGCTGAGGATCGTCACGACGCCCGGCGAGACCTCGGAGTAGATCCCGGAGGCGTCGAGGACCTCGGACGTCGAGCCCGAGACGGGCGCGCTGGGAGCGCTGGGCTTCGATCCCTGTCCGCCGCTCGGCGCATCCCCGTCGGAGGACTCGACGACGGTCGTCGTGGTCGAGCCGCCTTCGTCGCCGCCGCCGCAGGCGATCAGGCCAAGCGCCAGCAGCAGGGCGGCGAGCCCCGCGAGGAGCGCCCTGGCGGAGCTCACCGCGTCGCCTCGGCCGCGACCGGCGCGGCGGGCAGCAAGATCTCGAAGGTCGTGCGGCGACGCTCGGAGCGCAGCTCGAGTCGTCCGTCCATTCGCCGGCAGAGCTCGGAGGCGATCGCCAGGCCGAGGCCGGAGCCACCGGCGTCATCGCCGACGAAGAAGCGCTCGAAGACGCGCGAGCGCATCCGGCTGGGGATCCCCGGGCCCTCGTCGGAGACGCGCAGGCGGGGACCGTGCGGTCCGCGATCGGCGGACACGAGGACTGGGGTTTTCTGAGGGGTGTGGCTCAAGGCGTTGTCGATCAGGATACGCAGCACCTGCTCCAGCCTCTCCGGATCGGCGATTACGAGCGCGCCGTCGGGAGCGCGGACGCTGATCCTCGAGCCGTGGCGCTCGGCGGCGGGGCCGAAGTCGGCCGCGATCCGGCGCATGAGCGGGGCGGCGTCGATCTCGCGCAGCTCGATCCCCATCGCGCCCGAGTCGAGCTTCGAGAGGTCGAGCAGATCCGCCGTCAGCTTGGTCAGCCGATTGATCTGGCCGCGCATCATCCGCACGAACTCGGCCCGCTGCTCGGGGTCGGGGTCCTCCTCGTCGAGCAGCTCGATGAAGCCCCCGAGCGAGAAGATCGGCGTTCGCAGCTCGTGCGAGGCGTTGGCGATGAACTCCTTGCGCGCGTTGTCGAGCTGGGCGAGCCGCTCGCGCATCTCGTCGAGCGCGACGGCGATCTCTCCGACCTCGTCGCGGCGGTCGACGCGGATCGGCCGCGTGAAGTCGCCGCCGGCGATCTGGAACGCCGCGCGCTCGAGCCGACGCAACCGGGCTGCGTGCTCGCGGGCCGCGAGCCAGCCCGCCGCGAGCGCGAGCGCGAGCGCGATCACACCGGCGATCACGATCTGGCGGCGGACGAGCGAGACGGTCTCGTCGACCGGCTCGAGATCGGTCGAGAGCACGACCGCCCATACCGGCTCGCCGTCGCTCTCGACCGGGAACGCGACCTCGCCGATCCGGGTCGCCCCCACGCGCTCGATCGCCGGCGACGCGGCACCCGTGCGCAGTGCCTCCTGGGCGGCGGGATAGGCGGCCTCGACCGCGCTGCGCTCGGCCGAGGAGTCGCCGATGACGAACGCCGGCTCGTCGCCGCGGACGCCGAGGACCGTCACGCGCGCCCCGCTCTGGCGCGCGACGTCGTCGATCGCGTCCGTGATCGCACGGTCGCCCGGCGTGTCGGCGATGAGCCTGTCGAACCCGCGGCGCTGCTCGGCCGCGGCGTCCTCGAGCGCATCGAGGCGCTCGGCGGTGAGGCTCGAGCGGAGCTGCGGGACGACGTAGAGGTAGATGAAGCCGACCGCCGCGGCGGTGATCGCGAAGAACAACAGGACGAGGCGGTTGCGGACGCTCGTGCGGACGCGAAAGCGCCGGCCGCGAGCGCCGGCGGTGCTCGTCATCCCTCGCGGAACCCGTAGCCCGCGCCGCGAACGGTGAACAGGTACTCAGGGTGCGCCGGGTCGCGCTCGAGCTTCTCGCGCAGGTGGCGGATGTGGACGTCGATCGTGCGCGTGTCGCGGTACTCCGAGCTCCCCCAGACGGCCTCGAGCAGGGCCTCACGGGTGAACACGCGCCCGGGGTGGCGCGCCATCGCGACCAAGACCTCGAACTCGACGTAGGTCAGCTTGACCTGCTCCCCGCGGACGCTGACGCTGCGCCTGGCGAGATCGATCTCGAGGTCGTGCGAGCGGATCGGCTCCTGCCCGTCGAAGGTCGGCGCCATCATCGAACGGCGCAGAGCGGCGCGGACCCGGCTGCGGAACTCGCGCAGCGAGAACGGCTTGGTGATGTAGTCGTCGGCTCCCATCTCGAGCCCGGCGACCTTGCTCGACTCGTCGTCGCGCGCGGTCAGGATGATGATCGGGACACCGCTCCGCGCGCGAAGCCGTCGGCAGACCTCGAGCCCGTCGATGCCGGGCATCATCAGGTCGAGGATCACGAGGTCGATCCCGCCGTCGGCGAAGCGATCGAGCGCCTCGCGGCCGTTCAACGCCGGGACGAGCTCGTAGCCGTCCTTCTGGAGCGGGAAGCCCAGCATCGTCTGGATCGAGCGCTCGTCGTCGACGAGCAGGATCCGCGCCGAGGCCGGGGGTGTGTTCAAAGCACCGCTCCGGGTCTCCGGGTGCGGGCGCTCTCTCCCGGGCGCTGCATCGGCGACAGGGTAGTTTCTCCCGCCGCTTGCGGCGCGTGGTCGATCTTCGCCTCTACCGGTTCGCGTTCATCCCGGCGCTGCTCGCGGCGGTCGTGACGCTGTTCTCCTTCCAGGCGGCGCCCGAGCCGATCGAGGCGCTCGCGCCGCCGGCGGACATCGCGCCGTCGGCCGCGCTCGAGTTCGCCGCCGCGCTGCCCGACGACGGTGGCGAGCGCGTCCCGGGCGGAGATGCCGACCGCGAGGCCGCCGCGGCCGTCGCCGAGCGCTTCGCGGCTGTCGACGCCGGCGCGGCGGAGTCCCAGGAGGTCGACGCCGCTGATGGCGCAAGCTCGAACGAGATCCTCATCCTGCCCGGCGACAGCGAGCGGACGATCGTCCTGCTCGCGCCGCGGAACGCGCTCGCGGGCGAGTCCGCCGACCAGGCCTCGCAGGCGACCGGGACGCTCGTCGAGATCGCCGACGCCCTCGCCGGCGGCCGCCGCGAGGCGACGTTCGCGATCGCCTCGACCGCGGGCACCGCGGGCGACGCCCTCGGTGTCGAGGAGCTGCTCGAGAGGCTGCCGGGAATGCCGGAGGCGGTCGTCGCGCTGAGCGCACCGGCTGCGGCGGAGCCGCGGGCGCCCTACGTCCTGTCGGCCTCCGACGGGCGCGAGAGCCCGCCGGCGGGGCTCGTCGCGACGGCCACCGCCGCGCTCGAGGAGCAGGCGGGGCTCGAGACCGGATCGCCCGGCGCGCTCGAGTCGTTGACCCGGTTGGCGCTGCCCGCCGCGTCCGGCCCGCAGGCGGTGCTGATCGGCGAGGGCGTCGAGGCAGTCGGCATGACCTCCGACGGAGTGCCTTCGGCCGGTGGCGAGCCCGAGCCCTCGTCGCGAACGCTCGGTGCCGTCGCGGAGTCGGTGATCGCGACCGTCGAGGCGCTCGACGAGTCCGCGACACCGCCGCCGCGAGGCCCGGGCACCTACGCGGTCATCCAGGGCGATCTGATCCCCGGCTGGACGCTGTCGCTTCTCGCCCTGTGCCTGATCCTGCCTGCGGTGGTTGCGGCGCTCGATGCGACCTTCCGCGTCCGTCGCCGTGGCTACGGGGCCGGCGCCGCGATGTCCTGGGCGGCCACGCGGACGGCCCCGCTCCTCGCCGGCATCGCCGTCGCCGTGGCCTGCTCGCTCGTCGGGCTGCTGCCGCCGCTGAAGACACCGCTGCCGTCGCTGTTCGGCGCCGGGGCCGGCGGCATCGTCGCCCTCGTCCTCATCGTCGCCGCGATGGTGGCATCGGCGTGGGCTGTCTCGATCCATCGCGTTCCCACTCGGGTCCCGCGCGAGGCGTGCGTCGCCGGGGCCGGGCTCGCCTGCTCGCTGGCGGCCCTCGTGCTGTGGTTCTTCAACCCGTTCGCCGCCCTGCTCTCGGCGGCCGCGCCGCACGTGTGGCTGCTCCTCGACGGGGACGCCCGGGCCGGCCGGCGGGCACTGGTCGTGGCGGGCGTCCTCGCGGCCGCGGTGCCGGGACTCGCCGCCCTGATCCTGGCCAGCGCCTCGCCCCAGTTCGGGGGCGGCTCACCGTGGTGGGCACTCGCCGCGATCGGGGACGGGCGGCTCGGGCTCGGCGTCGTCCTCGCGGCGGCGTTCGGGCTCGGCGCCCAGCTGGCGCTGATCGCCCTGGCCTTGAGCGATTTGCGCAAAGGCACACGGCCGGGCGAGGCAAGTCGCGGCGAGTGGACGGATGATGGACGCCCCCGGGGGTCATCGGACGACCTGAATATGGCTTCGCAAAGCCGTCTCGGGGGCCAGACCCCAGAAGCCACATAGGGTCGGGTGCCCTGGTTGACAGGCTGTGGACAGCTGTTCAGTAAGGCGAGTCGGGCGGGGGGACGATGAAGATGGCACCACGGAGAAAGTCCGCCTCGACAGGAGGGGCCGAGTTCGATGGAGCGAACCGGGTCGGGCTGACTCAATGGAATGAGACAGAGATGACTGACTTCACGGCAAACCGAAATCTGGCAGCGGCCAGCTACGAGGTTGACGCGGCAAAGGTCGCCGAGGCGATCATGTGCAAGCTCCGGCTCGTGCGCTGTGGGCGCGAGGCGCTCACGGACGACTCAGTCCGTCGAATCCGCGGCGCCGAGGAACGCGACCGCTAGCCAGACGCACCTCGCCCGGCGGGCCGTCGACGACGACGCCGACCGCACGGGCGATAGCGCGCTCCTCGAGCTCGGCGACCGCCCGGTCAGGGACGCTCGCCAGGAGCTCGTAGTCCTCGCCCCCGGCGATCGCGGCCTCGAAGGCCTCCGGCCCGCCGGCACGCTCGAGCTCGGCCAGCCCCAGACCGATCGGCACCGCCGCGTCATCGATCTCGATCGCGACGCCGCTCGACTCGGCGATGTGGCCGGCGTCGGCCAGCAGCCCATCGGAGATGTCGATCATCGCCGTCGCGCCGGCCTCGGCGAGCGCGGCCCCGGCGTCGAAGCGCGGCGAGGGGGTGCGCTGGACGGTCACGAGGGCCTCGGCGAGCGACGGGTCCAGGCGGTCCGCAAGGGCCGGGTCGCGCAAGAGAGCGAGGCCCCCCGCGGCCGCTCCGAGCTCACCGGTGACGACGACGGCCTGGCCGGGGACGGCGCCGGAGCGCGGGATGAACCCGGCCGAAGTCGCGGCGCGCCCGACGACCGTGATCGCCAGCGTGAGCGCCATCGCGCGCGCCACGTCGCCGCCGGCCACCGCGACGTCGCACTCCGCCGCGAGCCGGCCGATGCCGGTCGCGAGCTCGAGGCAGGCGTCGTCGCCGAATCCCTCCGGCAGCCCGAGCCCGATGTATGCCTCGCCCGGCGCGGCTCCCATCGCCGCGAGGTCCGACAGGGCGGCGGCCAGCGCCTTGTGTCCGGCCTGCTCGGGCGAGGTGTAGGCGAGGTCGAAGTGGACGCCGTCGATCGCGAGGTCGACGGAGGTGGCCGCTTCGCCGAGCGACCGCGTCACCGCGGCGTCGTCACCGCTGGCGAGCTCGAGCCGATCGACGCCGTCGGGCGCGCCCAGCTCGGCCATCCGCCGGCGGAGCGCGCGGATCAGATCGAATTCGCCTCCCTGCACCGCGCCTGATTGAAGCAGTGCGGGGCGCGCGCGCACCGTGGCGTCAGTATTCGGACCGATGCGACTCGTGCGAGCCATGTCGATCCTCGGCGCGGGAGCGTTCGCCTATCTGTCACTGATCCCCGGTGGCCTGGTGATCGCCAGCGTCGACCCCGCGTGCGCCGGGCCGGAATGCGGCTACTCGACGGTCGGCGACGTGGCGCTCGTGATCGTCTATGCGATCGCGTTCTTCGCGCTCCTGGCGAGCGCCGCCGCGTTCGTGTGGCTCGCGATCGAGCCGCGCTCGGGAGCGGCGACACGAAGGCTCGTCCAGACGCTCGGCGTCACCGCCGTCGCGGCGGGACTTGCGATGTTCGCGGTGTTCGCGATCGGCTCGCCGCTCGCGGCGCTCGTCCTGGCTCTGATCGGGATCGGCCTGTTCTCGTTCCTGTGGCGGCGGCGCAAGGAGCCCGCGCCGCCCGACGAGGAGTCCGAGCAGCGAGCGAGCACGAACGGCCACGGGCCGCGGCTCGACCGGCTGCCGAAGGTCTGAGGGGCGGACCCGCCGGGGGAGGCGGGCCACCGAGACGCGGCCTAGGGGTCCTGGACGCCCGGCGCGTAGGCGCCGTCGTCGAAGCCGTCGCCGTCGGCATCGGCATCGGGCGCCGCCGGCGTCGTCGTGTCGGTCGGCGCGGCCGGGGTGACCGGTGAGACGCCTGTCGCGTCCGTCGTGTCTGTGGTGCTCGAGCTCGTGTCGCCCGAACTCCCGGAGAGCGAGCCGCTGAAGCTGCCCAGATCGGCGGGATTCTGCGGCTCCGGGAAGTCGTCGCAGCTCGGGTCGGCCTGCGACATGAACTGGTTCCACAGCGGCGCCGAGATCGTGCCGCCGAAGGAGGCCGAGCCGAGCGAGGTCGTCGCGTCGGGGTAGCCGACCCAGACGGCGGTCGAGACGTTCGGCGTGTAACCGACGAACCAGACGTCCGCGTTGGCGTCCGTGGTTCCGGTCTTGCCCGCCGCCGGGCAGCCGTAGTTCGCCTCGGTGCCGGTGCCGCCCTCGACGTTGGATTCGAGGACGTCGGTCACGGTCGCCGCGACGCCGTCGGAGAAGACGCGCTGACTCGCCTGCTGCTCGGGCTCATCGACCTCGCCGTTCGGAAACTCGACGCGGTCGATCGCGGTCTGCTCGTGGTGCACTCCGCCGCTCGCGAGCGTCGCGTAGGCGTCGGCCATCTCGAGTGGCGAGACGCCGATCGTCAGACCGCCCAGCGCCTCGGCCGGAAGCCCGTCGAGCTTCGTGTCGACCCCCATCTCGCCCGCGAGCTCGGCGGTGTTCTCCGGCCCGACGTCGAGTCCGAGCTGAGCGAAGACGGTGTTGTCCGACGAGGTCGTCGCGGTCCGCAGGCTGAGCGAGCCCGACTGCGTGCCCTGGACCGGGAACGGAGTCCCGGCCTCCTCGGTCAGGTCGATCGAGGGGTAGGCGTTGTAGAAGGTCGAGTCGGGATCCGCACCCTGGAGGACCGCCTCGGTGAGGACGAAGGTCTTGAACGAAGAGCCGGGCTGTCGGTGCCCCTGCGAGGCGACGTTGAACTGCTCCTGACCGGTGCCGCGCGAGGAGGCGATCGCGATGATGTCGCCGCTGTCGACGTCGACCGACGCGATCGCGCCCGCCGGCCCCGAGCCACCCGGATACTGGCTCTGGAGGATGTCCGAAGCCAGCGCCTGAAGATCGGGGTCGACCGTCGTATAGACCTTCAGCCCGCCGTTGCGGACCGTGTTGACGCCGTAGCGGTCGATCAGGTCTCCGAGGACGAAGTTGAAGACGTCCGGCTCCTTGATCTCCTCGTACTCCTTGGACTGCTCGAGGCCGAGGCCGTCCTTGCGAGCACGCACGTACTGGTTCTGGTCGATATAGCCCTCGTCGCGCATCGCCCGCAGCACGAGGTTGCGACGCGCGAGCGCGTCGTCGGGGTTGAGGAACGGGTTGTACTCGGAGGGCGCCTGCGGCATGCCGGCCAGCAGCGCAGACTCGTCGAGGTCGAGGTCCTTGAGGTCCTTGGAGAAGTAGACGCGAGCGGCGACCTTGACGCCGACGGCGGTCCGGCCGCCGTTCGTGCCGTAGGTCGCCGTGTTCAGGTACTGGCCGAGGATGTAGCGCTTCGTGTGCTCCTCCTCGTACTGGCGCGCCAGCTCGGCCTCGATGATCTTGCGCTCGACCGTCTCATCCGGGTCGGCGATGTAGAGGTTCTTGACGAGCTGCTGCGTGATCGTCGAGCCGCCCTGGCGGACCTCGCCGGCCTCGAAGTTGACGATCGCGGCTCGCACGACGGCGCCGAAGTCGACGCCCGAGTGGTCGTAGAAGTTCTCGTCCTCGATCGCGATGGTCGCCTGCTGGAGCGACTTCGGGATCTCCTCGAGCTTCGCCGGCTCGCGGATCGTGTCCGAGGGAACGGCGCCGAGCAGCGAGCCGTCGGAGGCGTAGATCTTCGAGGTCTCGCCGCGCTTGATCGGCTTGAGCTCGTCGATCGAGACGTCGGCTACGACGTTCTGCACCCAGAGCCCGACGCCGGCCAGCGCGATCCCGACGATGAGCACGAAAACGCCCATCGCGATGCCGATCAGCTTGAGCGCCGAACCGCGCGAGCGGTGGTGTCTCTTGCGTGAGCGCTGGGACATTGCCGACGGGGGAGGGTAGCGGCGCCCGGAGGGCGGTTCCACGCCCGGCGAACGGCTCCGCGATCTCCTTACCGCGCCCCGCCGTGGCCTCCTACCGCTGAAACGGAGCGCCCGGGGTCAGAAGTCGGCCAGCGCGAGGTAGTGGAAGGTGACGCCGTTGGCGTTGACGTGCGTGAGGTTGCCGACGGTGAACCCGCCACCGGCCAGGGCCGTGATGCCGGTCGTCGGGTTCGCGGTCGCGGAGAAGTAGGACGACGCGTTCCCGGTCCACCCGGCAGCGCGGAAGACCCCGTTTCGCGACGCCGTCGGAGCCGCCCTGACGAGAGCGAAGGCCGGCGTGAACCCGAGCCCGGAGACCGACCTGTTGTTCATGTTGTTGCCGGTGTAGGAGCCGACGTCGACGGACCCGGCGGACTCGGAGAATGCGATCCAGTGGTAGTCGATCGCGCTCGTGTTCGCCGACGACGAACCGCCGATCTGGAACCCGTCGGAGTCGAGCGCGGTGATCGAGTTCGGGACCGTCGTCTGCGTATCGAGACGGGTGGCCGCGCTCATCCCGCTCATCAGGATCGGGACGCTCGTCGCCGAGGCCGGCAGGAGCAGGACCGCCTCGGGCGCCATCCCCGGAGTCGCGACGTCGCGCGCGGAGGCGCCGTCGCCGACATAGGAGCCCACCGCGATCTGGCCGTTGCGCGTCGTCGCCGCCCACCACTGGTAGCTGACGCCGGAGGAGTTGACGGTGGCGTCGGTGCCGAGCTGGAAGCCGTCGGCGCCGAGCGCCTCGATCCGGTTGGCGCCGATCGCCGTCGCGCCGTTGACCGGCTTCGTCTGGTCGCCGGTCATCGTCCGCGTTCGGATGACGGCCCCCTGGGCCGTGGTCGCCTTCACGGTCACGATGTCGGGGCGAAAGCCGAGTCCGGTGATCTGACGGCCGTCGGTGCCGTTGCCCGAGTAGGTGCCCGACGCCATCCCGCGGGTGAAGCTCGAGTTCGCGGCGAAGCCGTTCGACGGGTTCGAGGAGGCGTCGGAGAAGAGTGCGGTCGAGGACTCGTCCGCGGCCAGCGACCCGAGAGCGACGGACGCCGAGAAGAGTACGAGCGCGGCCACCCGGCCGCGGGGCCGGCGCCCGCTCACAGGGGCTCTGGCTTCCCGTCGGGCGCCGAGGACTCTCGCCACAGACGGCGCACGGCGGAGATCGCGATCAGCAGCGCCGGGAATCCGATCAACGCGATCCGCACCTCGCGGTCGCCGAGCGCGCCGATCGCGTAGCCGACGAGCGGCACGGAGAAGAGGACGCGCCCCTGCGTCGGCGCGCCGAGCTCGAAGCGCCACGGGTCGGGACTGAGGTTCGCATCACCCTTCGTGCGCAGGACGGTGGCGCCGTCGCGCTCTCGCATCGCGACGATGCGGTGGGTGACGAGACCCTCCTCGCCCGACTCGGCCGGCGGCTGGTAGGTGATCACGTCGCCTTCGACGAGCTCCTCGGTCGGCACGACCTCCTCGAAGGCGATCGAGCCGATCGGCACCGCCTCGCCCATCGACCCGCCCGTGATCACGTAGCGCTCGATCCCGAGCAGCGGCGCGAGCACGACGGCGAGCGCGACGGCGAGACCGCAGAGCGAGATCAGCCACCCGACGGCGCCGCGAAGCCGAGCGCCGCGGCGTCCGCCGCGGCGCTGGGTCCGACTCCCCCTGCGCATGGCGATCGCCATGCCGAGCTCCTGCGGATGGCTCCTACTGAGCCGCGTCCCAGGTGAACGTCGTCGTCGAGCTGTCGCCCTGGTACTCGTTGCCGGCCGAGCCGTCGAAGGTGACGGTGAACTCGTAGCGGTGCTTGTCGTTGGCGGCGTAGCTGCCGAGCGACTGCGCGGAGGACATCGCCGCGATCGTCCCGGTGTAGCGGCTCGGATCGCCCGCGTCACAGGTCGGCGCCGTCGTGCCCGAGAACGTGCCGCAGTCCTTGATGACGAGGTTCAGCTTGTTCGCCATCGGGTTGGTCGAGTCGGAGTTGGTCAGCGCGGTGCGCGAAACGCTGAAGGTGCTGCCGATCGACCCGGTGTTGGCGATGTCGACCGTGCCGGTCGCCGAGTCGCCGGGCTTCATGTTCGAAGCCGTGAGGATCGCCGCGTTGTCCTTCGAGTTCGACATCGTCAGCGTTCCGGCCGTGAACTGGTTCGACGGGTTGGCCGACTGAGCGCTGAAGTTGGCACCCGAGCCGACGGCGAGTCCGCCCGCCAGCAGGACCACGGTGAGACCTGCGAGCGTGCGCTTGGGCTGCGCTGCGAGACGCGCGAGACGAGTCTTCAAGGTTCCCCCCTTTTCGCTTTCGCGCCGGTGACTCAGGCGCGTCGGTCCGAGATATCGGCGGCCGACGAGGAAACTTGAACGCGCGCGCGAGAAATTCGGCGCGCAAACGTTTGCGAAGCACGCTGCGGGCCTGAAAAGGACTCAGGCGCTATCAGCCGGCGTCCAGGAGGCCCGCGTCGAAGAGCGCCTGGTGGGCGCGCGAGCGCAGCGCCGCCTCCTCGCCTGAGGCCGCGGTCCGAGAAGAGCCGGCGGGGCCGCGAACCTCGAGCCTGACGCCCTCGGCCGTGATCTCCGCGACCTGGATCGAGGAGAGCTCGAGTGGCTCGAGCGCCTTGCGCGCCGCGGCGACGTCGGCGGCGAGCGGCATCCAGACCGAGGCCAGCGCCGGCGCCGCCGGGTTACCGGTCGACTTGTTGAAGACGACGCTGGTGACCACCTGCTCGTTCGGGACGATCATCAGCTGTCCGTCGCCCTTGTCGATGTAGGTGTAGGAGAGCTTGAGGTCATCGACCCGCCCTGTGTGCTCGTCGATCGTGATCGTGTCGCCGATCCGGATCGGTTGCGTGAAGGCGAGCAGGATCCCCGCGAGCGGATTCGCGAGGACCTGGCGCGCGGCGAGACCGAAGACGAGTCCGATGACGGCGGTCGAGGCGAGCAGCCCGGTCGCGATCCGCTGGATGCCGGTGAACTGCCCGAGAGCCAGCGCGAGACCGATCAGGACGATCAGGACGAAGACGAGCCGCCGGACGACCCGCAGCCGGGTCGTCGCCGCGCGCGAGATCGAGGCGTCGGTGACCCTCTTGGCGGCCTCTCCGACGCGGCCGAAGAGCAGGCGGTCGATGCCGATCGCGATCAAGATCGCGACGCCGAAGGTGATCGCGGCCGTGATCCATTCGCCGTTGGATTCCCAGAACGTGGTCTCCATGCGACCCGGATCCTGACAAGAATCGGTCGTCATGCCGGACCGATCCCCCAACCCCTCGAAGCGTCCCGCCGGGGTCCTGTTGGACGCGCTCGGGACCACGGTCCAGCTCGATCCCCCGGCGCCACCCCTGGCCCGCGCCCTCGGTGTCGAGCTCGACGAGCGGCTCCGCGATGCGGTCCGTGCGGAGATGCGCCACTACCGCGCGCACGCGATCGACGCTCGTGACGAGAGCTCGCTCGCGGCCCTGCGCGAACGCTGCGCCGAGATCGTCGCCGATGGGATTGGCCGACCGGTCTCGGTCGATCAGTTGATGGCCGCGATCTCCTTTCGCGCCTACGAGGACGCGGGGCCCGCGCTCGAGCGGCTGCGCGCCGCGGGCATCCGGACGGCGTGCGTCTCGAACTGGGACATCGCGCTGCCCCGGGTACTGGCGCGCGCCGGCCTGGCGGACCTGTTCGACGTCGTGATCACCTCGGCCGAGGCCGGCGCGGCCAAGCCCGACCCGGCGCCGTTCGAGATCGCGCTCGCGCGACTCGGCCTCGAGCCCTCCGAAGTGATCCACGTCGGTGACACCGAGGCCGAGGATCTTGCCGGCGCCCGTGCCGCCGGGATCGAGGCGTTGTTGATCGAGCGCATGGATGCCGAGAGCCGCTCCGCGGGGTCGATCGCGTCGCTGACCGAGCTCGCCGACCGGCTCGCCGCCGCCGGGCCGGATCCCGGTTTTTGACACGATGCGCTCTCGATGACCTCCGCGCCCTCCGAACCGCGCGCCTTCGATCCGGGCGCCGCTCCGCCGCCGCGGAAGCTCGGCGGCGGCCCGCCGGGCGGCAAGCTCGACCGGCCGAGCTTCGGTGCCGCCCGTGTCCTCATGGGGGTGCTCACCTTCGTCGGGCTGCTGGTGGTGCTAAGCGTCATCGCCGCGCTCTTCGCCGGCGAGTCCGGGCTCAGATCGCCCGCGGGCACGGTCGCGTTGCTCGTCGTGCAGTCGATCGCGTTCGTGGTCGCCGCCGTCACGCTGGCGAGCCCGAGACTCGACGGCGGCGGGCGGGCCAGGCTCGGCGCGACGCTCCGCGAGCTCGGGCTGCGACGCAGCGAGGGCCGGATCGCCTCGAGCGTCATATTCGCGGTCCTCGCCTACATCGGCGCGTCGATCCTGATCGCAGTCGCGCTCGCCCCGGAGCAGGAGGACGTCACCCGGGCGCTCGGCGTCGAGGCCAGCACCGCGGCGGCGATCGCGGCGGGGGTCATGATCGTGCTCGTCGCACCGGTCGTCGAGGAGCTCTTCTTCCGTGGCTTCCTGTTCGGCGGGCTGCGGCGCGACCTGCCGTTCTGGGCCGCCGGCGCGATCGCGAACGCCATCTTCGGGCTCGCGCACCTGACCGGATCGACGAACTTCGCCGTGGTCCTGCAGCTGTTCGTCTTCGGACTCGTCCTGAGCTGGCTGTATGAACGCACCAACTCGCTTCGTCCCTGCATCGCCCTTCACGCCGTGAACAACGCCTTCGCCTTCGCCGCCCTGCTCGCGACATGAGCGCCGACCTCGATGCCAGCCGCGACGCTCTCATCGCCGAGCTGCGCGAGCACTCGCTGATCCTCGGCGAGGTCGTGCTGTCGAGCGGAGCGACCGCGTCCTACTACGTCGACGCCCGCCGCACTTTGATGCGACCGGCCGGGATCCGTGCCGCCGGTGAGCTCATCGCCGCCGAGGCCGAGCGCGTCGGCGCGAGCGCCGTCGGGGGTCCGGTGATGGCCGCGATCCCGCTCGCCTGCGCCGCGGTGGCGGTGCCGGGCGGCGAGAACCTGCGTGGCTTCTTCATCCGCAAGGAGCGCAAGGACCACGGTCTCCAGCGCTGGGTCGAGGGGCCGGTCGAGCCGGGGGACCGCGTGCTCGTGGTCGAGGACACCGTCACGACCGGCGGCTCCACGGTGAGCGCGATCGAGCGCCTGATCGAGGAGGGATACGAGATCGCCGGCGCGCTCTGCGTCGTCGATCGGCTCGCGGGCGGGACCGACGCGATCGCCGCGGCGGCCGGCACTCCGTGCCGTGCCCTCGTCACGATCGACGACATCTATCCGGACCGCCCCGACCGCTAGCCGCGGAGCCCGCGGGCGACCCACGTCCTACGGGTCGACGCGCCCCTCCCAGAGGCCGAACGCGGCGCCGGCGTGGTCGAGCGCGACGATGATCCGGCCCTCCTCGCCGACCGCCATCGGCGGCACGACCACGGTGCCGCCCGACGCCCCGATCGTCTCGACCGCGGCGTCGAGATCGGTCGAGGTGAAGTAGGCGAGCCAGTTCGGCGGCTGCTCGTTCGCATCGGTCAAGCCCAGCATCCCGCCGTTCAGGCAGCCACCGTTCATGATCCCCCAGTAGGGATCCTCGACAGGCTGGCGCTCGAACGACCAGCCGAAGAGCGCCGAGTAGAAGCGCTCGGCCGCCTCGGGGTCGGGAGTGCTGAGCTGGTTCAGGCTCATGCAGCCGGGGTCGTTGACCCGCGCGGCGCCCGGGCGGGCGCCCGCCTGCCAGAGCGCGAAGAACGCGCCCTGCGGATCGGCGACGACGGCCATCGCCCCGGGTGGCCCGAGCTCGACGGGGCCCGCCGCGACGCTTCCGCCGAGCTCGCGCACGCGCTCCGCACTCGCGGCGACGTCGTCGACAGCGACGTAGCTCAGCCAGGCTGGCGGACCGTCGGCCTCGGGCTCATAGAGGCCTGCGACCTCGTCGCCGTCGACGAGCGCCATCGTGTACTCGACCCCGGCGGAGACGGTTTCGTACTCCCACCCGAGCAGCGGCCGGTAGAAGGCCTTGGCGGCGCCCGCGTCGGGGGTCGAGAGGTCGGTCCAGCAGAAGGTCCCCGCCGCGTAGCTCGTTCTCGCTCCCATTCGGCGCAGCGTAGATCGCATCGGCGCTGGACGGAAGGTCCCGGCTGAGCCGATCGGGTCACGCCGGGCGAGTGATCGGCCGATGCCGAGCCCCATGACCTTCCAGCACCTCAGGGCGCATCGCGCCCTGCTCGCCGTCTTCGCGATCATCGCCGGCCTCGCCCTCGTGACCTTCACCGCCTCGGACGCGGAGGCGGCGCGCGCGAAGCACGCCCACCTCAAGAGCGGCCCCGGGAGCAAGGTCGTCCCCGGGACGCACACCCCGAGGAAGGTCAAGAAGATGATCCGGGCGGCCAACGAGATCCGCAACAAGCCCTACAAGTGGGGCGGGGGCCACTCGGGCTGGAAGGACCGCGGCTACGACTGCTCGGGGGCCGTCGGCTACGTCCTCAACCGCGCCGGGCTGCTCGACTCGCCACTCACCTCGGGCGGACTGATGCGCTACGGGCGCCCCGGGGGCGGAAAGTTCGTGAAGATCTTCGCGAACCCCGAGCACGTCTACATGGTCATCGACGGCATGCGCTTCGACACCTCCTACATCACCGACGGCGACCGCACCGGGCCCGGGTGGAGCGAGTACAAGCGCTCGAAGAAGGGCTTCAAGACGCGCCACCCCGCGGGCCTCTAGGGCCCCGGCACATCGGCCGCGCGGGTGGCATCCTCCCCGCGTGGCCCTCCGCCCGACTCGACGCCGCGCCCGGCCCGGAGCGCTCGCCACTCTGAGCGCGTTCGTGCTGGTCGCCGTGATCGGACTCGCGATCGCTGCGCCGCTGTACTCCTCGGCGGTCGCCGACACCGATCCGTTCGACAACCACCTCTCCGACACCACGCTGGTCGACGGCGAGCCCGAGTACGTGGTCGAGCTCGGGATCCCGATCGGACCGACCTGGAGCGATCACTTCCTGCTCGGCGCCGACGGCAACGGCCGCGACCTCGCGGTCAGGCTGCTCTACGGGCTGCGAACGTCGCTGGCGATCGCGCTCGGCGCCGTGGTGCTGGCGCTCGCGATCGGGCTCCCGCTGGCGCTGCTCGCAGCCGCCCGCGGCGGGCGCACGGACGCGTTGATCGCCCGCGGCCTCGACCTGATCTGGTCGTTCCCGGCGCTGATGATCGGCGTCCTGCTCGGCGCGGCGCTCAAGCTCGGCGGCGCCCAGATCGGCCCGCTGACGATCGACGCCGGCTCGAACGCGCTGCCGTTGATCGTGATCGGCGTCGCGTTCATCCCCTACGTCGCGCGGCCGATGCGCGCGCGGCTGGCCGAGCTGAGCGGCGAGGGCTTCGTCGAGGCGGCGATCGTCAGCGGGATGAGCCGCGGGCGGATGATGCGTTCGGAGCTGCTGCCGCACCTATGGCCGTCACTCGTCGTGCTGACGACGCTGATGTTCGCCAACGCGATCGTGCTCGAGGCCGCGCTCGCCTTCCTCGGCGCCGCGCTCGACCCCCCGGAGCCCTCGCTCGGGACGCTGATCGCCGACGGGATCGACAACGCCCGCGCATCGATCCACCTACTGCTCGTTCCGTCGATCGCCCTGGCCGCGATCGTGTTCGCGCTGAGCGGTCTCGCCGAGGCGCTGCGCGCGCGCCTCGACCCGCATTCGAAGCGCCCGACGGAGCTCGCGCCGTGATCGCCTTCGCGGTCAGGCGCCTGGCGGCGGCGGTGCTGATCGCGTTCGTCGCCTCGGTGGCTGCGTTCGTCCTCTTCTGGACGATCCCCAACGTCGACCCCGCCTACAACCTCGGCGGGGGGCAGCGCGGCAACGAGACGACCCGCGCGCAGGCGGCCGAGGAGTACGGGCTCGACGAGTCGCTGCCCGCTCAGTACCTGGGGATCGTCGGCGGCGTCCTCGACGGCAGCGCCGAGTGCTACACGGCGTGCGAGAGCCTGCGCGACGCGTTCCTCGAGGCGTTGCCGGTCACGCTGTGGCTGATCGCCGGAGCGGCCGCCATCGCGCTCGGGCTCGGCGTCTGGCTCGGGATGGCATGCGCACGCGACCCGGGGAGCCAAACCGATCGCGCGATCGGCGCGCTCGCCTCGGCGCTCGTCTCGACCCCCGCCCTCGTGGCCGCCGCGCTGCTCTACGCGTTCCTCGCGCTTCGCTGGGGAATCGCCCCGCAGGAGGGCTACACACCGCTCCACGAGGATCCACTCGCCTGGCTCGGGCACATGATCGTCCCGTGGCTCGCCGCCGGGCTTCCGTTCGCCGGCGCCTACGTGCAGGTCGTTCGCTCGTCGCTGATCGAGACGAGCCACGGCGACTGGGTCCGGACCGCGCGGGCGAAGGGCCTGTCGGAGCGCGCAGTGATGTACCGCCACGTGCTGCGAAACGCGCTCGTCCAGCCGCTCAGCGTCCTCGGCCTCGACATCTCGCACGCGTTCGGTGGCTTCGCTCTCTACGTCGAGGCGATCTTCGGGCTGCCGGGGATTGGCGCGCTGACCGCCGAGACGATCGAGGGCCTCGACCTGCCGCCGCTCGTCGGACTCGCGATCCTGCTGTCGATCGTCGTGGTGCTGGCTAACGCCCTCGTCGACATAGCGATCGCCGCGCTCGACCCGCGGCTCCGCGATCGGGCGACGCGAGCCGGCCGAGATCGAGCTTGACGCTTCGCGGAAAGGTCAAGCTCGATCCAGGGTCCGAAGCTTCCGGAACCGGCACCCCGGCCCTGACCTCCCCGGCGCCAGAGGCGTGGTTGGATTTGACAACCACGCCACTCGTCGCCTAGCTTGAGCCCCAGGCGCGCGTCCCGCGCCCGACCTCCGACCCGGCGCTCACGCCGCCGGACGCGAGGAGGTAGAGGTGGCCTCGAGCCGTCGGGACACCGGTCATTCGTATCGGCCCTCTCCGGTGGGGCTTCGGGAGCGTGAGTTCCGGCGCCGCCGCCGCAAGAGGAGCTAAGACGGATGACGAAGCAGAGAACCTTCAAGCGCCGTGTTCGAGCGCGGATGGAGAAGACCGGCGAGAGCTACACGGCCGCGCGCCGGATGCTGATCGAGGCCGGCGAGCGGCCCGACCCACCCGCGGTCGAGTGGACCCCGCCCGCGAAGGAGGAGTCGCTGGCCGAAGCGACCGGGCACGGCTGGGACCACTGGCTCGGTGTGCTCGACGAGTGGGGCGCGAACGGCAGGCCGCACGGCGAGATCGCGAGCCACCTCCAGGCCGAGCTCGGCGTTGCGGGCTGGTGGGCGCAGAACATCACTGTCGGCTACGAGCGGGCGCGCGGGATGCGCGTCAAGGGGCAGAGTCGCGACGGCACGTTCAGCGCCAGCGTCTCGCGGACCATCGACGTGCCCGTCGAGCGGTTGCACGCGGCGTGGGTCGACGAATCGGTCCGTGAGCGCTGGCTGCCTGGAGCCGAGATGCGGATCCGGACCACGACTGCGCCGAAGGGCGCACGCTTCGACTGGGAGGACGGCTCGACGCGTCTCGTCGTCGGCTTCGAACCGGTCGGCGAAGGCCGCGCGAAAGTCGGGATGACGCATGAGCGGCTGCCCGACGCGGAGACCGCGGAGGAGATGAAGGCCTGGTGGCGCGAGCGACTGATCGAGCTCAAGGCGACGCTCGAGGCGACTCCCGGCGGGAGCTGAGACACCCCGACCTGGATTCGAACCAGGGGCCTACTCCTTAGGAGGGAGTCGCTCTATCCAGCTGAGCTATCGGGGCCCGTACCTGCACGCGAGTGTAGATCGGGCTCCGGCTCAGGTTGTCGCCGTGGCGGGCGGGCCCGCCGACGCGTCCGGCGCGGGTTCCTCGGCTTCCCAGCCGCGCGAGCGTTCGATCCGCTCGCGCTGGCGAGCGCTCGTCTTCACGACTGTCGCGATCGCCAGGCCGACGGCGACGAGGTCGAGGACGTCGGCGACCACGTAGCCGACGGCGAGGTCGTAGAGGTCGTCGATCGAGGTTCCGAAGCTGAACTCGTCGTCGTTGAAGCCGAGCCTGAACACGAACCGTTGGACGAAGGTCGACAGCAGCCAGATCGCCCACCACCAGTGGAGCAAAGGTGACACACGGCCGAAGCGCCAGCCGGAGGCGTTGCGGTCGAGCTCCGGGTCGCTCGCCCTCCAGATGTCGTTCATCACCTGCTTCGGGCGGACGAGGTTGACGAACGGGATGAACCAGTAGCCGATCGACCAGCCCGGGCCGTAGCGAGGGTCGCGAGCGCCGAGCGCGATCGTGTTGCGGTAGGCGCGCGAGTACCAGAGCAGGAAGCCGATCGCGGCCAGGACGACGGCGATCGTGTAGGCGATGGCGAAGGTGCGGACGCGATCGTCGCTCTCGTTCGCCTCGACGAGGCTGACCCGGGCGCCGTCGCGGATGTCGCCGAGCAGGCCGACCTGGCCGATGTCCGCCCAAAGCGATCCGAGCCCGGCCAGGGCGACGAGGCAGAGCAGCGCGATCGCGACGCGCGAGCGATCGGCGATCGGCTGGACCTCGAACGGTCCGGACCAGCGCCAGAACTCGTTGCGGACCTTTCCCGAGGCCGGTTCGCTGGGTCCGCTCACCGGCGCGACCCTACCCCCGCCGGGAGCTCGACGCGCCCGTCGATCGAGGTGATCGGCACCGGTCCCCACGAGCGGCTGTCGCTCGAAACCTCGCGGTTGTCGCCGGCGAGGAACACCTCTCCGGCGCCGACCTCGATCGGGTCGGGGAGGGCGCAGTCGCCCGGGCAGGGAAGGATGTAGGGCTCCTCCTGGGTCTCGCCGTCGAGGATCAGGTGGCCGCCGCGGTCGAACGCCACGCTGTCGCCCTCGACCGCTATCACGCGCTTGAGGACATAGACCCGCGAATAGCCCACGACCGCCTCGGCGCACGGGCTGCTCTGCGTCGGCCGCTCGGCGCAGGCCTCGAAAGCGACCCCCTCCGGCGCCTGCGCCGTCACGATGTCGCCACGCTCGGGTGCCGCGTCCTCGTAGGCGCCTTCGTCCACCTCGACGTCGGCGCGCCCGTCGAAGGTCGGCTTCATCGACGGCCCGTAGGTCGGGATCTCGTCCCCGGCGACGAGCTCGACGTAGGCATAGATCCCGCCGGCGACGAGCAGAGCCGCGAGGAGCCCGAGAACGATCAACCCCTTGTCGCGTTTCCGCCTCCCGCCCATCGACGGGAGCTTGACGATCAGGGCCCGCCGACGGACCCCTCGCGCCTCCCCCTGCCCGACCCGACGGCGCCTGCCGCCGGGCCTCGAACGCGCCTAGAGCGCCAGGCCCACCGGCTCCTCGAGCAGCGCGCGGACTCGGGCGAGGAACTCCGCCCCGTCGGCGCCGTAGAGGATCCGGTGGTCGCAGGCGAGGGTCACGCCCATCAGGTGCGCGGTCTCGAGCTCGCCGTCGCGGATCACCGGCTTCTCGGTGATCGCGCCGACGGCCAGGATCGCGGCCTGCGGCGAGTTGATCACGGCGTGGAAGTTCGTCACGCCGTACATCCCGAGGTTCGACACCGTGAACGTCGCACCCGAGAGCTCAGGCGGGGTGATCGAGCGGTCGCGCACCTTGCCCGCGAGCGCTCGCGCGTCCGCGGCGATCTCGCGCAGGCCCTTCTTGTCGCAGTCGAAGATGGTCGGCACGACGAGCGCGTCCTGGCCCGCGACCGCTATTCCGACGTTGATCCGCGAGTAGAGCTCGAAGCGCCCGTCCTTGTAGGCGCCGTTGGCCCGCGGGTATTCGCCGAGCGCGACGGCGCAGGCCTTCACGACCATGTCGTTGAACGACGGCACCGGGTCGCCCTCGCGTGCTGAGGCCTTGAGCGCGGCGCGCGCCTCGACGGCGCGGCTCATGTCGATGTCCGTCTGGAGATAGAAGTGCGGCGCCGTCGCCTTCGACTCCGACATCCGTCGCGCGACGGTCTGCTGGAGGCGGGTGAGCTCGACGGTCTCCGTCGTGCCCTTCGCCGTCTCGCCTCGCTCCGGGGCGGCCTTGGCGCCGTCCTTCTTCGAGTCGTCGTCCTTCTTGGACTTCTTGTCCTTCTTGGACTTCTTCGCCTTCTTCTCGGACTTCGGCTTCTCGGCCGGAGCCTCCTCCGCGACGCTCGACCCGCCGGAGGCCGCGGCCTCGACGTCGGCGCGCAGGATGCGCCCGCCCGGGCCCGAGCCCTTCACGTTCTGGAGATCGACGCCCGACTCGCTCGCGATCCGGCGCGCGAGCGGCGAGGCCTTGACCCGCGGGCCCGCGTCGCTCGAGGAGCCTGAATCCGACGACCCGGATTCGCCCGAACCCGACCCGTCGCTCGAACCACCGCTCGGATCGCCGCCCTCTTCGCTGCCGCCGCGCTCGGACTCCTCGTCCTCTGGCTGCTGCTCGGCCTCCTTGGCCTCGGGCTCGGCCTCCTCGGCACCGCCTTCGGACTCGTCCTCATCCTCGTCGTCCTCGTCGGCCCCGTCCTCGTCGTCACGGGCCTCGTCGGCGGAGGCGTCACCGGACTCCTCGTCGCCCGTGTCCTCGTCCTCGCCGGCGTCCGCCTCGACGTCCTCGTCCTCGTCGGCGGAGTCGTCACCGGACTCCTCGGCGGAGTCGGAGGAACCGCCACCCCCGCCCTCGCCGAAGCGGGCGATCGGCTCACCGAGCGCGACCGTGTCCCCCTCCTGGGCGACGATCTCCGTCAGCGTTCCCGACTCGTCGGCCTCGTAGACCATGTTCGCCTTGTCGGTCTCGATCTCGACGAGCTCGTCGCCCTCCGAGATCTCGTCGCCCTCCGAGGCGATCCACTTGACGATCGTCCCCTCCTCCATCGAATCGGAGAGGCGGGGCATCAGGATGTCGCTCATCTGGAACCCTCCAGGGTCTCGAGGACCGCCTCTGCGATCCGGTCGGCGCCCGGCAGGGCGGCGGTCTCAAGGTTCTTCGCGTAGGGCATCGGCACCTCCGCCATCCCCACTCTTTCTACCGGTGCGTCGAGATCGTCGAAGCACGCCTTGCCGATCCGGGCGGCGATCTCCGCCGTGACGCCGTAGGTCGGCCAGCCCTCCTCGACGCAGACCGCCCGCGAGGTCTTCGACACCGAGGCGGCGACCGTCTCGACGTCGAGCGGGCGCAGCGAGCGCAAGTCGACGACCTCGATGTCGAGCCCGTGGGACTCGGCGAGATCCTCGGCGACGTCGAGGCATCGCTTCGTCGCGAACGAGTGCGAGATCAGCGTCAGGTCCGAGCCCTTGCGCGGCACGTCGGCGAGTCCGATCGGCGTCGTGAAATCGGGGTCGAGCGGGACCTCGCCCTTCTCCTTGTAGATCGGGAGATTCTCGATCACGAGCACCGGATCCTCGTCGCGGATCGCCGCCTTCAGCAGCCCCTTGGCGTCACGCGGGTTGGCCGGCGCGACGACCTTGAGACCCGGCGTCGAGGCGAACCACTGGTCGAAGCTCTGCGAGTGCTGCGCCGTGAGCTGGGCGCCGGCTCCGTTCGGCGTGCGGATGACCATCGGGCAGCGGACCATGCCGCCGAACATCGCCCCGATCTTCGCCGCGTGGTTGATCACCTGATCCATCGCGACCAGCAGGAAGTTGAGGGTCATGATCTCGACGACCGGACGCTCGCCGAGCATCGCCGCGCCGACGCCGGCGCCGACGAACCCCTCCTCGGAGATCGGCGTGTCGCGGACGCGGTCGGCACCGAAGCGGTCCATCAGGCCGGCCGACACCTTGTAGGCGCCCTCGAACTGGCCGACCTCCTCGCCCATCAGGAACACGCGCGGGTCGTGTTCGAGCTCCTCGGCCAGCGCGAGGCGAAGCGCCTCGCGGTAGGTCATCTCCTCGACGCCCTCGGGGTCGGGCCCGGAGTCGGAGGACTCCTCGGCCTGCGCGTCGCCGGACGATCCGTTCTCGCTCACCTTGCCGTCCTCGGAGCCCTTGCCCTCACGCGCGGCGCGGTTTCGCTCCATCTCCTCGGCCTCGGTCGCGGCCATCGTCAATCACCCAGCCCCGCGTCGAAGACCAGCTCTCGCTCGCCGAACGGGCTCCCGGGCCGCATCCTCGCGAACTGCTTGTCCGAGCCCTTGGCGTACATCCCGTAGGCGAGCTGATCGAGCGGCGGCTCGGGACTCGCGTCGGCGAACTCGACCGCCTCGGCGACCTGCTCCTGGGCCCGCTCGTCGGCGGCGTCGAGCTGCTCGTCCTCGACACCGCGCTCGCTGAGCACCGATCGCACGCGCTTGATCGGGTCGCGCTCCTGGTGCTCCTTGATCTCGTCACGGTCGCGGTAGGAGAGCCCGGCGTCGGCGACCGAGTGGCCGCGATAGCGGTAGGTGAGTGCCTCGAGCACCGCCGGACGGTGGCGGTCACGGGCGGTCTGCAGCAGCTCGGAGGTCGCGGCGTGGACCTCCTCGATGTCGTCGCCGTCGATCCGCTCGCCGACCATGCGGTGCGCGTGAGCGCGGCGAAAGAGCTCCGGCTCGGCCGACGCGCGCTCGACCGACGTTCCCATCCCATAGATGTTGTTGACGACGAGGTAGACGATCGGCAGGTCCCACAGCGAGGCGAGGTTGAGCGACTCGTGCCAGGCGCCCATGTTGACCGCGCCGTCACCGAGCTCGCAGAGGACGGCGGCGGGGCGCTCCTGGCGCACGAGCGCGAGCGCGAGACCCGTCGCCACGGGGAGCTGGCCGCCGACGATCCCCCAGCCGCCGTAGTAGCCGAGGTCGGGGTCGAGCAGGTGCATCGAACCGCCGCGGCCGCGCGCGCAGCCGTCGACGCGGCCGAACAGCTCGGCCATGACCTCGGTCGCGGGGACGTGCCGGGCGAGCGCGAAGCCGTGGCTGCGATAGCCCGTGACGAGCAGGTCGTCGTCGGTCATCGCGTCCATCGTCCCGACGCAGGTCGCCTCCTGACCGGAGGACAGGTGGCAGTAGCCGCCGATCTTGGCCTGCTTGTACTGGCGCTCGGCCTCGGTCTCGAAACGCCTGATCAGATACATGCGCTCGAGCATTCCGAGCAGCTGATCGGTCTCGATCTCGGCCGGGCTCGCGTGGACGGTCATCGGCTTCTCCTCACCTCTCCTGTGAAGTAACCGGGAAACTGGTCGCGAAGCCTCGGTAGCTCGCGCAGCACCATCCCGAGGTGGTGGCGCATCGCGCTTTCGGCCGCATCGGGATCACGTGCCCCGAGGGCGGTGAGAATCACCCGGTGCTCGGCGATCATCTCGCCGAGGTAGTCGGGCGCCGGCAGGCTCAACCGGCGGACGCGGTTCAGGTGCGACTTGGCGCGCTGGGACACCCGCCAGACCTCGGCGTACCCCGAGAGGTCGCAGAGCGTGTGGTGGAAGTCGTCGTCGAGTGCGTAGAAGGCGTCGTGGTCCGCCCTGCGCTCCGCTCGCTCCTGCCCGGCGAGCTTCGCCTCGAGCTCGGCGATGTCCGAGTCGGCGACGCGGATCGCCGCCGTGCGGATCGCGGCGCACTCGAGCGCCTCGCGGATGAACTGGGCATTTCGCACCGCGCCCTCGGAGATCGGCGCGACGAACGTCCCGTGCTTCGGGAGCACCTCGACGAGCCCGTCGTCGCGAAGCGTCGCGAGCGCCTCGCGAACCGGCGTGCGACTGACCCCGAAGGAGGCGGCGAGCTCGTTCTCGCTCAGCCGCTTGCCGGGCTCGTGCTCGGCGCGGACGATCTCGTCGAGAAGGCCGGCGTAGACGCGCAGGTGGGCGTTCTCACGACGCAGCGGCGTCGCGCTCGCGATCGGCTCGGCGACTGCCGACACGGCCGTCACGCTGTTACCTCTACCTCCACCCAGGGCTAGTATACAAGCGCGCGAACGCCGCGACTTCGAGCGCCCAGGGACTCATGAGGCTGTCGAAGCTGGGAAGCCGGGCTCAGGTGATCAAGGATGAGAACTGAGAACGAAGAGACGGTCGTCCAGGCGTCGCATCGCGACCCTGAGATCTGGACGCGATATCGCGGTTTCGGGGTGCGGTCGAACACGCTGATAAGCCGCGGCCTGACCGACACGCGCGGCATGACCATCGGGACGGTCGAGATAGAGCCGGGGGGCGAGCTGCAGCGACACAGCCACCCGCAGGCCGAGACCTACTTCGTCATCGACGGGACAGCAGAGGTCGAGACGGGCGACAGGGTCCATCGGGTCAGCGCGGGCGGCGCGGTCCACATCCCGGGAGATCTTCCCCACGCCTGTCGCAACGCCGGTGACACGTCGCTGCGATTCGCCTACTTCTTCAACACGGACTCGATCGACGACGTCGAATACGACTGGTAGCGGCTGGCCGGTGCCTGGCGTCCCGCTCGGGGCGTCGCTGGTGGGTGCGGCGCGTGGTCTGGTTGCACCGAGGGGATGACCCCTGGGTGCGCTGGGTGAGTTCGGGCGGTCCGTGACGAGGCATCGTCGGATAGGTGCCTCTGTAGGGCTCCAGGGTGACTTTGCCTCGCTCCCGAGACGTCTTCGGCGGGGCGTTGGTCGGATCCGGTTGCTCTGCAACCACCTGCGGCCGATGCTCCCTCCGCGCGCCCGAGCCCGTCCTAGTCGTAGAGCGACTCGCTCGCGATCTCGCGCAGCTGCCGGTCCCAGAGCTTGACTCCGAGCAACAGGTCCTCGTCGCCGAAGCCCGCGACGGCGTCGACCGCGATCAACGTGAAGCGCCCGTCGACCACGGGTGTCTGGTCGAGCACGTCGCCGTCGAGCTCGGCCGTTGCGGCGACGGCGGCGCGGACCATCGGCAGGCCCCAGACGAGTGTCACGTCGCCGCCGCGCTTGCCCTCCGCGCGCCAGGCTCCGATGACCGAGTCGTTGAGGTCGACCTGCCAGTCGGGGTTCTCGGCGGCTGTCACGTCGGTGAAGTCGGCCGACCCGTCGAGGTCGGTCGGCTCGGATCCCTCTTCGCCGCGGGTGAACGCGACCCAGCCGAAGTACTCGACCGGTCCACCGCCGTCGGCGGGCTCGCCGTCGGGCGGCGAGGTGACGGCGGAGCCGGTCACCGGCACGTAGGTGCGTCCGCCCCAGCTGCGCTCGGGAAACCAGCGGATCGTCTCCGTGTCGAGCGGCGCGCCGGCCTCGTCGGCGAGCATCAGCGTCTCGGCCTCGAAGACCTCGATCAGCCGCTCCGCCCAGCGCCCGTAGGGAGCGGGCTCGACAGCGGCGTCGGCGATGAAGCGGGGTATCGGGCGAGCGATCGGTGGCATCGGCTCGCGGACCCTATCCGCCCTCGCGCGCCGCTCTGGTTCGTGCGGCGTGGATCGCGCGCAGCCGCTCGGCGGCCTCCTCCGGAGCCACGCGGTCGACATCGACCCCCGTCCCGAGGCCGAACCCGTCGCGCCCTTCGGGGTCGGGGATCAGGTCGATGTGCCAGCAGAACTCCTCCGCTCCGCGCGGCGCGGTCCGCACCCAGACCGCGAGGCCGGCCTCCGGGCCGAGAGCCTCCTCGAGCAGGCTCGCGGCAGTGGCGAGCATCGGCGCCGCGCCGGCGCCGATCTCCCAGCGTGGCGCGGGCTCGCGCGGAACGATCCGCAGCTCGTAGGCCGAACGCGACGCCCAAGGGCAGAGCAGCACGCTCTGATCGTCGACGGCGACGAAGCGCTCGCGACGGCGGATCTCGGCCGTGACGACGTCGCCCAGCAGGTGCCCGCCCATCGTCCGCTCGTGGTAGGCCGCCGAGCGCTCGCGCTCGCGGGCGACCTCGGCCGGCACGAAATCGAGCGAGCGCAACGTGGCGTGGCCGTGGGAGCCGGGTCCCTCGTCGACGCTCAGGCTGACGTAGGAGCTCGACTCCGAAAGCTCGGCGACGCGCGCCTGCCAGGCGGCGACGAGCACCGCGACGCGCTCGGCGCCGAGCCCGGCGAGCCGCGCACCGTGCTCGGAGGCGTGCGGGATCAGCTCGTTCGCGCCCGCGGTCGGCTGCGCGGCGAAGAGCCCGGCGTCGGTCCCGCGCGTCGAGGCTCGAAGTGGGTCGGCGATGCTCGACAAGCCGCTGTCGGAGCTCGAATCCGGTCCGGCGCCGGGGTCGAGGTCGCCCGGCGCGGCGAAGGCCGATACCGATCCACCCGCGTCGGTCCAGACCGTCTCGAGCCCGGAGCTCGCCGGGTCGCAGAGCGAGCAGCCGGCGGGCGGGGTCGCCCGGCCAGAGGTGTCGAGTAGGACCCTGAGCCCGGTCAGCTGATCGATCCGTGTCTCGGCCATGCGCAGCCGAGACTACGGCGTGCGGGTCGCCTCATCCCCACGACGGACCCGCGAGCCGTCGAGATCCTCCGCGCGACCGATGCCGCGCCGGCGCGGCGGGCGCTACCTTGCCGGCGGCGCCCGCTGGGGGGACGCCGCAACCTGAGACGAGGAGCCGAGATGCACCAGCCGTTCAAGTCGATCGTCGTCGCGATGATCATCGCCCTGAGCGTCGTCGCCGGAGCCTGCGGCGGGGACGACGAGGAGACGACGAGCTCCACGCCCACGACCACGGGTGCGACGGGTCCGACGGGGTCGACCGGCGCCACGGGGTCGGATGAGCCGACGAGCGGCGCGACGGCGGGCGGCGCGCTCGGCGGCGCCGTCGACAACCTCGAGGCGGCCGACTACGAGGTCGAGGAGATGCCGAAGGGTGACCTGACCGAGACGATCGGGCTCGACAAGCCGATCACCGCGGTCGCCGGCGTCTACGCGACCGAGCCCGGCGGCCCGGCCCAGCTCGCGGTCGAGGAGTACGGCTCGCCCCAGGAGGCCGAGGACGTCGCGAAGGCGATCGACATGAACTTCACCGAGGCCGAGATCGCCGACGGGACGATCGTCGTCTCGCTGACCGACGACACGCGCGAGGAGATCGACGCGGCCGTCGCGGTGATCGAGGGCAAGTGAGCGCCCGCCGATCCAGGCGGGCGCTGACGGCGCTCGCGGCCACGGTCCTCATCGGCCTGTTCGCCGGGTGCGAGAACGCCGTCGACCAGGTCGACGTGCGCGACTCGATCCAGGCCTGGGAGGCCGCTCAGGAGGACTGACCGGCGCGACCGCGCCCGTCCTTCGAACGGACGGCCCGGTCGTCGCCGAAGGTCCTCCCGAGGGCTGAAGGCAGAGCATCAGCGCGGCCGATTTCAGGCCAGCGGGCCCGACCTAGGTTGCGAAGGGCAAGGACAAACCCCCGCTCGGCGCTCGAGCGGACTCGCACCGACACGGAGACGGACATGCCGAACCAGGCCCTCATCGACGCTCGCTTCCTCGCCGCCATCGACCGCGACGGTCGCGCCGGCAACGGCGCTCAGCCCCCGCCCCCGCCCTCGCGGCGCGACGGACCCGGGACGCGCGCCCTCGCCGCGATCAGCTGGGCGCTCGTCGCCGTGATGGTCGTCGCGATCGCGGTTCTGGCTCTGACGGGCTGAGAGGGGCGGCTCAGACGGGCGGCGGATCGTCCGCGCGCCCAGGCTCGGGAGGCGGCGGAGCGGTGGGCGGCGGCGGCACGTCGGGCAGCGGGGCATCGGGATCGCCGCTCGGGCTCTCCTCGAGCCGAACGCCCGGTGAGGGCCCGACCTGGCCCGGCGGAACGGTCGGCTCGGCGTCGAGCTGGAGCAGCGGCTTGAGCAGATCGAGCGGAAGCGGAAAGACGATCGTCGAGTTCTGCTGTCCGATCTCGACGAGCGTCTGCAGGTAGCGCAGCTGCATCGTCGTCGGGTTCTCCGACATGATGTTGGCCGCCTCGCTGAGCTTCGCCGATGCCTGGAACTCGCCGTCCGCGGCGATGATCTTGGCCCGCCGTTCGCGCTCGGCCTCGGCCTGACGGGCGATCGCGCGCTGCATCTCGGCCGGCAGCTCGACGTCCTTGACCTCGACCGTCGTGACCTTGACGCCCCACGGCTCGGTCTGGTCGTCGATGATCCGCTGGAGCTCGACGTTGAGCCGCTCGCGCTCGGCGAGCAGCGCGTCGAGCTCGGCCTTGCCGAGTACGGAGCGAAGCGTCGTCTGGGAGATCTGCGACGTGGCGATCAGGTAGTTCTCGACATCGGTGATCGCCTTGTTCGGGTCGACGACGCGGAAATAGGCGACGGCGTTGACGCGCACCGTGACGTTGTCGCGCGTGATCAGCTCCTGCGGCGGGACGTTCAGCGTCACCGTTCGCAGATCGACCCGGACCATCTGGTCGATGATCGGGATCAGGAGGATCAGGCCGGGCCCCTTCTGGGCGATGAGGCGACCGAGGCGGAAGATGACCCCGCGCTCGTACTCACGCAGGATCCGCACCGACGAGGCGATGAGAACCAGCACCAGGGCGCCGATGACGACGGCGATGACGATCCCTGCGTTCAAGTCCATGGCTCTCCTTCTCTAGCTGTGCGTCGAGTGCGATCCGGCGCCAAGCGAACGGCCGGTCGGTGATGTCGGAGCGCCCCCGCCGGTGAGCTCGCGCTCACCCGGCACGACGGCGAGCGTGAGCCCGTCGACCGCCACGACAGTGACTCTACTCTCGCGCCGTCGCAGCTCCTCGAGCTCGTCGCCGGAGAGCCCCGCGGCTCCGCGTGCCTTCCACAGCGCGCCCGCCACGAAGACGAGGCCGGCGGGGTCGAGCGGTTCGCGCACCCGGCCGATCATCCCGACCATCTCCTCCTCCCCGGTTCGCACCGGCTCGTGACGGGCCTGCATCGCCTTGCGGCCGGCGAAGACGGCGAAGCCGCCGAGCACGACCGCGAGCACGATCACCGCCGGCACCGAGACCGCCACGACGTCGCTCTGCGTGTCGAACAGGAACAGCCCGCCGAGTGCGATCGAGATGATCCCCGCGATCCCGAGCACGCCGCTGACCACGTAGGCCTCGGCGATGATCAGACCGATCCCGAGCAGCAACAGCGCGACGCCGAGGATCGTGATCGGCAGCTGGAGCGCGCCGAACAGGCCGCCGAACAGGCTCAGCGCGCCGATCGCGCCGGGGACGATCGTTCCCGGCGCGAACAGCTCGATCGCCAGGCCGATGAGGCCGACGGTGAGCAGCAGGAACGAGACGGTCGGGTTGAGCAGGATCGCTGCGAGGTCGTCGGTGAACGAAGGCGTCACCTCCTCGAGCTCGAGACCGGCGGTGTCGAGGGTCCCGCCCTTCGGCCCGGCGAGCTCGAACCCGTCGAGGGCGCCCAGTAGCGACTCGGTGTCCGGCTCCACGAAGTCGATCAGGTCCTCGTCGAGCGCCTCCTCGGAGTCGACGCTGACCGCGTCGGTGACCATCGATGCCGCGAGGTCGCCGTTTCGGTCGTGCGACTTGGCGAGCGCGCTGACGTAGGCGGCGGCGTCGTTGGTGATCTTCTGGCCGAGATCGGAGTCGATGTCCGAGCCGTCGGCGTTGATCGGTGTCGCGGCACCGATGTTGGTCTGCGGCGCCATCGCCGCGACGTCGGCGGCCTGTGTCACGAACAGGCCGGCGGAGGCGGCACGGGCACCGTCGGGCGCGACGTAGACGACGACCGGGAGCGGCGACTCGGTA
Source organism: Thermoleophilia bacterium SCSIO 60948 (assembly GCA_021496505.1). Taxonomy (GTDB): domain Bacteria; phylum Actinomycetota; class Thermoleophilia; order Solirubrobacterales; family 70-9; genus JACDBR01. The sequence continues at coordinate 183,699 of CP053031.1, read as the reverse complement.
ATCGCGTCGGTCATCTGCCGGGTCGAGTCGAGCAGGCCGCCGGGTGTGTCGAGTCGGACGATCACGAGCGCGGCGCCGTCGGACTCGGCGTCGTCGAGCGCGCCGGAGAGAAAGTCGGCGCTCGCGGGGTCGATCGCGGCGTCGAGCTCGACGACGACCGCTGTCCCTCGATCCTGCGCGCTCGCCCCCGCGCTCAGCCCGAGGACCCCGCCGATGACCAGCAGGGCCGCGAGCAGCGAGCGAGCGAGCCTCGCGGAGCTCACCGGGACTTCGCCCCGTCCCCCAGGTAGCGGTCGATGTCGGCCTCGAGATCCTCAGGCTCGAGATACGGGCCCTGATGGACGAAGACCCGCTTGCCCGAGGCGTCGTAGAAACCGGTCGCGGGGAGGCCAGAAGGGACGCCGAGCTCCTCGACCTGGATCTCACCGTCCTCGTCGTAGATGCTCGGATAGGGGATCGGATAGTCCTCGAGGAAGGTCTCGCCCGCACCGGCCGGCGGATCCTTCGAGTCGACGCCGACGAACGCGACCTCGGTGCCGCGATCGGCGGACACGCGCTGGAAGACCGGGAACTCCGCCCGGCACGGTCCACACCAGGAGGCCCAGACGTTGACGACCGCCGGCGTGCCCTTGAGGCGGTCGAGCTGGTCGCGCAGCTCGCCGAGCGGGTCGCCCGTCTCGATCACCGCGTCGCCCTGCGCGTAGAGCTCGGCCAGCGGGCCGCGCGCGTCGGCGAGCGCGGCCGCGTAATCGATGTCGAGCGAGGCCGCCGTCTCGGCCCCCGGGTCGTCGGGCTCGGACGGATCGCGAGCGATCAGCGTCACGGCCACGACCGCGGCCAACGCGAGCAGAGAGACGGCGAGACCGAAGAACTTCATCGCTTCACCGACCGAGATTACGGGGCCGCGGCTTGCGGGCCGTGAAGGTTGTGCGGCCTTCCGCGCTCATCGGTGCTTTAATCAGAGTCGTCCCTGCTCTCGCGGGATGCCTCCTCCGCCGCTCCGACGCGAACGACCGATCGCGAGCCGCGGATGTTCTCCCGCGACACGTACGAGCTCTCGGGGCGCGTATGGACGCGTGTCCGCCGGGAGGCAGGGTCGTATCGCCCTTTTTCTGATGGCCAAGACCGAAGACGTCGCCGCCGACGCGGTGAACAAGCTCAGCGACCAGGAGCTCGCACGGGTGCGAGAGTTCACCCGTGAGCCGATCCTGCTCGACGGCGAGACGGTCGCCGACATCGAGCCGGGTTCGGCGCGCGGTCGCGCGGTGGCCGCGGCGCTCGCCGAGATGGCCGGCGGAGCCGAGGTCCCCTCGTTCGAATGGCGCGCCGAGTTCTCGCTGCTGCTCGGGCTCGAGCGCCTGCTCGCAACCGACGAGCCGGTGCTCGTCGACGGCACGAGCCTTTCCGAGCACCAGGTCGACGCGCTCTCGGGAACGCTCGCCGCGCTCACGACCGAGGTCGAGGAGACCGACCCGGGCCTGATCGGCGAGAACGGCGCCAACGGTTCGGCCCCGAACGGGTCGGGCCGCAACGGCGGGGCCACGAAGGCCGCGGGTGCCGACGACGCGGACTCGGCCGAGGAGGCCGAGGAACCCGACGCGATCCTCGAGGACGAGGAGGAGCCGGTCGACTGGGTCGACGAGGCGTCCGAGGACGAGGAGGAAGAGGTCGTCGACCTCTCCGACGACCCGGGCGCGGACCGCCGCTTCTGGTTCGAGCACGCGACCGGAGCCGGTAAGACCGTCGCCGCCGTCGGCTTCGTCGAGTCGACTCGCACCGGCGGCGTCCTGATCCTCACCCACCGTCGCAACCTCGTCGACCAGTTCATCGGCGAGATCTCGACCCGCGGCTACAAGGAACGCCTCACCCCGCCGCTGCTCGACGGCGCCGACCATCCCTACGGCCCGGTCACCGTCGAGACCTACCAGTGGTTCGTCCGCAACTCCGAGCGGATCTCCGACGCCTACTCGATCGTGATCTGCGACGAGGCCCACACCGCCCTCGGCGAGAAGACCAGCGCCTGCATCCGCTCCTGGCAGGGACCGATCTACATCGGCATGACCGCCACCGGCGCGCTGATCGCGCGCCACGTCGCCGACCTCTTCCCGACCCAGACCTCGCGCTTCGACCTCGCCCAGGCGGCGCGGCGCGGCGTCATCTCACCGCTTCGCTGCCTGCGGATCCCGCCCGGACCGGGCGTACGGACGCTCGCCAAGGTCCCCCTGCGCCGTGGCGAGGTCGACCAGGACTTCGATCAGGAGGAGCTCGCCAAGCTCCTCGACCAGGGCCCGTTCAACGTCGCGATCGCCGACCTCTACCGCTCGCGCTTCCGCCGTATCCCGGGCGTCATCTACACCGCCGGCGTCAAGCACGCCGAGAACGTCGCCGCGGCGATGCGCGACGTCGGGATCAACGCCCGCGCGGTCTCCGGCGAGACCCCGAAGCGCGAGCTCGCCGAGATCCTGGCGGCGTTCGAGCGCGGCTCGGTCGACGTGCTGTGCAACGCGATGCTGCTCGCCGAGGGTTGGAACTCGCCGCGCGCGACGATCTGCATGCACCTCGCGCCGACCGCCTCGAAGCGGATCTACCAGCAGCGCGTCGGTCGCGTCACGCGTCGCACGCCCGGCAAGGAGTCCGGCCTCGTGATCGACCTCGTCCACCCGGCGACGACGTCGGACGAGCCGATCGTGACCCTGCACTCGCTGCTCGACCGCGACGTCTACCGCGGCGGTGCGATCGTCGTCGGACCGGTGCGCCGCGGCCGCGGGCGCCGGGTCCGGGTCGAGCGTCGCGTCGTTCCCGTCGCCGCCGATCCCGAGCGCCGCCTCTCGGTGCTCGAGCGCGAGCTGTGGCGGATCGCCGTCGAGAACCTGAACTACTCCGAGCAGCACGCCTGGGCCGCGCTCGCCGGCGCGCGCGTCACGTCGAACCAGTGGCGCCGCGCGAAGGCGATGCTCCAGCACGACCAGGCCAAGGAGCTACGTCGCCGCTACCTGCTGACCTGCGTCCAGCGAAACAAGAACCACCAGCTGCGACTCAAGGCGCTGACCGAGATCGCCGCGATGCGCGAGGCCGAGTCGTTCGCCGACTCGATCGAGATCGTCGCCACCTGGCCGCGCGAGGAGAAGCGCGCCGGGGTCAAGGTCCTGCTCCAGGCGCTCGCGGAGCGGCGGATCGGCCGCCGCGACCAGGCGCAGGCCTGGGTATGGCAGCTCGCCGAGCAGACGCGCGAGCTCCACGAGCAGTACGCGGTCCAGCGCTGGCCGGAGACGAAGCGGTTGCTCGGACTGTTCGTCAACTCCTCCGGTCGCGCGCACGGGCGCAACGCCCGCCGGCTCGTCCATGCGGCCCGCCAGCAGGACCGCCGGCTGTCGGTCGCGCTGCTCGCCGCCGCGGTGGCGCACACGCCCGAGGCCGAGGAGGTGCTGCGCGGCGCCCGGATGCGGATGGCCCGCAAGCCCTCGGCGGTCGCGCGCGAGCTGCTTCGCAACTTCCCGAAGGCCGGCCAGAAGCGCCGTCGTCGCAAGCGCGGCGGCGAGGACAAGCAGAACGGCAAGCCCGACGCCGCGGAGGTCGAGGCGACCGAACTCGACGAAGAGGCGAGCGAGGGCGAGCCCGACGTGGACGAGGCCACGGAGATCGCCGCCGAGGGCGACGCCGCGGCCGACAAGCCGAAGAAGCGCGAGCGGATCGGTGACCTCGAGAAGGCCCGGCGCTCGCGCGGCAAGAAGGCCGGGCGGCGCCCCGAGGACGCCACGACCGAGGCCGGCTCCGATTCCGGCTCCGACTCCAGCGCCGATTCGGAGGCCGTGGCTAAGCCGAAGCCCAAGCGGCGTCCGAAGCGCCGCCGCGTGAAGCTCGAGGACGCCGACGGCACCGCGAACAGCGACGAGACCTCCGGCGACTCCGAGCCCGGCGAAGACGCCGAGCGCGAGGTCGCCTAGCTCCCACCCCGGGTCGAGCGACGATCCGCGGCCACCAGGTGGCGACGGATCGTCCCTCGACGCGGAGACCGCGCCCGCGGGTCCGGGCCGCTAGCCGACGCTCGACAGGGTCACCTCTCCGGCGCTGAGCAGCGCCTCCGTCCCGTCGTCGCGCTCGACCCTCAGCGATCCCGTCGCGTCGATCCCGCGGGCGACACCGGTGCCGCCGCCGTGCCCCTCCCATTCCACCGTGCGCCCGGCCAGCATGTCGCGCGCGGCGAACCGCTCCCTGAGATCCGGCGGCGGGTCGGCGACCAGGCGATCGAGGGCCGAGCAGAGCTCGGGGAGCAGGCGCTCGGGCGCGACCCCGGCGCTGCCGGCCGCCCAGCGGTCGCTCGGCGCGGCCGAGGCGCCGCTCGCGTTCACGCCGACGCCGATCACCGCCCAGTCGGGCGGGCGCGCCTCGATCAGGATCCCGGCGAGCTTTCGATTCGACAGCCAGACGTCGTTCGGCCACTTGACCTCCGCTCCGCCGACGCCGAGCTCCTCGAGCGCTTCGCAGACCGCGAGCGGAACCGCGAGCGCGAGCAGAGCGTCACGCTCGCCGAGATCGCGGAGCAACGCCGAGCAGAGCAGCGCCTCGCCGGGACGCGTGAGCCACGCCCGTCCACGCCGCCCGCGGCCGGCGGTCTGCTCCTCGGCGGTCACGATCGTCCCGCTCGGGGCTCCCGCCGTGGCGAGCTCGCGGCAGACGTCGTTGGTCGAGCCGGTGCTCCTCAGGTGGAGCCGCGGGCGCCCGAACGCGGGCCGCGCCTCGCCGGCGCTCACCGCGGGTGGATGATCGCCGGACTCGGCAGCGGCGTGAGACCGACCCGATCGCCGACGTCGAGGTTCAGCGTGCGGCGGGCGTCGCCGCGGTTGACGGCGATCGCGAGGCTCCCCCAGGAGTCGACGTAGACGAGCAGCCTGCCGTCCTCGACCTCGGCGAACGTCCGCGCGAAGTGAACCTCGACCGAGCGCTCGCCGGCGTCGACGCAGAGCGGATAGCCGAGCCGCAGGCCGGTGCCCGCGAGCTCGGACCCGGCGACGTTCAGGGTCAGGTTGCCGAACCGGTCGACCGACGCGACGTGGGCCTCGATGTTGCGGCTCCCGACGCGCGGCGCGGGAACGTCGAGATCCTCGAGCTCGGCGGCGTCGAGCGGTTCGCCGACCTCGCGCAGCGAAGCGCCCTGGGCAAGCGTCGCGGTGACGGGGGCGAAGATGTCGCGGCCGTGGAAGCTCGACGAGACGGGGTCGAGCCTGAAGTCCGAGTAGGAGATGTCGACCGCCTCGGCGATCCCGCCGAAGTTGCGCGCGGCCGGCAGCAGCAGGCCGTTGTCGGGCCCGACGAGGAGCCGGTCCTGCTCCGCGGTCCGCAGCGCGATCGAACGCCGCGAGGTCCCGACGCCCGGGTCGATGACGGCGAGGTGGACACCGGGCGCGGCGTAGGTGATCGCGCGGGCGTGGACCGCCGCGCCCTGGCGGATGTCGTGGCGGCGGATCTCGTGGGTGAGATCGATGATCCGAGCGTCAGGGACGATCCGCGCGATCACCGCGTGGCAGACGCCGGCGAACTCGTCCTCGAGTCCGTAGTCGGAGAGGAAGGTGATCGGGAGCGGGGCCACGGGTGCCCCTATCTACTCACAGTCGCCGGTTGCGGATGCCCGGTTGGACGCATCGGCGACGATCGCCTCGACGAGCCCGCCCGGGTCGTGGCGTTCGGCCTCGACGTCGACTCGCAGCCCAGCCTCGGCCGCGGCGGCACTCGTCACAGGCCCGATCGAGGCGATCCGGGCCTCGGCCGGCATCCGCTCGCCGAGCGCCTCGGTGAGGTTGCGAACGGTCGAGGCCGAGGTGAACGTCACGTAGTCGGCGTCGGCCGCGGCTTCGATCTCGACCTCGGCCGGCGTCTCGCGAACGGTCTCGTAGAGCGGCACGTCGTCGAGGACGGCGCCCTTCCGCCTGAGCGCCTCCGGCAGCACATCGCGCGCTTCGAGTGCCCGTGCCAGCAGCACCGGCTTGTCGCGCAGGTCGACCGGCTCGAGCGCCTCGGCCAGCGACTCGGCGATCGAGCGCTCGGGGACGATGTCGGCGACGATGCCGCGCTCGGCCAGCGCCCGGGCGGTGCCGGGGCCGATCGCCGCAACGTCCGCATGGGCCAGTGCGCGTGCGTCGCGTCCGCCGGCGACGAGCGCGTCGAAGAGCAGCCGGGCGCCGTTCGGGCTCGTCACGACGACGAGCGCGTAGGTGTGTGCCGAGGCGACGGCGTCGCGAACCGCGTCCGTGTCGAGCAGCGGCTCGGTTCGGATTGCGGGCAGCTCGGCGACGTCGGCGCCGAGGTCGCGGAGGCGCGCCGCGATCCCGCTCGCCTGCGCCCGGGCACGCGTGACGACGACCTTGCGTCCCCACAGCGGCTTGCGCTCGAGCCAGGCGAGGGTTTCGCGACGTCCGGCGACCGCGCCGAAGAGGAGGATCGCCGGGTTGCGGATCCCGCGACGCTCGACCTCGGCCGGCAGCCCGGCGAGGGTCGAGACCGCGGTCCGCTGCTCGGGCAGGGTCCCGCGCTCGATCGCCGCCGCGGGCTCGCCGGGGTCGCGGCCGGCGGCGGCGAGAGCCTCGGCGATCCGCGGCAGCCTCCTGACGCCCATGTAGAGGACGAGCGTTCCGGGGAAGCGCGCGAGCGCGTCCCAGTCGAGCGACGTCTCGGGCTTCGCCGGGTCCTCGTGTCCGGTCACGAACGCGACCGCGGCGGCGTCGGAGCGGTGGGTGACCGGAATCCCGGCGTAGGCGGGAGCGGCGATCCCCGAGGTCACCCCAGGGACGACCTCGAACTCGATCCCGGCCTCGCGAAGGGTCTCAGCCTCCTCGCCGCCGCGGCCGAAGACGAAGGGGTCGCCGCCCTTGACACGGACGACGCTGCGCCCGGCGCGCGCGTGGCGGACGAGCAACTCCTCGATCCCCTCCTGCTCGACCGCGGCGTCGCCCGGCGCCTTGCCGACGTACACGCGCTCGGCGTCGGGGCGCGCGCCGTCGAGGGCGCCGCGGGGGATCAGGCGGTCGTGGAGGATCACGTCGGCTCCGGCGATCAGCTCGAGCGACCGCGCGGTCATCAGCCCCGGGTCGCCGGGTCCGGCGCCGACCAGATAGACGACCCCCGGGCGCGGCGTCACGGCTCGCCTGCCTCGGTCCGTCGCGAAGTCTGCGGCGTCGCGCGAGCGGCCTCGAGGATCTCGGCGCCGCCGGCCGCGAGCATCCGCTCGCCGAGCGCCCGCCCGAGCTCACCCGGCTGGTCGGGCCCTCCCTCGACCTGATCGCGAACCCAGCGCTCACCGTCGGGCATCCCGGCGAAGCCCTCGACGACCAGACCAGAGGCGGTCAGCGTCGCGCGGATGCCGACCGCGGTCTCGCAGTCGGCACCGAGCGCCGCGGCGGCGGCACGCTCGGCGGTCAGCTCGACGAGCGCCGTCGGGTCGGTGAGGCTCCGTGCCAGCTCCGACGCCTGCTCGTCGCCCTCCCGGGCTTCGAGCGCGAGGCAGCCCTGCCCGGGGGCCGGCGTCATCGCGAGCGGCGTGAAGTCGAAGCCGATCACCCCGGTGCGCCCGAGCCGCTCGAGCCCGGCACGAGCCAGGACGCACCCCACGAGGCCGCGCTCGTCGGTCAGGCGCAGTCGCGTGTCGACGTTGCCCCGGAGCTCGGTGACCTCGAGGTCGGGCCGCGCGGCGAGCAGTTGGGCCCTGCGGCGCAGGCTCGCGGTCCCGACGGCGCCGCCCTCCGGGATCTCCGCCAGCGAACCGGCTCGGCCGCAGAACGAGTCGGCGGGGTCGGCGCGGTTCGGTACGCCGACGAGCGCCAGTCCGTCGGGGCGCTCTCCGGGGAGGTCCTTTGCCGAGTGGACGGCGATGTCGATATCGCCCTCGAGCAGCGCGCGGTCGATCGCGGCCACGAATCGCTCCTTGTCGCCGACGGCGGCGTCGGCGGTCGCGATCGGAACGAGCTCGGCGTCGGACCCGAGCGCGTCGGCGACGGCGCCTGCCTGGGCGACCGCCAGCGCGCTGCGGCGGGTCCCGACCCTCACCGGGCCGAGGTCCGGCGACGGCGCCGGTCGGCGAGGTCGGTGACCTCGGCATCGGCCTCGCGCTCGGGCTCGCTACGGGCGTCGAGCCCGAACAGCTCGCGCGCGCCGGTGACCGTTTCGAGCGAGTCCGGATCGGCCGCCGATTCGCGCAGGCGCCGGGTCGGCTCGTGGAGCAACCGCGAGGTGATCGCGCGCGCCATCCGCTCGAGCCGCTCGCGGTCGTCCTCGGTCATCCCCTGCCAGCGTGACTCGTTCTCGGCCAGCGCACCGGCGACGATCTCGTCGCTGCGACGCCGCAGCGCGGCGATCGTCGCCGTCGCGTCCTGGGCCACGAGCCAGGCCTCGAAGCGCGCCAGCTCGGCGCGGATGATCGAGCGGACCGCCTCGGCCTCGGCCTCACGGCCGGCCGAGTTGCGCTCGACCATCGACTGGAGGTCGTCCATGTCCTGGACGAGCGCTCCCGGCAGCTCGCGGCAGTCCGGATGGATGTCGCGCGGCACCGCGAGGTCGATGAACAGCAGCGGCCGGCCGTCGCGCTCGGCCATGACGTCGCCGAGGGCGTCGCGCTCGACGACGTGGTGCGGCGAGCTGGTCGAGGAGACGACGATGTCGGCCGAGACCATCTGGTCGGGCAGGTCGTCGAAGCGGACCGCCGAGCCGCCGAAGCGCGAGGCGAGACCGATCGCGCGGTCGTAGTGGCGGTTGGCGATGAACACCGCCTCCACGCCCTTGGCGGCGAGCGCGCGGGCCGTCAGCTCGGCGGTCTCGCCGGCGCCGATCATCAGTACGCGACGGTTCTTGAGGTCGCCGAGCGTGCGCTGGGCGAGGTCGACCGCGACCGAGGACACCGACAGCGCGCGCTCGGAGATCCGCGTCTCGGTGCGGGCGCGCTTGCCGGCCGCCAGGGCGCCGCGGAACATCCGGTTGAGGACCGGACCGGTGGCGCCCTCGACGAGCGCGAGCTCGTAGGCGCGCTTGACCTGGCCCTGGATCTCGGCTTCGCCGAGGATCATCGAATCGAGGCCGGCGGTGACCGAGAAGAGCTGGTCGGCGACGTCGGCGCCGTGACGCGAGTAGAGGTGGCCGAGTAGCTCGGTCGGCCGGATGCCGGCGCCGCCGGCAAGCACACCGAGCGCGCGCGACTCGGCGACGACCGGGTCGGCGGAGAACAGGTAGATCTCGGTGCGGTTGCAGGTCGAGACGGCGGCGGCCTCGAGGACCGCGGGATCGGCGACCAGCTCACGCAGCAGGCTCGTCGCGGCGCCCTCGGTCAGTGCGAGGCGCTCGCGCAGCTCGAGCGGCGCGGTCTTGTGCGAGATGCCGAGCGCGAGCAGCTCGCTCATCGCGGCGCCGCCTGCCTCTCGAGCTCCTCGGCGATCTCCTCCGACCCGACGCGCCGGCGTTCGGCCAGTTCGAGCAGCTCGGCGATCTGGTCCTGGATCCGGCCGAGCTTCGAGGCCATGATCGCGACGTAGATCAGGATCAGCGCGAGGAAGACGAGGTACGCGGCCGCGACGTAGCCCGAGGCCTCGCCGTCGGGCAGCGCCTGCTGGGCGGTGACGAGCAGAGCGAGCGGATCCATCGGCTCAGGCTCCGGTCGACCCCGGCTCGGGCTGCGGCGCGATCCGCGAGCGCGGCGCCGGCCCGGCGTCCTCGTCGAGCGCTCGGCGCAGCCTCGCGATCCGGCCCTGGGTCATCTTCGACGCCAGCTCGTAGCGGATCAGCGCCACCCACAGCATCGCCACTCCGATGATGCAGACGAGGAACGTGATCGCCATCTCGCCCGGCAGGCCGCCGGCCGAGGAGAACGTCCGCGGGTGGATGAACGGGTCGGCGAGACGGACGGCCATGAAGTTGAGCGGCACGAAGGCTCCGGCGGTGATCGCGAACACCGATGCGTAGCGAGCCTGGCGCTCGCGATCCTCGATCGCGTAGCGCAGCGGGTAATAGGTGCAATAGAGGAGGAAGACGATCAGGAACGAGACCAGCGTCGGCTCGTCCCAGACCCACCACACGCCCCACTGGGCCTTCGCCCAGATGCCACCCGTGATCAGCACGGCGACGCCGAAGATGATCGAGAGGTGGATCGAGACGTAGGAACGCGCGTCGTGCTTCGGATCGCCCGTGCGCAGGTGGCGGATCGAGTGGATCGCCGCGACGACGAAGCCGATCAGCGCGACGATCGCGAGCGGCACGTGGAGGTAGAAGATCTTCTGGATGAAGCCCTCGACGTCCTGGGGCGCGTAGAAGAAGACCATCGCGTAGCCGGCGATCAGGACGAGGGCGGCGAGGATCGAGAAGTTTCTGAGGCTGAAGGGATTCAAGCGGTTCTTCGAAGCTGTTCGCGGCGCCCTTCTGCGGTGCCCGGGCGCTGACGGTCGCGGTCAGTCCTCGAGCAGGAAGTCGTAGACCGCGTAGCCGATGACGATGAAGATCACATCGTAGACCGCGAGCACCGCGAGCCACCTCCAAGCGTCGCCGAATGCAGGCCCCGACTCGGCAAGCAGCGGTGCGGCCGCGCCGGCGGCGCCGATCATCACCGGGACGAGCAACGGCAGCAACAGCAGCGGGGCTATCAGGTCGCGGGCGCGCGAGTTCGTCGCGATCGCGGCGACGAGCGCTCCGACCGCGGCGATCCCGAGGTCGGCGAGCAGCAGGACGAGCAGTGTCGCCGCGAGGCCCTCGAGCCCGACCCGGAACAGGATCGAGAAGGCCGGCAGCGCGATCAGCTCGAGGCAGAACAGGAAGATGACGAGCGCGGAGGCCTTGGCGAGATAGAGCGCCGTGCCGTCGATAGGGGCGAGGCGGATCGCGTCGAAGCCCCCCTGCTCGGCCTCGGCGAGGAAGATCCGGTTGACCGCCAGGAGCGAGGCGAAGAGCACGGTCGCGAGCAACACACCCGCGGCGAGGTTGCCCTCGAGCGTCTCCTGGTCGAGCCCGAAGCGAAACAGCACGAACGAGGTCAGCGCGAAGAGCGCCATCGCCGGCAGCGCCTCGAACGTGCGCAGCTCGACGCGGAGGTCCTTGGCGAGGATCGCCCGGAAGGCGTTCACCCGACCTCCCCCGTGCCGTAGATCTCACGCACGGCCTCGGCCCTGATCGCCGCCGACGGGCCCTCGTATGCGACCCGGCCGCCGGCACCGAGGACGAGGACGCGCTCGGAGTCGGCGAGAGCGCGGTCGACCTCGTGGGCGACGATGATCCGCGTCCGGCCGGCGCGCGGCCCGATCAGACGCTCGCAGAGCTCACGCGCCACGGGATCGAGGTGCGCGCCCGGCTCGTCCAAGAGCAGCAGGTCGGGGTCGTGGAGCACGGCGCGGCAGACTGCGGCGCGCTGGCGCATCCCGGCGGAGAGGTTGCGGACGAGCTCGTCGCCCCTGCGGCCGAGGCCTACGCGGTCGATCAGCTCGGCGATCTGCTCCGCCGGGTTCGCGATCCGGTGCAGCGCCGCGTTGAACTCGAGGTTCTCCCGCACGCTGAGCTCGCGGTAGAGCAGCGGCTCGTGGGCGAGCATCCCGATCCGCCCCCGGACCTGCCACGCCTCGCGCGGCAGCTCGGCGCCGAGCGCCCGGACCGTGCCCTCGGTCGGGCGAAGCAGCGTCGCGAGGATCCGCAGCAGCGTCGTCTTGCCGGCGCCGTTAGGGCCGAGGACGGCGAGGGTGCGTCCCGTCGGCAGCTCGAAGGAGACGTCGCGCAGCACCCAGCGCTCGCCGCGCTCGCGGTGCAGGCCGCGAACCTCGACCGCGGGCGGGTGCGTGGAGAGTCCCGGCGAGCCGGCGCTCGCCCCCGATGCGGCGCTGCGGCTCGCGGTCATGACGAGCGAATTGTCACACCGAGCGCGCGGCGGCGGCCCTCGCGACGGACGACCCGCAGAAATCCCCCCACAGTGGGGGGTTGGGTGCAGGTCGTCGCGCGGAGCGTGGCTAGCGGCGGCTGAGTGTGCGCGCGGTGAGCTTCAGCATCGGCCCGACACCCTCGCGGAGCGCCTTGCCGCGAACCCCGTTGCGGCCGTAGAGGATCCGCGCGGTCGCGCGCAGCGAGTCGCTGACCGTGCGGTCGTACGGCTGCCACCACAGGTCGCGGACGATGCTCGGCTCCCAGGCGACGTGCTTGATGTTGCAGCACTCGTAGAAGCCGAACTTCGAGTGCGAGCGGCCGATCCCCGAGTCCTTGATCCCGCCCCACGAGCACTGCGCCGCACCGTGGGAGTAGGAGTGGTCGTTGATCCAGACCATCCCCGACTCGATCCGTCGCGCGAGCCGCTCGCCCTTCTCGCGGTCCCGGGTCCAGATCGACGCGCCGAGGCCGAACTGCGAGTCGTTGGCGAGCCGGAGCGCCTCCTCCTCGTCGGCGACGGTGATGATCGGGACAACCGGTCCGAAGATCTCCTCGCGCATGATCCGCATGTCCGGCGTCACGTCGGCGAGCACGGTCGGGGCGATGAAGCGACCGCTGAAGCCGGGGACCTCGCGCGGGCCTCCGGTCAGCTTGCGAGCACCGTTGGCGACGGCGTCGTCGATCAGCTCGGTGACGAGCTCGGCCTGCTCGGCGGAGACCATCGGACCGATCTCGGTGTCGGGGTCGAGCGGGTCTCCACACTCGAGCGCCTCGGTCTCGCGCACGACCCCGGCGAGGAACTCCTCGGCGACGTCAGCGACGACGTAGGTGCGCTCGATCCCCGAGCAGGTCTGGCCGGCGTTCGCGAACGAGCCCCAGACGCAGCCCGAGATCGCGTGATCGAGGTTGGCGTCGGCGCAGACGATCTGCGGGTCCTTGCCGCCGAGCTCGAGCACCGAGCCCTTGAGGTTGCGAGAGCAGGCCTCGCCGACGATCCGCCCGACCTCGACCGAGCCGGTGAAGAAGATCTTCTGGGTCGGCGCCTCACACAGCGCGGCGCCGATCTTGCCGCCGCCGTGGACGACCCGCACGAGACCCTCGGGGAAGCCGGCGCGGCGGAAGATCTCGGCGATCTTCTCGCCGAGCAGGGGCGTCAGGCTCGCCGGCTTGAGGACGACACCGTTGCCGGCCATCAACGCGATCGCCACCTCGCCGAACGGGATCGACCACGGGTAGTTCCACGGCGCGATCACGCCGACGACGCCGAGCGGCTCGTAGGAGAAGAAGCTCCGCTTCGTCTTCAGGAACGCCTGTGGGTAGGGGATCTTCTCGTCGGCGAGGATCTTCGGACCCTCCTTCGCGCACCAGCGCAGCGCGTCGACGGTCGGCAGGACCTCCATCGCGATCGACTCGACGAACGGCTTGCCCTGCTCCTCGGAGAGCAGCCGGGCGACGTCGTCGAGCTCGGCGACGAGCACGTCGACGGCGCGCTCCATGTAGCGGGCACGGTCGGCGAGCGACATCGCTCCCCACAGCGGCTGGACCTCCGCGACCTCGGCTACGACGCCGGCGACCTCGTCGGGCTCGATCGTGGTCACCGAGCCGATCAGCTCGCCGGTCGCGGGGTTGTGCGATTCGAGGCTTCCCATGCGGAGGAAGCTAGCCGAGATCGAGCTCCGAGCGGATCGGTTCGAGGTCCGGGTCGGTGCGCGCCTCGTGGCGGTTCTCCTCGGTCCTCAACGCGATCTGCATGTGCTCGAGCGCCGATTCGCGGCGGCTGAGCCGGGCCGCGTAGCAGCCGAGGTTGTAGTGGACGTCGGGGTGCTCGGGCCAATCGGAGAGCGCGAGGGCGAGCTCGGCGTAGGCGCGCTCGGGGTCGTCCTCGTAGCGGTTGGCCGCGAACAGGCGCTCCCAGGGCGCTATCGGCCCGGCCGCGCCCTCCGGGCCGCCGACGATGAGGACGATCGTCGCGTCCTCGGTCGCCCGGGCGCCGCGCCACTCGCCGGGGCGGCAGAAGACGATCGTGCCGGCCGGCGCGTCGAGCTCCTCGTCGTCGACCGTGAACGTCGCGCGCCCCGCGACGACGACGTAGAGCTCCTCGTGGCGGGCGGCGTTGTCGCTCGTCTCGTCGTGGGCCTCGAAGACCTCCTCGCCGGCGTCGGCGAGGAACGCGTTGGCGCCGAACCCGGTGATCCCGAGCGGCTGGCGAACGAGCGCCATCCGCATCGCGCCGACCGGGATCGTCTCGGCCTCGCCGAGTCGCAGCGAGCGCATCAGCCGCCCCCGCTCCGCCGTCTGCGCAGTTCGGCCAGCCGCTCGCCGAGACGGGCCTCGGCGCCGCGGTCCGTCGGCTCGTAGAAGCGCGTTCCGGCGACCTCGTCCGGCGCGAGCTGCTGAGCCGAGAACGCGTCCGGCTGGTCATGGGGGTAGACGTAGCCCTGGCCGCGGCCGAGCTGCTTCGCCCCGGGATAGTGGCCGTCGCGCAGAGGGTCGGGCGGCAGCGCGGCCCCGCGCTCACGCACGAGCCCGGTCGCCCTACCGATCGCGGTCGTCACCGCGTTGGACTTCGGCGCGAGGGCGAGGTAGGTGACGGCCTGGGCGAGGATCAGCCGCGCCTCGGGCATCCCGACGCGGTCGCACGCCAGGGCGCACGAGTTCGCGACGACGATCGCCTGCGGGTCGGCGTTGCCGACGTCCTCCGAGGCCAGGATCACGAGACGCCGAGCGATGAAGCGCGGGTCCTCGCCGCCCTCGAGCATCGCCGCCAGGTAGTAGATCCCGGCGTCCGGGTCGGAGCCGCGGATCGACTTGATGAACGCCGAGGCGTAGTCGTAGTGGCGGTCACCGGCCTTGTCGAAGCGAAGCGCGCGTTGCTGAAGCGCGTCCTCGGCGCGCTGCATGTCCAGGCGTCCCCCGGACTCCTTCGCGGTCTCGGCGGCGCGCTCGAGCGCTCCAAGCGCGGTCCGCACGTCGCCGCCGGAGCGCTCGGCGAGCATCTCGAGGGCGTCGCGGTCGGCCTCGGGCGGGTCGGCGATGCCGCGTTCGGGATCGGCCAGCGCGCGATCGAGCAGCCGGACGACGTCCTCGGTCGAGATCGGCTCCAGCTCGTACAGCTGACAGCGCGAGATCAGGGCGCCGTTGACCTCGAAGTACGGGTTCTCGGTCGTCGCTCCGATCAGCGTCACGAGGCCTTCCTCGACCGCGGGCAGCAGCGCGTCCTGCTGGGCCTTGTTGAAGCGGTGGATCTCATCGAGGAAGAAGATCGTCGGGCGCCCGGCCGATTTGCGCCGCGCCGCCGCGCGCTCGAGCACCTCGCGGACCTGCTGACGGCCGGCGTTGACCGCCGACTCCTCCTCGAACGCGCCGTCGGCAGCCGCCGCGACGATCCGCGCGAGCGTCGTCTTGCCGGCTCCGGGTGGGCCGTGGAGGATCATCGAGTGCGGCCGGCCCGAGTCGATCGCGGTCCGAAGCGACGAGCCCTCGGCGAGCAGATGCCCCTGGCCGATCAGCTCGTCGATCCTTCGGGGCCGCATCCGCACCGCGAGCGGAGCGTTCGATCGCGGCACAGGGGTGCGCGTAGCCGCGGCGTCACCGGACTCGGGACCGCCGGGCTCATCGGTGGGAAACAGCGTCTCTGACACCTCGCGGTCGCCTACCCCGCGCGACGCCGGGGATACCCTGACCCGCGAGTGTCGACCGCCACCGACCAGGCCGAGGATGAGGCGCGAGCCGATGAGACCGCCGCGCTGCTCGGCGAGCTGATCCGCTTCGACACGACGAATCCGCCCGGCAACGAGCGCCCGCTCCAGGAGATGCTCGCCGCGCGCCTGGCGGGCGCCGGGTTCGAGTGCGAGCTGCTCGGCGAGGACCCGGAGCGCCCGAGCCTGGTCGCGAACCTCCGCGGCTCCGAGCCCGGACCGACGCTCGCCCTGCTCGGACACGCCGACGTCGTGCCGGCGCAGGCCGAGGACTGGAGCTTCGATCCGTTCGGTGGCGAGATCACGGCGGACGGCGAGGTCCGCGGGCGCGGCGCCCAGGACATGAAGGGGCAGGTCGCAGCCGAGGCGACGGCATGCCTGCGGCTCGCGCGAGCCGGCTGGCGTCCGCGGGGAACGCTGCGGCTCATCACGACCTGCGACGAGGAGCGCGGGGCGCTCGGCGCGCAATGGCTCTGCGAGCGGCGACCGGAGCAGGTGCGCTCCGACTTCGTCATCAACGAGGGCGGCGGACCCGCGTTCGAGGTCGGCGGACGGCGCTTCCTCGGCCTCTGCGTCGGCGAGAAGGGGATCTTCCGCTTCCGGCTGCGGGCTCGCGGCAGGCCCGGCCACGCCTCGACCCCGGCGCTCGGCGACAACGCCCTGCTCAAGCTCGCCCCGGCGCTCGAGGCGCTGCGCTCCCAGCCGCCGCTCGACCCGACACCCGAGGGCACGACGTTCCTCTCCCGGGTTCTGGGTCGCGAGATCGCGGCCGAGCGCGGGCCGGACCTCGATGAGGCGCTGGGCGAGCTCGCGGGCCTCGCGCCCGCGATCGCCGCGATCCTCGCCGAGCCGATGCTCCGCGTGACCGTGGTCCCGACCTTCGCGAAGGCTTCGGAGAAGCTCAACGTGACGCCGGGGTCGGCCGAGCTGATCGTCGACTGCCGCGTCCCTCCCGAGATGGACGAGCCCGAGGTCCGCGAGCGGATCGACTCCGTCCTCGGCCCCGACCACGCCGGGCTCGAGCTCGAGTTCACGCAGCAGACCGTCGGCAACCGCTCGCCGCTCGGCTCCGAGCTCGAGGCGGCGATCGGGCGGTGGCTCGGCGAGGACGACCCCGGCGCCACGCTCGTGCCGATGACGCTCGCCGGCTTCTCGGACTCGAACCTGTTTCGCAAGGCGTTCCCGGACGCGACCGTCGTCGGCTTCAACCCCCAGCGCGCGATGGGCGTGCTGGAGGCGGCGCCGTTGATCCACGGCATCGACGAGCGGGCGGCGATCTCCGATCTCGGACTTGCGACATCGTTCTACGAATGGATCGCCAAGGAGATGCTGGGATGAGCGACGCGCCCTACGTGCCGGAGACCACCGAGAGCCCCGCGATCCGGCTCGAACCGGAGGCCACCGAGCCACCCCCGCCGGCCCCCGATTCAGATCACGAGCCGATTCGGCTCGGCGGGATGGCGATGCGAAACGGCCTGCTGATCCACGGCCCCACGGGCTGGGCGGCGGCGGTTCGCAAGCGATCGGGTGAGCTCGAGGTCGCCTCGGGCAAGAAGCCGACGCTCTCGCACGGCGCCGTCGGGAAGATCCCGATGCTGCGCGGCCCGGTCCGGCTCGGCGAGGCCATGGCGGTCCTGCCGCTCGTGCGGCTGCGGCTGCGCTCGGCCCGGATGGCCTTCGAGGACCCGCGCGTGATCGTCGTCGGCGCGCTGGCCCAGGCGATCACCTCGTGGGTGCGCCGCGACGGTCGCTCGGGGCCGCGCGAGGAGCTGATCGCCGGGTTGATCGGGATCGTCCCGGCGCTCGCCGCGCTCCGCGATCGCGACCTCGCCGCCTACCACGGCGCCGAGCACAAGGCGATCGGCGCCTACGAGTCCGGCGCGACGATCGAGGCGACGCCGAAGGAGCACCGTCGCTGCGGCTCGAACATCGTCTTCCCGCTGATGACGCTGTCGGCCGCCGGCCAGCTCCTCGTCGAGGCGACCGTCGACGAGCCGGGGCCTGTCGTCCGCGCGCTGGCCGGACTCGCCGCGGTCGGCGGCGCCGTCGAGCTGTTCGCGAACGCCGAGAAGCACCCGGACACGCTGCTCGGGCGCTCCGTCCAGGTCCCCGGCCACGAGATCCAGCGCCTCGTCTCGACCCGCGAGCCGACCCCGGCCCAGATCGAGGTCGGCGACGCGGCGCTGCGCGAGATCCTGCGCGTCGAGGGCGCCCCGGACCGGCGCTCGAACACGCTCACGTAAAGGCGCCGGAGCGCCGATAGGGCGAGCGTGAGTGCCAAGTGACAGCCGCAACGCCGCCTCCCGGCTTCCTCGGTTTCGACAGCTACGACAGCTTCATCGACAACCTGCTGATCCCGTGGTCGCCGATCCTGCTGATCATCGTGATCGGCTTCTTCATGTGGAAGACGCTGAAGCTGATGCCACGGACGAAGCCGCAGGAGATCTCGGCCACTTCGAAGACCGCGATCCGATGGACCGACGTCGAGGGCGTCGACGAGACGAAGGACGAGCTCCAGGAGGTCGTCGACTTCCTCTCCGACCCGAAGCGCTTCAAGCGCCTCGGCGCGAAGGTCCCGAAGGGGATCCTGCTCCACGGCCCGCCCGGGACGGGGAAGACGATGCTGGCGAAGGCGGTCGCCAGCGAGTCGGGGGCGACGTTCATCAGCCAGTCGGCGTCGAACTTCATCGAGATGTTCGCCGGCCTCGGCGCGGCGCGGATCAGGCGTCTTTTCAAGGAGGCTGCCGACCGCGCCCCGGCGATCATCTTCATCGACGAGCTCGACGCCGTCGGGGCTGAGCGCGGATCCGACATCTCGGGCGAGCGCGATCAGACTCTCAACCAGTTGCTCGTCGAGATGGACGGCTTCGACTCGCGCGACGACGTCGTCGTCATGGCGGCCTCGAACCTGCTCGAGAAGCTCGACCCGGCGCTGCTGCGGCCGGGCCGCTTCGACCGGCAGGTCTTCGTCCCGCCGCCGGACATGCATGGCCGGCGCGCGATCCTCGAGGTCCATACGAAGGGCAAGCCGCTCGGCCAGGACGTCGACCTCGAACGAACGGCCCGCTACGCCGCCGGGCTGACCGGCGCCGATCTCGCCAACCTCGCCAACGAGGCGGCGATCCTCGCCGGCCGCAACAAGCGCGAGTTCGTCGCCCAGGCCGACTTCGACGACGCGTTCGAGCGCGTGGTCGCCGGTCTGCAATCGCGCAAGGTCATCACCGACCACGAGAAGCGCGTGATCGCCTGGCACGAAGCCGGCCACGCGCTGATCTCCGAGCTGCTGCCGAGTGTCGACAAGGTGACCAAGGTCTCGATCGTCCCGCGCGGCAAGGCACTCGGCTACACGCTCAACCTGCCGCAGGAGGACCGCTACCTGAAGACGCGCGAGGAGCTCGTCGACTACATGACCGTGCTGCTCGGCGGACGGGTCGCCGAGCAGATCACCTTCGGGCGCGTGACGACCGGCGCCTCCGACGACCTGCGGCGGGTCACCGAGATCGCGCGCTCGATGGTCGTCGACTACGCGATGGGCACCCAGATCCGCGCCCACGGTGTCTCGCGCGACGACCTCGGAATCTCCGAGGCGCTTCGGCGGACGCGCGACGAGGAGATCCAGGCGGTCGCCGAGGAGGCCTTCCGCGCCGCGTACGCCCTGCTCTCCGAGCACCGCGACCTGCTCGACGGGATCGCCGAGCGACTGCTCGAGACCGAGGCGATCGAGCGCGACGAGATCGTCGAGCTGATGCGCGACCGCGGCAACGACCGCCCGCCCGAGGCCGAGTGGGTGCGAGGCGAGAACCGCACCGCGGCGCTGGCCGCCCGCGAGCCCGACGAGGAGCCGCCCGGCGCCAAATAGACTGGCGGGCGTGTTCGGACTGATCGATCACGTCGGCATCGCGACCGACGACCTGGATGCCGCGCTCGAGCTCTACGGAGGGTCGCTGGCGATGCCGGTGGCACACCGCGAGACCGTCGAGGAACAGGGCGTCGAGGCGGTCCTGCTCGATGTCGGCGAGACGCACGTCGAGCTCCTGCTCCCGCTCGGTCCCGACACCGCGGTCGGGAAGTTCATCGCCAAGCGAGGCCCTGGACTGCACCACGTCGCCTACCGCACCGACGACATCGAGCGCACGCTCGGCGAGCTGACCGCGGCCGGCATCGAACTGATCGACTCCGAGCCCCGGACCGGCATTCGCAGCAGCCGCGTCGCGTTCCTACATCCGCGCTCGACGGCCGGCGTACTGACCGAGATCGTCGAGCCCGTGGCGCACTGACCCACACCCTTACGAGACCTGAGAAGAGCGAGAAGGAGAAGTTTTGGCGGCTGAGGCGAAGAGGATCGAGATCGGCTTCGACGGTGGTCAGGTGATCAGCGTCCGGCTGACCGACGAGCGCGTCGACGAGCTCCGCAAGGCGGTCGGCGGTCCCGATGCCGGCTGGCACGACCTCGAGACCGCCGACGGCACGCTCGCGCTCGACCTCGCCAAGGTCTCGTTCGTCCGCGGGTCCGGCGGCGGCGCCTCCATCGGGTTCTCGGGCTCGTAGGCCGGCGGGCTCCGGCCCGGCTCGATCTAGGCGCCTGGCGCCTGCGTCCCGCTCGCGGCGTCGCTGGTGGGTGCGACGCCTGGTCTGGTTGCACCGAGGGAAAGAACCTGGGTGCGCTGGGGTGGGTTCGGGCGGTCGGTGACGAGGCATCGTCGGATAGGTGCCCCTATAGGGCTCCAGGGTGACTTTGCCTCGCTCCCAAGACGTCTTCGGAGGGGCGTTGGTCGGATCCGGTTGCTCTGCAACCACCTGGCCAATGCTCCCTCCGCGGGGCTCCGAGCCCACGCGGAACCCGCGTTAAGCCCCGCGGGAGACAGACCAGCTCCCGACCTGACCGAGCTCCTGTCCCCTGCCTGACTCGACCACCCCGCCGGCGGACGACCGCCGACAAACCGAGCCCTGAACGCGCCGAGCGCGCGAGCCCCCGAACCCGCCCTAATTCCCGAGCAGCCGCTCGAGCAGCGCCTTCTGGGCGTGGAGGCGGTTCTCGGCCTGGTCGAAGACCGCCGAGCGCTCGCCGTAGAGGACGTCGGAGGTGATCTCCTCGCCGGGGTGGGCCGGCAGGCAGTGGAGCGCGACCGCGCGCTCGGACGTCAGGTCCATCAGGGCGGAATCGATCCGGTAGGGCTCGAGCGCGCGGCGGCGCTCGTCGGCGTCGGCGTCGCCCATGCTCACCCAGACGTCGGCGTAGAGCGCGTCGGCGCCCTCGGCCGCCTCGCGAGGGTCGCGGGTCTGCATCGATGCGAGGCCGGGCTCGAGCTCGTAGCCCTGGGGTGAGGCGACCCGCACCTCGACTCCGGCGGCCTCACCGATGATCGCGAGCGAGCGAGCGACATTGTTGCCGTCGCCGACGTAGGCGAGGCTGACGCCCTCGAGCGTGCCGAAGCGCTCGCGGAGCGTCTGAAGATCGGCGAGGACCTGGCACGGGTGATGCTCAGGGGTCAGCGCGTTGACGACCGGGACCGTCGCCGCCTCTCCGAGCTCGACCACGCGCTCGTGCGACCCCGATCGGATGACGATCGCGCTCACGAACCGCGACAGCACGCGCGCCGTGTCGGCCGGTGACTCGCCGCGCGAGAGCTGCATCTCATCGGAGCGCAGGACGACGGGGTGGCCGCCGAGCTCGTTCACCCCGACCTCGAACGAGACCCGGGTCCGGGTCGAGGGACGCTCGAAGACGAGCGCGACGCTGCGCCCGCCGAGTACCCCGGCTCCGGCGGAGCGGCGCTCCTCCTTCAGCTCGCAGGCGCGCTCGACGAGGGCGCGGACCGCCTCCCCGCTCAGTTCGCGGCCGTCGATGAAGTGCTCGGGCAAGCGCGGGAGTGTATGGACCGCGCGGTTGTGCCCGATCGGGCGTCCTGAGATAGTCGGTTATTGGCGCGGTCCCAGAACGGGCAACCGGGCGAGGGGAAGAGGACGATGGCAGCGAAACGAGACGAGGACGAGGGGAGCGCCGCGTCGGGCGAGGGCGGTCTCGACGCGACGGTGAAGGCCGTGCGGGAGACCCTCGATCACAGCGTGACCCTTTCGGTCGAGCGCCTCCAGGAGACGGTCGACGACGCTGTCCGGCGCGGTCGGATGACCCGCGACGACGCCAACGAGCTCGTCTCGAGCCTCGTCAGTCGCGGGCGGAGCTACCGCGACGACCTGATCGGCGAGATCGAGGCGCTGCTCGCGGGTGCCCGCCAGGGCGCCCAGGACCTCGTCGACACCGCCGAGAAGCGAGCGCGCGCGAGCGCTGCCTCGGCTTCACGGACGACGCGTGACCTCGCCGACGAGCCGCTGCGGCAGGTCGACCGCGCGCGGCGTGCCGTCCGGGCGCCGGGCGCCCCGATCACCGGCTACGAGCGTCTCACCGCGGCCCAGGTCCGAGGCCGGATCGGCGAGCTCTCGGCGAACGACCTCCGCAGCGTGCGAGAGCAGGAGGCCGAGGGCCGCGCGCGCAAGACGATCCTGGCCGAGATCGACCGCCGGCTCGAACGGCTCGAGTCCGTCTGAGCGCTAGCCGCGGCGCGGGCGCTTCGGCCTTACCGCCGCCCGCAGACAGGCCGCCTTCGAGCCGAACGGGCGTCCGGCGCGGTCGTGCAGCAGGGCGCCGCGGCCACCGCGGCAGTCGGAGCGGAACGGTCGCGCCGGCTTCGGCGGCGCCGGCAAGGTCACGCGGTAGACGTCGATCGCGCTGCGCCCGGCGGCTCCGAGGTTGAAGTCGCCGGTCGCGCCGAAGTAGGTGATCCGCCCGTTCTTCCGGCGCTTCATGTCGAAGATGTGGGAGACCCAGGTGTTGGCGCTTTCCGGGATCAGGTAGCCGCTGTTTCGGAACTTGATCGTCCCGTCGCGCCGCTCGCGGAAGTCGACGACCTGCGTCCCCTGCGAGTACCAGCCCATGAAGATGCGGTTCTGCCCGGGGATCTGCTGGAAGACGTGGGCGGTGCACAGGCTCGCCTGCGGCTGCGTGCGCACCGGGACGCGGAAGATCGCCTTGCCGCCCTTCGGCGCGCGTGCGTAGGCACGGAACGACTTCTTGGCCGTCCGCGGGCCCTTCTTCGTCAGCCGGTCGGTGCGGTAGGCGTGGATGCCGCCGTTGCCGATCGCGACGTCCTCGCCGGGACTGCACGACGCACCCGGCGGCGTCACCCCGCCGCCGCGCTCGTCGGTGGCGAGGACGTAGCGACCCGACGCGGTCAGCTCGGCCTCGTGGTCGAAGTCGATGTCCTGCGTCGAGTCGAACGCGGGGGTCGCGGCGCCGCCCGCGCCCCGGCCCTGATGATGGACGCTGCCGAGCCAGCGGGCCCCTCGCAGGCTCTCACGGCCGCGATCGAGCCAGCGCGCGACGGTGAGGTCGTCATTGCCCGAGCGCGTCCCGTCGACGCAGTCGACGACCTTCGCCTCGGTGCCGACGGGCGGTAGCGAGGTCGTCGAGCGCCGCGTGCAGGGGAGCGGCTGCCCGCGAGGGACGTCGTCGGTGAAGTCGCGCGGCGTCCCGTTGTCGTCGAAGGCGCGGCGCATGTCGAGCGCGACCATCGCGTTGCCGGCGCCGCAGGTCAGCAGGTCGGAGGCGTAGACCTCGAGCTCGTGGCATCCGTAGACCGCCCCGGACCCGGTCTGGAGCGTGTGCCCGAGCGCCATCTGCTTCGTCGGGAAGCGATAGCGGTAGACCTCCGGCCGGCAGCGCATCCGCTTCTGCATGACGCTGGCGCCGGGAGCGAAGCCCATGCACGAGCTCATGTCGACGACCTCGAACCCGTCGAGGTCGAAGCGGTCCGAGGACTCCGGGTCCTCGTTCGTGCGCTCTCCCGACGCCTCGTCGACGCCGACCGCGTCCGAGGTCGAGACGTAGGCGATGTGCGGGCGCTTCGGGTCCACGTTGACGGTGTGGGCCTCGCCCGTGTGGCTCGTCAGCGCGATCTCGACCGGGTTCTCGACGTCGGTCACGTCGACGATCTCGAGCCCGCCCTGTGGCGCGGCCGACAGACCGCTGACGCCCTGGTCGTGGCAGCGCCCGGGGGCGTCGGAGGCGTCGACGAGCAGCTCGGTCGGAGCGCGCTCGGCGAACGGGTTGCGAGCGTTCAGCAACCCGCCCGACTTCGGTGTCGCCTCGACGTCGTGCTGGAGCCCGAGCGAGGCGGCCGGGTCCGTGAGACAGCTCGCCGAGGGGTGCGCGGACACGAGCTCGGGCTCGATCGCGCCGGGGCGGCCGAGCGAGACGATCGTCTGGCCGCCGCCGTTCGCGCCGGTGTCGAGCGTCCCGACGCTCGCGAAGGTCTCCCCGCCGCGGCGGAAGAAGTCGAGGTCAGTGTGCGGGTTGCCGGTCGCGACGGTGCCGAGCATCTTCCAGCGCGCCTTCTTGCCGCCCGCGTTGAACGCGGCCGAGGGAGGCTCCGGGGTCTCGAAGGCGGGAGCGGGGTGATCCATGAGGCCGTGCCCGGCGCGGGCTTCCTCGCCGATCAGCGCCACCGCGCCGACCGTGCTCGCGAGCGCGATACCGAGCCGACCCAACCTGCGCTTCATCCGCCTTCACCCCTCGTACGCCGCGACGCCCTGACCATCCCCCCGCGGGCCTACGAAAGCACTCGCGGCGTCGCGGTGCGCCACTTGGGTGACCGTCTAGGAGTCCGAGGCGTCCTCGGCGGTGATCCTGCCCTCGGCGTCCATCGTCGCGTTCGTGGCGGTGAAGGCGTCGGACTGGAGTTCGGCGAGCCGGATCTCGCTGACGGTCGGCAACGCGCTGAGCGGCACCCACGATCCCTGGAGGTAGGCGAGCGCCGCCGCCGGAGGCTCGGGATCGAGTGCCTGGGCCGGGAAGACGAGCGTGCAGACGCCTTCCCCGCCCTCGGCCTCGGCGGTGCCGTCCTCGGACAGGCGGACGACCTCGAGCGAGGTGTAGCCGTGCGATCCGTACTGGTGGCGGCCGATCTGAAGCGCCGCGGGATCGTCGTTCCAGCGCTCGACGCAGGCTGGGTCGGCGGCCGCGACCTCCTCGCCGTCGCCGCCGGATCCACCGAGCGCGACGAGCAGCGCGGCGACCCCGAGCCCGAGGAAGAGCGCCAGCGCGACGACGAGCCGCACCCGCGAGGATCGTTCTCCCGCCTCCATGCAGCGCCCCAGCCTAGATGGCGACCCTCGCTACAACCTCTGGTCCCGAGATGAGCGAGACGACCGAAACGACGCGACCCAGGCCGAAGCGACCCCACAAGGGCGAGGAGCTCGATCTCGAGGTCGACGCGCTCGCCCAGGGCGGGCGCGGAATCGCACGCAGCGAGGGATACGTCGTCTTCGTCGCCGGCGCGCTGCCCGGCGACAAGGTCCGCGCCCGGGTCACGAAGCCGAAGCGAAGCTACGCCGAGGCGACGGCGATCGAGCTGCTCAAGCCGTCGCCGGACCGCGTCCCGGACACCTGCGTCCACGGCGGCGAGCCGTGCCCGGGTGCGCCGTGGCAGGGCCTCGGCGCCGAGCGTCAGCTGGCCGAGAAGCAGGCCGCCGTCGACGACGCGCTGCGCAGGCTGGGCGGGCTCGACGGCTTCGAGCTGCGGCCGATCCTCGCCGCGCCCGATCCCTGGCGCTACCGCAACAAGCTCGAGTACTCGTTCGGGCCCGGTCCGGAGGGCGCCGGGGCCTGGCTCGGCTTCCATCGCCGCGGCAGCTGGAAGGACACGGTCGACGTCGACGACTGCAAGCTCGCCTCGGAGGCCAACAACGCCGCTCGAAACCGCGTCCGCGAGTGGGCCCACGACGCCGGCATCGACGCCTACGACCGCCGGGTCGAGCGCGGGACGCTTCGCAACCTGGTCGTCCGCGAGGGCACCAACACCGGCGAGCTCCAGACCCGGCTCGTGACGTCGGCGACCGAGATCCCGCGGCCGCCCGTCGACCTGCACACGATCATCGACGGACCGGGCGGCGGCACCGACGGGCCGACCGGGGTCCTCGGCGCCGAGTACATCTCCGAGCGGATCGGCGAGCTCGAGTTCCGGGTCTCCCCCACGGCCTTCCTGCAGACGAACACGCCGATGGCCGAGCGCCTCTACGACCTCGTCGCCGAGGCCGCCGAGCTCGGCGGGACCGAGCGTGTCTTCGACCTCTACTGCGGGATCGGGACGATCGGCCTGTCGCTGGCGCGGCGCTGCGGCGAGGTCTGGGGCGTCGAGATCGTGCCCGATGCGATCGCCGACGCGAAGGCCAACGCGGAGCGCAACGGGATCGTCAACGCCCACTTCCGCGCCGCCGACGCGCGGCTCGGACTGCGGCCGCTGATCGAGGAGGCGGGTCGCGCCGACACCGTGATCATCGATCCGCCGCGAGCCGGGCTCTCGGCCAAGATCGTCCGCCGCGTCATCGAGTGCGGCGCGAAGCGGATCGTCTACGTCTCCTGCAACCCGACGACGCTCGCGCCGAACGCCGCCCAGCTCGGCGAAGCCGGCTATCGCCTCGTCTCAGCCCAACCCGTCGACATGTTCCCCCAGACGCCGCATGTCGAATGCGTCGCGGTGCTCGAGCGCGGCTGACTGCCGAACGGGGCCGAAAAGCAAGTCAGGCGGGGGAAGCAGGGAGGGAAGTGTGCTCCGCACACGACGAGCCGATGACCCCGGCTGGCGCCGCTTTGCAGGCCCCGCCCGCGCGGACGACCTAGTACGGAGGCTGGTCCGCGTACCAGTCGCCGAGTACGCGGAAGGCTCGCCAGAACTCGCGCTTGGACTCCTCGGAGTCGAGCGATTCGTCGATCTCGGGGACGACGAGGGCGTCGATCGAGGGCGTCAGGGTCTGGAGCTCTCCGCGCCTGCCGTCGATCGGCCGCGCCAGGGGCAGCGCGAGGTCGTTGAGGGTCTCGGTCGCGCGGTCGCCCATGACGACGATGATCCGCGGCGCGACGATCGCGACCTCCTCGACGAGGCGGGCGACGCACTCGTCGGAGGCGAGCGAGGGATCGCCCACCGGGCACTTGACGCAGAGCGTGCCGTAGACGCTCAGCGGGTCGATCCCGAGCCGCTTGAAGCTCTTCATCAGCGCGTTGCCGGCGCGGCCGTAGAACGCGACGCCCTCCTCGACCTCCGCCGCGACCGCCGAGTACTTGAGCAGCATGATGTCGGCCTGGGGGTGGCCCGAGCCGAGCACGGGCATCAGCGGTCCGCGCGGGCAGAGATCGCACTCCTGCAGCCGATGCGTCAGCTGTCCGAGCTCGCGGATCGCGCGCTCGAGGTACTTCTCCTGGATCTCGTCGTCGGTCGTGGTCATCTCACTTCGCTGACCGGCCCGCCTGGTCGGCGGGCCGTCCGCAGCATTCTTTGACGGGGGTGGCGGCGCTCCTCCCCGTGCAATCCACGGCTCCTAGCGACGCGTCCGAGTGGGCTTCCCGCCGCGGACGGGACGCGCGCGGCGGTCGGCTGCCGGCGGCTTGGGCGACTTCGGGCGCGTGTTGGTCTGGACGAACTTCAGCGCCTGGACGTAGATCAGGTTGCGGTGCTTGCGCACGATGTCGGCCTCGCGCATCGCCTCGAGGAACTCCTGCGGACCCTCGAAGCGCGGCAGCCGGATCATCACGCTGCCGAGCCCCTGGGCCACGTGGCTGTCAGAGCCCGCCCCGGGGACGATCCGGTACTTCGCGGCGAAGCGCTCGGCCTCCTCGTTGAACGCCGTCAGCGCCACCCGCGGGTTGAACACCTCGAGGATGTCGATGTCCTCGACCATGTCGAGCAGGTGCTCGTAGTCGGGGACCGAGTGCAGGCGATCGAACGGGTGTGGGACGTAGACGAGCCCGCCCTGGTCGCGGATCGCCGCGATCGTCTCGGCCATCGTCATCCCGCGCTCGATCTTCTCCTCGAGGAACAGGCCGATCACCTCGCCCTGCTCGGCGGTCTTGATCTCCTCGGCGACGATCACCTCGATGCCACCGATCTCCCGCGCGCGCTCGCGCGCCGCCAGCGCGCCCGAGACCTCGTTGTGGTCGGTGATCGCGATCGCGCCGAGGTCGCGGTCCTTCGCCGTCTCGAGCAGGACGTCGATCGGCGTCGCGCAGTCCGGCGAGTGGTCGGTGTGCATGTGGAGGTCGACGTGGATCAGCTCGCGACCGCGCAACCGTCGCGCCGCCGCCCTGTCTCCCTCGGTCGGGTGACGACGGGCGACGAGCCGCGCGTAGATCTCCTCCAACCGATCCGTGAAGGCCTCCCCGCCGCCGGATCCGGGACCCCGGGAGCGCAGCGTCTCGCGCAGGGCGCCGTCGCCGATCAGTCGCTCGAGCTGGCCGCGGAGGGTCAGCGGGTCGCCGGGCGGGAAGAGCAGCCCGCGATCTCCGTTGGCCGTCAGCTCGGTATAGAGAGGGATCGCCGAGACCACGGGGATCGTCCCGGACGCGAGTGCCTGGCGAATGATCCACGGCGCGGGCTTGGGGCCACCGCTCGCGCAGATGACGACGTCGGCCGCCGCGATCAGGCCCTCGGCGGTCGCGTGGTCGTTGTCGGCGCACTCGCGCACGCGACCGGCGAGGCGCTTGGAGATCCGCAGCTCGCGGCGGGTCGGCTGCCAGATCGCCGCCTCCCAGTTCGCGTCGCCGGGGAGTCGCCGCAGAGCGCGCAACGCGAGCCTCAGCGCACCGCGCTCCTCTCCGAGGCAGAACGCGATCCGCAGCGGTCGATCCGGCCCGCCGTCGGTTGCCTCGCCCGGCCAGGCGATCGGCTCGGCGGGGTCGGCGGGAGCCTCGAGCAGCTCGTAGGGGCCAGGGAAGAACCTGCGCATGAGCTCGCCGGTCTGGGCCGAGTCGACGGTCCTGGCATCGAGCCGGCCGAAGAAGATCTCGACGAGCGGCCGCGCGAGCTGGGTCGAGAGGATCCGCTCGCTCGGCTCGTGGAAGCTGCCGACGTTGAGACTCCACGAGTTGCGTAGCGCGGCCGAGGAGACCGAGGGCGCGAACGGATCGTGGACATGGACGATGTCGGGCTCGAAGCGGCCCAGCAGCTCCTCGAGCGGCTTCGTGACGTCGAGCGGCACGGGCGCGGCCCGCGGCTTCGGACCGCGCGGCAGCGGGATACCGGAGCCGAGCGTGAGCACCGGGGGACCATCCGGCCCCGCCCGCTCGCCCTCCCAGCCGACGAGCGTCGTGTCGCCGCGAGACAACTCCTCGACGGCGCGGCGCGATGCGCGAACGGCGGACCGCGACTCCGATGGCGCGGTCACCACGACGTCGTGTCCGCGGGCTGCCAGCAGCTCGGCCGAGCGCGAGACCTTGCGGTTGAGCTCGTGCTCCGAGCCCCACGGATGCGGTGAGACCTGAACGATCCGAAGGCGCTCACCGGCCACACCGGCAGGATAGGGGCCGCACCAACGGCACGAACGTCGTGCCTCGGACGGAAAGCGCTCGTCGGTCAGCCGAGCTGTATGAGCCCCTTGTCCTCGAGCCGCAGAACGGTGTCGCCGCCCGCGTCGGGGAGCCGGTCGCGCTCGCGAGTGACCTCGATGCCGTCGAAGCGGGCCGGCGCGACCCCGACGGTCAGCGTCGCCTCGGTCTCTCCGTCCTCGCTCGGGCGGAAGCTCCCCGCCGACACCCGCGCGGGTCGCTTCGCCGTCTCGTTGTCGCTGACGAGCCACAGCTCGTAGAACTGCCCCTCGCCGAGGGCCGGCAGCTCCCCCGAGGAGATCGTGATCGACCGCCCGGACTCGACCTGGTCGATCTCGATCATCGCGCTGCCCGCCGAGCCGGTCAGCTCGGCGCGAAGCTCGGGGGCCGTCGCCGGTGGCGCCTGGCCGGCGTCCTCACTCGGTTCCTCCTTCTCGCCGCCGCCCACGATCACGAAGATGGCGGCGATCAGGAGCGCCGCCAGGACGCCGGCTATCGCGAGCATCGAGGTCCGGCGCGACCCGCTCGCCCGCGCCGTCGTGCGGCGACTCCTCGGATCGATGCGCGCCAGCGTCGATTCGGCGATGTCGCTCGGCGCCCCTCCGGTCCCCGGCAGCGCCGCCCGTCCGTGTTCGATCGTCGGCTCGAGCTCGGCGACGTCGGCCCGGCACGCGGCGCAGCCCTCGAGGTGGGCCTCGAACTCGCGACGCCGCTCGTCGTCGAGCTCGCCGAGCAGGTAGGCGGTGAGCGCGGCGTGGGGATCAGCGACGGCCACCGGCGACCCCCCTCGCCCTGAGCTCGTCGCGGACCGCTCGCAGCGCCGTACGCAGGCGAACCTCGACGATGCCGACGGTGAGACCGAGTCGCTCGCCGGCTTCGGCGCGGGTCAGACCCTCGCCGAGGATGGCGTCGAGGACCGCACGGCCCTCATCGCCGAGCCCGGTCATCGCGGCCCGGAACTCGACATCGGCGAGGGCTCGCTCGAGGTCCTCGCCCTCGGGGACGTCGACGGCGCCCTCGGGGTCAGCGGATGCGATCTCCACGGCCCGCTCACGCGCGACCGCGTAGATGAACTCGCGCGCCGAACGGTCGCCATCGGGCTCGAACTCGGCGGCGCGGGCGGCGACCGCGTCGATCGTCTCGGCGGCGAGCCTCGCGGCCGGCTCGCGCTCGCCGAAGACCGTCAGTCCGAGGTCGTAGAGGCGCGCCGCGTAGCGATCGCTCAGCTCCCCGAGCGCCTCGCCTCGCTGCCCGCCGGCGAGCCGACAGAGCAGTTCGGCCTCGGCGTGCACGGCCGCACCAGGCACCCGGCCGCTCATCGCGGCCGGGTCGGTCCCGTCGGTCTCGCCCCCAGCGCTCATCGCGCCGGAAGCCAATCACGCCGGCGCCTGCGGCGGCGCAGCGCCGATCCGGCGCGGCCTAGGAGCCCTTGGCCTCGGCGGCGGCCTTCCTGGCCCGCTTGGCGGGCTCGGCGGCGCGAGCGTTCTCGGCGATGAACTCCTCGGTCATCCGCCGCGCGTCGGCATCAGGGCGCTGCGTGTGCGGCGACTTCATCAGGTAGCTCGACGGCCCGTCGAGCTGACCCGAGATCCCGTTGTCGAGCGCGAGCTTGATCAGCCGGACGGCGTCGATGACGACCCCGGCCGAGTTCGGGGAGTCCCAGACCTCGAGCTTGAGCTCGATATTGAGCGGAACGTCGCCGAACGCCTTGCCCTCGAGGCGGATGTGGGCCCACTTGCGGTCGGTGAGCCACGGCACGTAATCCGACGGGCCGACGTGGACGTCCTCGGCCGGCAGCTCCATGCCCATGATCGAAGTGACCGCGTTCGTCTTCGAGACCTTCTTCGAGTCGAGGCGCTCGCGCTCGAGCATGTTGAAGAAGTCCATGTTGCCGCCGACGTTCAGCTGCGAGGTGTGCGCCATCTCGACCCCGCGCTCGTGGAACAGCCGCGCGAGCGAGCGGTGGACGATCGTCGCTCCGACCTGCGACTTGATGTCATCGCCGATGATCGGCAGTCCGTGCTGCTCGAAGCGGCGCGACCAGTCGTCCTGGCGGGCGATGAAGACCGGCAGGCAGTTGACGAACCCGACTCCCGCCTGGAGCGCCTGCTCGACGTACCACTTCGTGGCGGCCTCGGAACCGACCGGCAGGTAGCAGACGAGGACGTCGGCGCGGGTCTCCTTGAGGATCCCGATGATGTCCGCGGTCTCGCCGGGCGCCTTCGTGATCTTCTGCTTGAGGTACTTGCCGAGCCCGTCGTGCGTCATGCCGCGGTGGACCTCGACGCCGAGCTTCGGGACGTCGGCGAACTTGATCGTGTTGTTCTGACCCGACCAGATCGCCTCGCCGAGGTCCTTGCCGACCTTCTCGGCGTCGATGTCGAAGGCGGCGACGAACTCGATGTCGCCGACGTGGTAGCCGCCGAGGTCGACGTGCATCAGGCCGGGCACCTGCTCGGCGGGGTCGGCGTCCTTGTAGTACTGGACGCCCTGGATGAAGCTGTTGGCGCAGTTGCCGACTCCGACGATCGCGACACGGACCTTGCGGTCGCTCGATTGACGCCCGTTGGCGTCAGCGGCGGAGCCGTTCGTGGCGCCGTTTCCTTCGCTCATGGAAGCGGGCCTTTCTTCGGCTGGGTTGGCGGACGAGTGTACGCGCCGGAGGCCGCGCGGTTACACCGGCGTGACGCTCGCACCCTCCTGGACCTTGAGCTTGTTTCGCACGTGCCAGATCCGCTGGGCGGCGGTGAACACCGTGAGGGCGACGAGGACGTAGATCGACGCGGGCAGGAGATCGACCCCGTTGATCAGGGCGCCCTCGGCGAGGACGAGGCCGACGGAGAGGATCACGACCCGGACCGGACGCGTGGCGAGCCCGACCTTGCACTCGATGCCGAGCGCCTCGGCGCGGGCTCGCGTGTAGGAGACGATCAGCGAGCCGACCGCGGCGACGAGGCAGAGCGAGGCCGGGACCGCGTCGCCGCCCTCGGCGAAATGCCAGGCGATCGCGGCGAGCACGACGCCCTCCTCGATCCGGTCGAGCGTCGAGTCGAGGAACGCCCCGAAGAGCGTGCCCTTGCCCGACATCCGCGAGTAGCGGCCATCGAGCGTGTCCATCACCGATCCGATGATGAACGCGAGGCCCGCGAGCTCGAACTCGCGCATCAGGATGAGTGCGGCTGCGAGGAGGTTCCCGATCAGCCCGGCGATCGAGATCATGTTCGGCGTCAGCCGCGATTCGATCAGCTTCTCGCGGGCGACCGCGCCCATCTCGCTGCGGGGCTTTCGCTCCCTGCCCTCGCCTGTCGCGCTCATCGCCGCACCGGCGGGGAAGCTAGCGCCTGACCGCCGCGGCGTGGAGGGCGCCCCGCGACCCGGAGCCGAGCGGTGCGTATCTTGGCCGCCGTGGCGGTGAGGAGGCTCGAGGGTTGGACGCGACCGCGCCGCGAGCGTGTCCGGCGGATCCGCGACCGGCTGCGCGAGATGTACGGGCGGCCGGCGAACCAGCCGCACCTCGACCCGGTCCACGAGCTCGTCCTGACGATCCTCTCCCAGAACACGAACGACGCCAACCGCGACCGTGCCTACGCGCTGCTGCGCTCGCGATTCTCCTCCTGGGAGGAGGTGGCCGCCGCGCCGACCGCGGACGTCGAGGACGCGATCCGGCCCGGGGGTCTCGCGCCGACGAAGGCGCCACGGATCCAGTCCGTGCTGCGCGAGCTCGACGGCGACGACCTGAAGTGGCTGGCCGACGTCGATCCGCGCGAGGCGGTCGCCCACCTGACGTCGCTGCCGGGCGTCGGCCGCAAGACGGCGGCGTGCGTGATGATCTTCTCCTTCGACGTAGCGGAGATCCCCGTCGACACCCACGTCCACAGGGTCGGCGCGCGCCTCGGTCTGTTTCCGGACGGGGTCTCCCTGGAGGCCGCGCACGACGAGATGCTCGCGATCGTCGACCCGGCCGACGCCTACGAGCTGCACATGAACCTGATCGAGCACGGGCGCCGCCTCTGCCGGCCGAACCCGCGCTGCTCGAGCTGCGAGCTGACGCGCCTCTGCCACTGGTATCGCAACCACCGCGCCTCGGTTAAGCCGGGCTGAAGACCCTTCAAACTGGTTCGACCAGGGGTTATGCTGCCGCCCCCCGCACCTGCGTGGGACTGCTGCATCAAGAGGGAACAGAGGGAGCTCATGCAATCGTCCGTCCGTCGCGCGCCGCTGCGCGCGATCCTGGCGTTGGCCGTCCTGGCCGCCGCCCTGACCGCCGCGTTCGCCGTCCACCCGCCGTCGAGTGGCGCCGCGCCCGACGCGGCGAGCGCCCAGACCGCCAAGGGCAAGAAGCCCAAGCGCAAGCAGGTTTCGGTGATGAGCCGGAACATCTATCTCGGCGCCGACCTCACCGACGCGATCGAGTCGGAGACGCCCGGGCAGGCAATCGCCGCCAATCAGCAGATCTGGGACGACGTAGCTGAGAACAACTTCCCGGCCCGCGCCAGGCTGCTGGCTAAGGAGATCAATGCCAAGCGCCCCGACCTCGTGGGGCTTCAGGAAGTCGCACTCTGGCGCTACGACCCCCCGAGCTCGCCTGGCGGGATAGGAGATGGCTCCGCAACTCCCGCCGAGGAGGTCCGTTTCGACTATCTCCAGTCGCTGCTCACAGCACTGGGAGGCAAGTATCGCGTCGTCCAGTCCCAGAATCAGTTCGACTTCGAGGGGCAGCTCCAGGCCGGTACCTCGCGCGAGGGCGGCGACGGACGGCTAACGATGCGGGACGTGATCCTTGCCCGAAAGAATGCGGGCGTGAAGACCACGAACCCCGCGAGCGGCTCCTTCGAGAACAGCTACACCGTCCAGGTAGGCGGCGGATCGGGCGTCGAGGTCGAGGTCCTCAGGGGCTGGGAGAGCACGATCGCGAACGTCCGCGGGGCGCGCTTCAAGTTCGTCAACACACACCTCGAGGCGTTCGACAACGACGCCAAGCTCGCCCAGGCCCAGGAGCTCGTCGCTCCGGCGGACGGCGACGAGCCGGCCGGTCCGGCGAACCCGCAGGCCTCGCACCTGCCGATCGTCCTCGTCGGCGACCTGAACTCCGACGACGAGATCGTCGAGCGGCTCGGCGACACGGAGAACCACCAGCGCGACGAGCTGCCCTACGCGGCCGTCCGCGAGGCGGGCTTCCTCGAGCGCAGCCCCGACAAGGCCGGTCTCGAGAACGACCGTCTGTCGTGCTGCATGAACGGCTCGGTCATCGACGCTCCCGTCGGCAGCCCGGACGCCGAGCTGACCCACGTCGTCGACCACGTGATGGTCGACGACCGCCGGATCAAGCTCGCCGCGTCAGCAGTGACCGGCACGAACCCACGCACCGAGAGCGGCCTCGCCGCCTCCGATCACTCGGGCGTGTTCTCGAAGCTGAGCTTCCCGCCCAGCCGCTAGTCCGTATCCGCCTCCACCCGGCCGCCGTGGCGGCCGGGTGGAGCCGCGGAGCCTGAGAGACCGGCGCGATGATCTAGTATCCGCGTCCGCCGATCGGCCGACCGCCGACGGCATCTCAGCTCCATGAACAAGCGCCCTTTCGTCATCTTCGGTCTGATCGCCGTGATCTGCGTGATCGCGATCCCGTTCTACGTCCTGTCGACCACGGGCCAAGGGGATGCGGCGGCGTCTGGCGTCGCCCCACAGGACGAAGAGGGTCTCGAGCTCTTCGCGACGAACTGCGGTGCCTGTCACACGCTTGCCGCCGCCGGAACCGATGGTGTCGTCGGGCCGAACCTCGATGAGACGCTCGTCCCAACGCCGCCCGCGGATCCGTCGGCCCTTGCGGACTCATTCGAGGGCAACGCGACCCGTACCTTGACCGCGGTGGAGTGTGGCCTCGCCGGGCGGATGCCTAAGGGCATCCTTCAGGGTGCTCAGGCCGAGGAGGTCTCGGCCTTCGTCGCGGCCTACGCCGGCCAGATCAGCCCGGGCGCCGGACCGAGCGTCGACACCGACGAGCTTCCCGAGATCGACGTCGAGTGCGAGACCGGCGAGCCGACCGACGCCGAGGGCGAGGGCGGCGAGACCGAGGACGGCACCCAGGGCGGCGGCCCCGTGGAGGACAGCGGGGCCTAAGCCCGCTCCTCGGACCCGCTCCCCGGGTCCCCTCACCGCGTCTCATCACCCAGACGTACCGTCCCCGCACCCGCGGCGCATCGCGCCGCATCGCGCTTGATAGCTCGGTGCATATCTTCTACACTCCCACTTAGATTTCATATGTCGGGAGACGGCGGCCGGGCTATCATCGAACGGGCACGGCGACCGTCGCTCGGCCGCTGTGCAAAGCCAAGAACTTCAGTCCCGCATCACTTAGAGAGAAAGGGGCCCAGACAATGGGCAAGACGATCGGAATCGACCTCGGTACGACCAACTCGTGCGTCGCCGTCTTCGAAGGCGGCGATCCGGACGTGCTCGAGAACGCGGAGGGCGGCCGCACCACCCCGTCCGTAGTGGCGTTCCCCGAGTCGGGCGACCGGCTCGTCGGCACCGTCGCCAAGCGCCAGGCGGTGATGAACCCCGAGAACACGATCTTCTCGATCAAGCGGTTCATGGGCCGCAAGGAGTCGGAGGTCAAGGAGGAGGAGCGCCAGGTGCCCTACAGCACCGAGGCGGGCTCCGGCGGCGACGTCCGCGTCGACGTGCGCGGCAAGCAGTTCTCCCCGCCAGAGATCTCGGCGATGATCCTGCAGAAGCTGAAGGCCGACGCCGAGGCCAAGCTCGGCGACACGGTCGACGCCGCGGTCATCACCGTCCCGGCCTACTTCAACGACGACCAGCGCCAGGCGACCAAGGACGCCGGCAAGATCGCCGGCCTCGAGGTCAAGCGGATCATCAACGAGCCGACGGCCGCCTCGCTGGCCTACGGCCTCGACAAGCAGGACGACCAGACGATCCTCGTCTTCGACCTCGGCGGCGGCACGTTCGACGTGTCGGTGCTCGAGATCGGCGACGGTGTCTTCGAGGTCAAGTCGACCGCGGGTGACAACCACCTCGGTGGCGACGACTGGGACGCGGCGATCGTCGACTGGATGGTCACCGAGTTCAAGCGCGACCAGGGCGTCGACCTGGCAGCCGACAAGAACTCGCTCCAGCGCCTCTACGAGGCCGCCGAGAAGGCGAAGATCGAGCTCTCCACCACGCAGGAGACGACGATCAACCTGCCGTTCATCACCGCGACCGACAGCGGCCCGAAGCACCTCGAGATGCGGCTCAGCCGAGCCAAGCTCTCCGAGCTGACCTCGGACCTGCTCGAGCGCGTCGTCGCTCCGGTCAAGCAGGCGATCTCCGATGCCGGTACGCCGACGATCGACCACGTCGTGATGGTCGGCGGCATGACCCGCATGCCGGCCGTCTCCGACAAGGTCCGCGAGCTGACCGGCTCCGAGCCCCACAAGGGCGTCAACCCGGACGAGGTCGTCGCGATCGGCGCCGCGATCCAGGCCGGCGTGCTCGCCGGTGACGTCAAGGACGTCCTGCTGCTCGACGTCACCCCACTGACCCTCGGCATCGAGACCAAGGGCGGCGTGATGACGAAGCTGATCGAGCGCAACACGACGATCCCGACTCGCAAGTCGGAGACGTTCTCGACGGCCGAGGACAACCAGCCCTCGGTCGAGGTCCACGTCCTCCAGGGCGAGCGCGAGATGGCGGCCTACAACAAGTCGCTCGGCAAGTTCCAGCTCACCGGGATCCCGCCGGCGCCGCGTGGCATGCCGCAGATCGAGGTCACGTTCGACATCGACGCCAACGGCCTGCTGAACGTCAGCGCCAAGGACCTCGGCACGGGCAAGGAGCAGACGATCGAGATCAAGGGTGGTTCCGGTCTCGACGACTCCGAGGTCGAGCAGATGATCAAGGACGCCGAGTCGCACGCCGACGAGGACCGTCGCGCCCGCGAGCTCGCCGAGGCCCGAAACCAGGGCGAGCACGCCGCCTACCAGGCTGAGAAGCAGGTGGCGGACATGTCCGAGCAGCTCGACGAGAGCTCGAAGTCCGAGATCGAGGACGCCGTGAAGGCGCTCCGCTCGGCGCTCGAGGGCACCGACGTCGAGGACATCAAGGCGAAGACCGACGCCGTGCAGGCGGCCTTCCACAAGGTCTCCGAGCGCATCTACCAGGCCGCGCAGGCCCAGGGTGAGGGTGCGACGGATGGTGCGAGCGCCAACGGTGCCTCGGCCGAGGCCGACGAGGAGGTCGTCGATGCGGAGGTCGTCGACGAGGAGCGCAAGTAGCCGATGAGCTCGACCGAAGAGAACACCGGTGCGGGCCGGGCCGAGGACGCAGAGCCTCGGCCCGGCGTCGTCGCGGGCGCCGAGCAGGCGTCATCGGCCGGCGACGCCGACGTCGCGCGCGAGTTCGCGGAGACGGACGGCGACGTCGCGGGCGCCGAGCCGGCGGAGGCCGGCCCCGACGAGCAGCTCGCCGAGGCGCTGCGCGAACGCGACGAGTACCTCTCGCTCGCCCAGCGCGCGCGTGCCGACTTCGAGAACCTCCGCAAGCGCTCGCTCGCGCAGACGAAGGACGCCGAGATCCGCGGCAAGGCCGAGCTGGCCAAGGCGCTGATCCCGGCGGTCGACAACCTCGAGCGCGCACTGCTCGCGTCCGGGATCGCTCCCGACGCGGAGGATCGGGCCCGGGAGGCGGCCGACCACCCGAGCGAGGTCGTCTCGCCGCACGAGATGCTCGGTCGCGGCGTCGCGATGGTGCTTGGCGAGCTGCAGGCGAGCCTGGCGAAGGCCGGCGTCGAGTCCTTCGACCCGGTCGGCGAGCGCTTCGACCCGGAGAACTGCGAGGCGCTCTCGATGCGCCCGGCCGAGGACGGCGGCTCGGGCGACGTGCTCGAGACGCTCGAGAAGGGCTACCGGATCGACGGCCGCGTGCTGCGGCCCGCCCGCGTCGTGGTCGGGACCTAGGGAGCGCGGATGGCAAGGGACTTC
This sequence comes from Thermoleophilia bacterium SCSIO 60948, assembly GCA_021496505.1. Lineage (GTDB taxonomy): Bacteria > Actinomycetota > Thermoleophilia > Solirubrobacterales > 70-9 > JACDBR01. The sequence goes on along the minus strand of CP053031.1, from coordinate 145,780 downwards.
TACGACGTCCTCGGCGTATCGCGGAGCGCCTCCGACGAGGAGATCAAGAAGGCGTACCGCAAGCTGGCCCGTGAGTACCACCCGGACCGAAACCCTGACGACGCCCAGGCCGAGGAGCGCTTCAAGGAGGTCCAGCAGGCATACGACGCGCTGTCGGACGCCGAGAAGAGGCGCCTCTACGACGCCAGCGGAGCCCGGTTCGCCGGGGGACGCCCGGGTGGAGCCGGCGGCCAGGCCGGCTTCGGCGCGGACATCGGCGACATCCTCTCGCAGATGTTCGGCCGTCGTGGCGGCGCCGTGCGCGAGGAGTCGCGGCAGGGCCGCGACCTCGAGACGCGCGTCTCGCTGACGTTCGACCAGGCCATGCAGGGCACCGAGGTCGCCGTGACCGTGCCGAAGCAGGCGAGCTGTCGCACCTGCTCGGGAACCGGTGCCAAGCCGGGGACGATGCCGACGACCTGCCAGCGCTGCGGCGGGCGCGGGATCGACGCCGAGGGGCAGGGCTTCTTCTCGATCTCACAGCCGTGCCCGGAGTGCGGCGGGTCGGGTCAGGTGATCGAGGACCCGTGCGCGACGTGTCGCGGGACCGGCCTGACGCAACAGCAGAAGCGCTACCGAGTGCGGATCCCGGCCGGGGTCCACGACGGCAGTCGCATCCGCGTCGCCGGCAAGGGCGAGGACGGCCCGCGCGGCGGCCCGCCCGGCGATCTCTACGTCGTCGCGAACGTCGCCGACTCGCGCGTCTTCCGGCGCCGGGACGACGGCAACCTCGAGGTGACCGTGCCGATCACGATCGCCGAGGCCGTCGGCGGAGGCACGATCGAGGTGCCGACCCTGGGCGGCCGCTCGAAGCGGATCCGGATCCCCGCGGGCACGCAACACGGCTCGATCCAGCGGCTCCGGAACGAGGGCCCACCGAAGCCCGGAACCCGGGACCGCGGCGACATGCTCTACAGGCTCGAGGTCGAGGTGCCGAAGAGCCTCAGCCCCGAGCAGCGCCGGGCGCTCGACGCTTTCGCGGCGACGGTCAACGATCACGACCCGAGGGCGACCCTGCTTCGCGAGGCGTCCGCCGGGGGCGCAAGGGTGAGCGGCGATGGCGGCTGAGAGCGACGGCACCCGCCGAGTCCGGCGGACCCGCACCCGAGCGTCGTTCGACGCCGAGCGCGGGGTGTTCATGATCTCGGTCGCCGCCGAGCTCGCCGAGATGCACCCGCAGACGCTGCGGATGTACGAGCAGCGCGGGCTGATCACGCCTAAGCGCTCGCCGAAGAACACGCGCCTCTACTCGCAGGCCGACGTCGAGCGGTTGCGCCGGATTCAGGAGATGACCGACGCCGGGCTGAACCTGACCGGTGTCGAGACGGTTCTCGCGCTCGAGGCCGAGCTCGAGAAGACGCGCCGCGAGCTCACGGCCATGCGCCAGCGGGCGGCCCGGCTCGAAGCGCGGATGAACGAAGAGCTCGAGCGGACCCGCGCGCTACGCGCGGAGCTGGTGCCCTACGACGCCTACGGCACGCGCGAGCTGGTGCCGGTGCGCGGCGTACGGATCACGCGGCGCTCGGACGGCGCCTCCGGCGCTCAGCGCTGACGCTTCTTGCGGCCGCTCGACGGCTCGGCGAGCAGGCGGGCGGCGATCCCTTCGACCGTGTCCGTCGCGTATGCGAAGTCGGGCTGGCCATCGGTCATCACCGCGATCGCGAGGGTCTCGTCGCCGTCGCGGAGCTCGGCGGCCTGGTTGGCGAGCCAGCCAGTGTCGGTCGGCCGCCATCCCCCCTTGAAGCGCACCTGCCACCCCTCACGCGAAGTCTTCGCCGCGGCCGGTACACCCCAACTCTGCTCGGGGATGACCGAGCCGAGGAGACCGAGCGCGAACTCGCGGTGCTCCGGCGGGATCGGGCGCTCGAGGTCGGAGAACATCCGAGCCATGTCGGCCGCGGTGACGAACGACGCCGCCCAGTAGCCGTTGAGCTGGAGTCGCTTCATCCCGTAGAGGTCGGCGACCTCCGCCATCCCCTCGTCGCCGACGCGCGCGTAGATCGCATCCGCCGCGTCGTTGTCGGAGTAGGTGATCATCGCCGTGAGCAGAGCCGCGGTCTCGGGATCGAGGGGAGATCCCTCGGCCGCGAGCCGGCGTAGCTCGGCGACGAGGAGCATCGACTTCACGATGCTCGCGCAGATGAAGCGCTCGTCCTCGTGGACACCCTCGAGCTCGCCCTCGCTGTCGACGACCGCGAAGGCGACGTCCTCTCCGCGCGTCCGTGCCCAGTCCTCCGCGTCACGGATTGCGGTCGCCGCCGGAAGCGGCGGATCGAGTGCTCGGCGCGGCTGGTCGGCCGCCGGCTCGGTGCGAATGGCGGAGGCCGAGACGAGCGTGGCACCCCGAGCCGAGGCCGCGACTTGATCGGCCTGCGGATCGTCGCGAAGCACCGCCAGCGCGGCGAGCGTCAGGGAGATGGCGAGGAGGAGGACCGCGGGCGCTGCGGCTGCGAGCCGCGAGCGGTCGGCCGGGGGCGTGAGTTCAGGAGCTTCGCAGGCACCCGGAGCCTTCGCGCTCTCAGCCGGGTCGTCGCTCGGCGAACCGACGCCCGTTCGGGCCGCCGCCTGGGCACGGGCGTTGGCGCGACGGCGCTCGAGCGCTTCACCCCCCTGGTCCTCATCGGCCATCGTCAGAGCAGAGTAGGGAGGCGGATCCGAGACCCGGTGGGCCGGATGTGGCCGCTCGCTCGGCTTCGAGCGCTCCGCGAGGGACGCGACGGCGCGCGTCGTCTAGGGTCGCGCGATGGCCCTGTTCGACTCGTTCACCCGCCGCCGCTCGCTGACCCGCGAGGAGAAGCTCGTCGCCCTCACGCTCGCCGGCGGGCGGATCGCGATCGGCACCGGCATCTGGCTGGCACCGAAGCTCGCGCTGAAGGTGCTCGGCTTCGGGGACGAGCCGAGCACGGCCGAGCTGACGCTCGCGCGCATGGCGGGAGCCCGCGACCTGATCCTCGGGGTCTGGCACGCGACGGTCCTCGACGACCCCGACGAGCTGCGCCGCGCGACGAACGCGATCACGTTCGCCGACCTCGGCGACAGCGCCGCGTTCGCCCTCGTCGCGAAAGCCGGAGGTCCGAAGCAGACCGCGCTGCTGGGTCTCGGCGCCGCGGTGCCGGCCACGGCGATGGGCGCGTGGCTGTCGCAGCGGCTGAAGTAGGGGCGCGCTCGTCCTAGAGCTCGGATTGTCGGCGGTCGTCCGCCGGCGGGGTGGCCAAGTCAGGTAGGGGACCGGAGCTGGGCTTTGGTCGGGAGCTGGTCTGTCTCCCGTGGGCCTTCGCGTGGGTTCCGTGCGGGTTCGAAGCCGCGCGGAGGGACTCCGGTCAGGCAAAGTCACCCTGGAGCCCTATAGGGGCACCCATCCACCTTTGCTCCGCCGCAAAGCGCCCGAACCCACCCAGCGCACCCAGGGTCATCCCCTCGATGCAGCCAGACCACGTGCCGCACTCACCAGCGACGCCCCGAACGGAACGCCACCCCCTGCACCCCTGATCTAAGCGTTGACCACTTAGATTTCTTGACTTCGGGCTACTGCCACCGTAGAATGACCTCCACATGCAGATAGACCGCTTCACAACCAAGTCGCAGGAGGCGATCGGTGCTGCCCGGTCGGCGGCTGAGCGCGCTCGGAACACCGAGATCGCGCCCGTTCACCTCCTGCTCGCGCTGCTCGACCAAGAGGACGGATTCGTCGCTCCGATCCTGCAGCGCGTCGGCGCCGACCCGCAGGTCGTTCGCGCCGATGCCCTCGCTGCCGCCGACCGGCTCGCCAGCCTCGGCGAGGGCGCCCGCGTCGACCCGACGCCCGCTCGCTCGCTGGTCCGCGTCCTCGAGTCCGCCGAGCGCGAGATGGCTCGGCTCGGCGACGAGTACGTCTCGACCCAGCACATCCTGCTCGCGCTCGCCGACTCGGACGATGAGATCGCCGAGCGCCTGCCCGACCGCAAGGCCCTGATCGAGGCGATGGACGAGCTCGGCGTGCCGAGGGTCACCTCGGCCGACCCCGAGGCCGCGTTCGAGGCGCTCGACAAGTTCGGGCGTGACCTGACCGCCGACGCGCGCGACGGCAAGCTCGATCCGGTCATCGGCCGCGACGAGGAGATCCGCCGCGTCATCCAGGTCCTTTCGCGCCGCACGAAGAACAACCCCGTCCTGATCGGCGACCCCGGAGTCGGCAAGACCGCGATCGTCGAGGGCCTCGCGCAGCGGATCGTCGACGGCGACGTCCCCGAGTCACTCCGCGACCGGCGCGTCATCGCGCTCGACATCGGTGCCCTGCTCGCCGGCTCGAAGTACCGCGGCGAGTTCGAGGAGCGCCTCAAGGCCGTTCTCTCCGAGGTCCAGAACGCCGCCGGCCAGATCGTCCTGTTCATCGACGAGCTGCACACGATCGTCGGAGCCGGCGCCTCCGAGGGCGCCGTCGACGCCGCCAACCTGCTCAAGCCGATGCTCGCCCGCGGCGAGCTGCGCGCGGTCGGCGCCACGACGCTCGACGAGTACCGAAAGCACATCGAGACCGATGCCGCGCTCGAGCGCCGCTTCCAGCCGGTCAACGTCCCCGAACCTGACGTCGCGGACGCGATCTCGATCCTCCGCGGGCTCAAGGAGCGCTACGAGAACCACCACGGCGTAGGCATCACGGACGGCGCGCTCGTCGCCGCCGCGACGCTCTCGGAGCGCTACATCGCCGACCGCTTCCTGCCCGACAAGGCGATCGACCTCGTCGACGAGGCGTCGGCGCGGCTGAAGATGGAGATCGAGTCCTCGCCGGTCGAGATCGACGAGGTCAACCGCCGCATCCAGCAGCTCGAGATCGAGCGCACAGCGCTCGCCAAGGAGAAGGACGACGCCTCGAAGGCACGACTCGACGCGCTCGAGTCCGAGCTCGCCGAGCTGCGCGAGGACTCCTCGGAGATGCAGGCGCGCTGGCAGAACGAGAAGGACGCGATCGACGCCGCCAACGCGGCGCGCGAGAACCTCGACAAGGCCCGCATCGAGGCCGAGCGCGCCGAGCGCGAGGCCGACCTCGAGCTCGCCGCGCAGCTCCGCTACGGGCGTATCCCCGACCTCGAGCGCACGCTCGCCGAGCAGGAGGCGCGGATCCGCGAGCTCCACGCGACCGCCGGCCCGCTGCTCTCCGACCAGGTGACCGAGGAGGACATCGCCCAGGTCGTCGGGCGCTGGACCGGTATCCCCGTCTCGCGCCTGCTCGAGGGCGAGGTCGAGAAGCTGATCCACATGGAGTCGCGCCTGCACGAGCGGGTGATCGGTCAGAGCGAGGCCGTCGAGGCGGTCTCGAACGCCCTGCGCCGCTCGCGCGCCGGACTGTCGGACCCGAACCGGCCGATCGGCAGCTTCCTGTTCCTCGGTCCGACGGGCGTCGGCAAGACCGAGCTCGCCCGCGCGCTGGCCGAGTTCATGTTCGACTCCGAGCAGGCGATGGTCCGGCTCGACATGTCGGAGTACATGGAGAAGCACACGGTCTCGCGTCTCGTCGGCGCGCCCCCGGGCTACGTCGGCTACGACGAGGGCGGTCAGCTGACCGAGGCGGTCCGCCGCCGGCCCTACGCCGTGATCCTGCTCGACGAGATCGAGAAGGCCCACCCCGACGTCTTCAACGTCCTGCTCCAGATCATGGACGACGGGCGGCTGACCGACGGGCGCGGGCGCACGGTCGACTTCACGAACTCGATCCTGATCATGACCTCGAACGTCGGCTCGCAGGCGATCACCGGCGACGTCGTCGACGAGCAGATCCGCGAGCGGGTCGAGGCGGTCCTCGAGACCACGTTCAAGCCCGAGTTCCTCAACCGGATCGACGACACCGTGATCTTCCACCGGCTCGGCCGCGGCGAGATCGGCCGGATCGTCGACCTCCAGGTCGACCTGCTGGCACGGCGGGTGTCCGAGCGCGGGCTGGCGATCGAGCTGACCGACGACGCGCGCACGCTGCTCGGCAACCTCGGCTACGACCCGGTCTACGGCGCGCGGCCGCTCAAGCGCGTGATCGGCAAGCAGCTCGTCGACAAGCTCGCGCTCAAGCTGCTCGAGGGCGAGTTCAAGCCCGGCGACAACGTCGTCGTCGACGCGATGGACGGCGAGCTGGTCTTCAGCGCCGCGCCGGCCCCCTCTCCGCAGCCGGCGACGGCCTGAGGCAGACACCGATGAGGATGGGCCGAGGAGGCCCATCCTCTAGCGTCCGTCGCCGATGGATGAGCACGTCCTCGAGCGCGAGCAGGTGTTGCAGGTGCCGCTGGAGCGGGCCTTCGAGGTCTTCGCCGACGCCGGCAACCTCGAGTCGCTGACCCCGCCGTCGCTGCGCTTTCGGATCGTCACGCCGCAGCCGATCGAGATGGAGGTCGGGACGCTGATCGCCTACCGGCTGCGGATGCGAGGCCTCCCGATCTCGTGGATCACGCGGATCGCCGAGTGGAATCCGCCGCACGGCTTCGTCGACGAGCAGCTGCGCGGCCCCTACGCGCTCTGGCACCACACCCACACGCTCGAGGCCCGCGGTGACGACGCGACGATGATCCGCGACCGCGTCCGCTACAAGATCGGCTTCGGACCGCTCGGCGACATCTCACACCGGCTGTTCGTCAAGGCCGAGCTCGACCGCATCTTCGACTTCCGCCTCGAGGCGATCCACGGCCTGCTGCCGGCCGAGGGCGTGGCGGCGCCGGCCTCGAGCTAGCCGTTCCTCGACGCGGAGGCACGGCTCTCGATCCCGCGGACCGGGCGGTCGAGCCGGCGCCGGATCTCGCCGAGCTCGTTGGAGTGCGAGCCATCGTCGACGAACGCGACCTCCTGCGCGGGGTACTCGGCGAGCAGGTCCTCGACCGCCTGGACTATCCGCTCGTCACCCACCCTGCCCGTCGCGTCCACACCGGCGGCCGCGAGCGCCGCGAGCGCGACGGAGAGCCGCTCCTGGGCGGCGAGCCGGGACGGGCCGAGGTCGGTCGCCCAGCGATCGAGCCGGGTCGCGAGCGCCGGCGCGAGGACCGTCGCCTCCGGCGGCCCGGCCGAGCGCGTCGCCTTGGCGCCCTCGCCCGCGAGGGTCGCGATCTCCTCCGCGGCGCCGGGGAACTCGAGCGGAGAGGTCGCGACGATCAGCATCCGGTAGCGGGAGTCGGTCCGGTCGGCGACCTCGATCGGCTCGTCGTAGCGCAGCGTCGCGGCGCGGACGATGATCGCCGTGATCAGCACCGCACCCATGACGAGACCGAACTGGACGCCGACGAAGGCGAAGGCCAGGGCCGAGGGGATCACGAGCCCCGCGACCGCGACCGGCAGCAGCTTCGAGTTCAGCCGCGCGGGGAGCAACCGCCTCATGCGCGCGACCTGCCCGCGGCGCCGATGTCCATGCGCCGCGACGGATCGGCGGCGAGCGTGAGAGAGTTGACATGAGGCGCCGGCGCGCGGCGCGCGAGAAGGAGAGGAGGTCCCATGCCCACCTACATCATGCTGACCAAGCTGACACCGGACGGCGTCAAGACGCTCAAGTCGAACCCGGCTCGGGTGCACGAGGTCAACAAGGAGGTCGAGCAGCTCGGCGTCGAGGTCAAGGCGCAGTGGGCGACGCTCGGCGAGTACGACTTCGTGACCGTCGTCGAGGCGCCTGACCATCAGACGATGGCCAAGCTCTCGATCGAGATGGGATCGCGCGGCACCGTTCAGAACTCGACGATGTCGGCGATGGACGCGAAGCAGTTCACCGACGGCCTCTAGGCCGACCGGTTCACGGACGACGACCTTGCGGATCCTCGTAGTCGGCGCGGGCGGGCGCGAGCACGCGATCGTCCGCGCGCTCGCCGGGACCGGCCTCGGCGCGCATGAACTGCTCTGCGCTCCGGGCAACGCGGGCATCGCCGCCGACGCGCGTCTGATCGACATCGCCGCCGACGACATCGACGGACTCGTCTCGGCGGCGGTCGCCGAGGGCGTCGAGCTCGTCGTCGTGGGGCCGGAGGTACCGCTGGTCGCCGGCCTCGTCGATTCGCTCGAAGCCGCCGGGGTGCCCGCCTTCGGACCGACGGCCGAGGCCGCGCGGCTCGAGGGATCGAAGGCCCACGCGAAGGAGCTGATGGCGCTCGCCGGGGTGCCGACGGCCGAGTACCGGACGTTCTCCGACCCCGCGGAGGCGCTCGCCTACGCACCCGAGGCGAGCTACCCGGCGGTGCTCAAGGCCGACGGCCTCGCCGCCGGCAAGGGCGTCGTGATCTGCGCCGACCGCGCCGAGGCCGAAGCCGCGGTCGAGGCGCTGCTCGTCGAGCACCGCTTCGGCGAGGGCGAGCTCGTCTGGGAGTCGTTTCTCGAGGGCGAGGAGCTCTCGCTGCTCGCGATCTGCGACGGACAGAACGTCGTCCCGCTCGCCCCGGCTCAGGACTACAAACGGATCTTCGACGGCGACGAGGGGCCGAACACGGGCGGGATGGGGAGCTACTCACCGGTCCCGGGGATCGACCGTGACCGCGTCGAGGAGATCCTCGAGCGCGTCCACCGCCCGATCATCGCGCTGCTCGGCGCTCGCGGGACGCCGTTTCGCGGCGTCCTCTACGCGGGTCTGATGATCGCCCCCGACGGCGAGATCGGCGTGCTCGAGTTCAACTGCCGCTTCGGCGACCCCGAGACCCAGGCGGTCCTCCCGCGACTGCGCTCCGACCTGGCCGAGCTCTGCCTGCTCTCGCGAGAGTTCGACGGCCTCGCTCACAGCCGCGCGGAGTTCGGCGACGACTGGGCGGTCACGGTCGTGTTGGCGTCGGCCGGCTACCCCGATTCGAGCTCGAAGGGCGACGTCATCTCGGGCGTCGAGGAGGCCGACGCGCTCGAGGGCGTCGAGGTGACCCACGCCGGCACGGCGCGAAACGACGCCGGCGAGCTCGTCACGGCCGGCGGCCGGGTCCTCAACGTGACCGCGCTCGGCTCGAGCCCCGCCGAGGCGCGAGCCCGCGCCTACGAGGCCGCCGAGCTGATCTCGTTCGAGGGTCGCCAGGTCCGTCGCGACATCGCCGAGCGTGCCGAGGCACGCGTCTGAGGCGCCTGATCGGCTGACGCGCGAGCGCGGCCCGTCGAATCGGATTACAACCGACCGCCCCAAACGGGAGAATGGGCGCCGCGAATCGATCGCCCGCCCCGAAGGAACCCTTTGATGGAGAAGCCCGAGCCGCCCGCCGCACCGCCTCAGGTCGAGTCTGACCCGGTGCCGCTGCCGCCGATGCCCGCGGTCGAGTCGGCGTTCGAGGAGATCGACGTCGCCTCGCCACTCGTCGGGATCATCATGGGCTCGAAGAGCGACAAGCCCAAGATGCAGCCGGCCGGCAAGGCGCTCGAAGATGCGGGGATTCGCTACGAGGTCCGCGTGATGAGCGTGCACCGCGATCCGGAGATGGTGCGCGAGTACTGCACCAACGCACAGATGCGCGGGCTGCGGGTGATCATCGCGGGGGCCGCCATGTCGGCCGCGCTCCCCGGCATCGCCGCCGCGCAGACCCCACTCCCCGTCATCGGCGTGCCGCTCTCGAGTCAGAACCTCGGCGGCCTCGACTCGCTGCTCTCCGTCGCCCAGATGCCCCCCGGCGTGCCGGTCGCGTGCGTCGCGGTCGACGGCGCGAAGAACGCGGGCGTCCTCGCCGCCCGCATCCTGGGCTGCTGATCACACAGGTGAACCGGAGAGGACGGAAGCGATGATCGAGCGCTACACGCGCGCGGCGATCGGCGACGTCTGGTCGCAGCGCCGCAAGATGGAGGCCTGGCTAGAGGTCGAGCTCGCCGCGACCGACGCCTGGGCCGCCGAAGGCCGGGTCCCGAGCGCGGCCGCGACCGAGGCGCGCGAGCGAGCGGCGTTCACCGTCGAGGCGGTGGGCGAGCGCGAGCGGGTCACGAACCACGACGTCGCTGCGTTCGTCGACATCGTCGCCGAGTCGATCGGGCCCGAGCACGGGCGCTGGCTCCACTACGGGCTGACGTCCTCCGACGTCCTCGACACCGCGCTCGCGCTCCAGATCCGTGACGCGGGCGAGATCGTCGTCGCCGGGGCGCGCGGCTTCCGCGACGCACTCGTCGAGCGTGCCTTCGAGCACCGCGACACGGTCTGCGTCGGGCGCACCCACGGCGTCCACGCCGAGCCGACGACCTTCGGCCTCCGCCTCGCGGGCTTCGCGTTCGAGGCCGACCGCAACCTGGCGCGGCTCGAGCGTGCGTTCGAGGGGTTGCGAGTCGGAGCGATATCGGGCGCGGTCGGCACCTACGCCTCGGTGCCGCCGGTGATCGAGCAGCGGGTCTGCGAGCGCCTCGGGCTGCGGCGCGAGGACGCCTCGACGCAGGTCATCCCGCGTGACCGCCACGCCGAGCTGCTGTCGGCGATCGCGCTCGCGGGGGCCGGGCTCGAGCGCTTCGCGACCGAGATCCGAAACCTCCAGCGGACGGAGATCCGTGAGGTCGAGGAGCCTTTCGGGAAGGGCCAGAAGGGATCCTCGGCGATGCCGCACAAGCGCAACCCGATCACGACGGAGCGGATCACCGGGCTGGCGCGTGTACTGCGCGGCTACGCGCAGACCGGGCTCGAGAACGTCGCGCTCTGGCACGAGCGCGACATCTCCCACTCCGGCGCCGAGCGTGTAGTCCTACCCGACGCGACGATCGCGCTCGACTACATGCAGCACCTCGGCACCCGGGTCGCGAGCGCGATGACCGTCCACGCAGACCGGATGCTGAAGAACCTCGACGTGACCCACGGCGCGCTCTACTCCCAGCGCGCGCTGACCGCCCTCGTCGACTCGGGCATGACCCGCGACGACGCCTACCGGATCGTCCAGGGCGCGGCCCAGCGCGCCTGGGACACCGGGACGCCGTTCCGCGAGCTGATCGCCGAGGCCGCCCCGGACCTCGACATCGAGCTCGACCCCTCGCTCTACCTCGAGCACGTGCCTGAGGTCATGGAGCGGCTCGAGGCGCTGCGCGACTAGGGCCGGGCCCGTGCGTCACCTGAACCGCCTATGACCGGTCTGAGTGACGCACATGCTGCGAACCGGGTCCGCGAACTGGCACTCGCGCTGCCCGAGGCGACCGAGCAGGACCACCACGGGTTCCCGTCGTTTCGGGTGGGGGGCAGGATCTTCGCGACGCTCCGCGACCCGGGACGGGTCAACGTGATGCTCGACGAGGACGGGATCCGGACCGCGATCGGCGACCACCCGGATCTCTGCGAGCCGGTGATGTGGGGAGAGAAGCTCTCGGCCGTGGCGGTCGACCTCGAGCGGGCCGACACGACGCTCCTCGCCGACCTTCTCGCCGACGCCTGGGAGGGCAAGGCGCCCAAGCGGCTCGCCGACGAGCGCGCGATCGACCGGATGGCGCGGCGGCCGTTCGGCGCCGAGGCGCGCGAGGTCTACGGCGCCGATGGCGTCCACGACTTCGCGCGGCGGGCGATCCTCGACGCGCTCGCGCTCGGACCCGGCGACCGGCTGATCGAGGTCGGCTGCGGGGGCGGCCTGCTGCTGCGCGACGCGACGCGACTCGGCGCCGTCGCGACGGGGGTCGACCACAGCGACGAGATGGTCGAGCTCGCCCGTGAGCGCGCCGCGGACGCGCGCGTCGAGCGTGCGGACGCCGGCGATCTGCCGTTCGAGGACGGCTCCTTCGACGCCTACGCGATGTCGATCGTCCTGATGTTCGTGGCCGACGGTGGCCGCGCGCTGACCGAGGCGCGGCGGGTCCTGGCGCCCGGCGGTCGGCTCGCCGTCTACACCTCCGGGCCGGAGCTACGAGGCACTCCCGCCCTCCCCGAACCGCTCGCCACCCGAGTCCACCTGCGCGAGGACGACGAGCTCGAGGCGCTGGCGCTCGCGGCAGGCTTCGCGGACTGCGCCGTGACCGACGACGACGGCGCGCAGCTGCTCACCGCCCGCGTTCGGTGACCGCCCGCACGTCGAGAGGCCTGAACGACGAAACGGCGCCCGACCCCTGAGGGTCGAGCGCCGTCGTCAGCCAATCCGATGCGGTCCGTGTGCGGACCGCGCGGGGACGGGGTGCTACTTGACGGTGATCGAGGAGATCCCGACGAGCAGTCCGCCCTTGAGGTCCTTGATGCCGAACGTCTTGTTCAGCAGCTTCGCGGCGTCGTCGGAGAGCAGCACCTGAGTGCCCTCGAGGGTCGCCGAACCGTCCGAGTTCTCCTTCAGCGGCTTCAGCGTCGAGCCGTCGAGGTTGAACAGGAGGGCATCCTCGGCCGCGACCTTGCCGTTGGCCGACACGGTGCCGGTCAGCTCGGAGGTGGCGGGGTCGACGACGAAGTCGGTCAGCTCGACCACTGTGTCGCCGGCCGTCAGGCTCAGGCCCGAGCCCATGTGATCGATCTCGCCCTGGACGTAGGGGCGCACCGATGAGGCGGGGTCGTAGTAGGTGACGTCGCCACCCGTGATCGGGAACGAGGCGACACCGGCGTTGCTGATCTCACCGTCGCCGACCGGGCCCGGTGCGACCTTGAGCTGGGTCAGCGCGTCGACGAAGCCCTTGTCGAAGGTGACCTCGGTCACGTCGCCGGTGAGGGGGTCGATCTCCGCGAGGGGCTCGGTGCTGGCCTCGGAGCTCTCGGCGGAGCCGGAGCCGGAGCCGGAGCTCGAGCCGCCGCTGCTCTCTTCGTCGTCGCCACATGCGGCGGCGCCGAACGCGAGCGCGGCGAGCAGCAGCATGAGTGCTCCCAGCCGGGAGAAAAATGGCATGCGAGTCATATAGGTGGTCCTTGGGTCTCGGGTTCGCGTGCAGGTGAGAGCGGGAGGCCCCGGATGCATCCGCGGTGGCCATGCCGTTCTGTTCTCTATGCGAAGCCGAGCGCCGTTTGGATCAATCGGGCCGACTCGAATCTCCCTGGACAGCCCGGGGACGCCCCCGCGCCACCGCCCGATCCGGCCCCTAGCCGGCGCGGGCGAACTCGGTCAGCTTCGCGTGGCCGCCGCCGAGGATCGGGTCGCCGTGGGCGAACAGAAGATCGTCGAAGTCGTGGTCGAGGACGTTCATCGCGGCGCCGCGAATCCGCCGCTTGACGGCCTCGGGGTCGTCGCCCAGCAGCGAGTCGGGGAAGAATCCGAGCTCGCCGCCCGAGTTCGTGATTCCGTCGGCGAAGTGCATCGCGCCCGGACCGGCCTCGATCCACAGCGTCACCTCCTCCGGGGTGATCGCGCAGTTGGGCAGGACCGTGATCCCGGGCTGGAAGTGGTCGCCGATGTCGTAGCCCTGGACGTCCGGCGCGCCGGAGTCCTCGAACTCGTGCAGGCCGTCGACGTGGCAGAGGATCGGAACGCCGTATCGCGAGGCAAGTTCGGCGACGTCGCGGACGTGATGGCGATTCGTCATCACGATCCGCTGCGGCGGGTGCTCGGACATCGGCGCCTCATCGTCGGGGGCGAACGGATCGATCAACGTGCCGGACGGCGCGTGGAAGTAGGACGAAACCTCGGCGCCGATGTTCGGATGCTCGGTCTTCCAGTGCCAGAGGCCTGGCCTCAACTCGTCCATCGCAAGCTCCTAGATTCGGGTGACGACGCGAAGCCGCCGGCGCGGTCCTCGCCTAGAGTCGCCTACCACACCGTGACCCCATCAATCGAGGATCTCAAGCTCCACTCGCGCGGCAAGGTACGTGAGATGTACGAGATCGAGGACGACCTGTTGATGGTCGCCTCGGATCGCATCTCGGCCTACGACGTCGTCATGCCGACGCCGATCCCCGGCAAGGGCCGGTTGCTGACGGAGATGTCGCTCTTCTGGTTCGACCTGCTGGGCGACATCGTCCCGAACCACCTGGTCTCGACCGACGTACCGCCCGAGGTCGAGGGCCGCGCCGTGCGCGTCAAGCGGCTCGGGATGTACCCGGTCGAGTGCGTCGTGCGCGGCTACATCTCCGGTTCGGGCTGGAAGGAGTACGGCGAGACCGGCGAGGTCTGCGGGATCGCGCTGCCCGAGGGCCTGCGCGAGTCCGACAAGCTGCCCGAACCGATCTTCACCCCGGCGACGAAGGCCGAGGTCGGCGAGCACGACGAGAACATCGGTTTCGACCGCGCCGCGCAGATCATCGGCGACCACGCGTTGATGGAGGAACTGCGCCGGATCTCGATCGAGCTCTACGAGCGAGCCGCACAGCACGCGCTGGAGCGCGGGATCATCCTCGCCGACACGAAGTTCGAGTTCGGGTCTTCGCCCGGAGCCGAGATCGTGCTCGCCGACGAGGTCCTGACGCCCGACTCGTCGCGCTTCTGGCCGGTCGACGACTACGAGCCCGGCCGCGGCCAGCGCTCGTTCGACAAGCAGCCGCTGCGCGACTGGCTCTCGGAGTCGGGCTGGGACAAGTCTCCGCCCGCGCCCGAGCTGCCCGAGGATGTCGTCGAGGACACCCGGCGTCGCTACCAGGAGGCCTACGACCGGATCTCCGCCGCGCGGCCCTAGAGGCGCGGGAGCCCCTTCTTTGGCTGACGCGGCCGCACACCCCGAGGAGCGCACGCCGGCGCCGTTCATCGTCGGCGTCGGGCGCTCGGGCACGACGCTGCTGCGGCTGATGCTCGACGCCCATCCGGCACTCGCGATCCCGCCCGAGACCGGATTCCTGCCCGAGCTCCGGACCGCATCCGAGGAGGGGCGCGACTCGCAGGCGCAGCTCGTCGACGTGATCGCCTCGCACTGGCGCTGGGGGGACTACGGACTCGAGCGCGACGACGTCCTCGAGCGCGCCGAGCGCCACCGTGAGGCAGGCGAGAAGTGTGTGCCGGCGGCGCTGCGCGGGTTCTACGAGGCCTACGCGGCTCGCGAGGGGAAGCCGCGCTGGGGCGACAAGACGCCGGCGTACGTCCGCCGACTGCGCCACATCCACCACGCGCTCCCCGAGGCACGGTTCATCCACATCTACCGCGACGGTCGCGACGTCTCGCTCTCGCGGGTCAACACGCTGGCGCTGACCGACGACGTGACGATGGCCAAGGCGGCACGGATCTGGAAGCGCTCGATCCGTCGCGCCCGCCGCCAGGGCGAGAAGCTGGGTCCCGAGCTCTACACCGAGGTCCGCTACGAGTCGCTCGTCGCGGACCCGGAACCGGAGCTGCGGCGGATCTGCGAGCACGTGCGACTCGACTTCGACCCGGCGATGCTCGACTACCACGAGCGCTCGGCCGACCGCCTGGCCGAGCTCGACCGCGACCTGCCGAGCCGCGGCGCCAAGCCGACGCGGTCGGCCGAGAGCCGGATGGCGATGCACGAGGCCGCGACGCGCCCGCCCGACGAGGCGATGCTCGGCAAGTGGCGGCGCGAGATGTCGGCCGATGACCTGGCGACGTTCGAGCGGATCGCGGGCGAGGTCCTGACCGAGCTCGGCTACCCGCTGTCGGACGCGGGTTAGGGCGCGCCCGCCTCCGCCCCACCCGCCGCTAGATTGGCGCTCAGATGAAGGTGCGCGTGCTGATCCGTCCGAAACAGGGAATCCTCGACCCGCAGGGCAAGGCGATCGAGCGCGCGCTGCCGGCGCTCGGCTTCTCGGGGATCGACGACGTCCGCGTGGGACGGATAGTCGAGCTCGAGGCCGACGGCCCCGACGCGATCCCCGATCTGTGCGAGAAGCTGCTCGCCAACACGTTGATCGAGGACTACGAGATCGTCGAGCTCGAGAGCTCGGACGCGGCGGCCGCCTGAGCGGTGGTCTTCGGCGTCCTCCAGTTCCCGGGCTCGTGTGACGAGCGCGACGCCGTCATGGCCTGCGAGCGCGCCGGCGAGGCGCGGCTCGTCTGGCACGGCGACACGGACCTGAGCGGCCTCGACGCGATCGTCGTCCCGGGCGGCTTCTCCTACGGCGACTACCTGCGGGCCGGCGCGCTGGCGCGCTTCTCGCCGGCGATGGGCGCGGTCGCCGAGTTCGCGGCGGCCGGCGGTCCGGTGCTGGGTATCTGCAACGGCTTCCAGGTCCTATGCGAGGCGGGACTGCTGCCGGGCGCGCTGCTGCCGAACACCGGCCTGCGGTTCATCTGCCGCCAGGTCGAGCTCGAGGTCGACTCGACCGAGTGCGCGTGGACGCGCGGTCTCGAGCCGGGAGAGCGGCTGTCGATCCCCGCCAAGCACCAGAGCGGTCGCTACTTCGCGCCCGACGACGAGCTCGAGCGAATCGAGTCCGAGGGTCTCGTCGTGCTGCGCTACGCCCCCGGCGACGAGCCGAACGGCTCGGTCCGCCGGATCGCGGGGGTCCGCAACGAGGCCGGCAACGTCATGGGCCTGATGCCCCACCCCGAGCACGCGGTCGACCCGCTGACCGGTTCGGTCGACGGCCTGCGGCTGTTCGAAGCCGCGGCGAGCGTCGCCGCCTGAAGCGACTGAGCTCGGCGAGGCCCCGCGGGCCCGGGCTCCAGCCGGCTACGGCGCGACGCCCGGGAAGAAGAAGAACGTCGGCGCGTTGACGTCGTCGAGGTTGGCGCGGATGTGGATGCGCGCGTCATCGGGGGCGATCGCGCGAACGCGCTCGACGAGCTCTTCGGCCCGCTCTTCGGTCAGGGCACCGACGAGGACGTGGCGCCAATGGGCCTCCGCGTCGAGGCCGTCCTCGCGCAGGCGCTCGGCCAGCTCGCGGGCCTCGCCGAAGCTGACGTGCTCGACGGCGACCTGCCAGTCGTACTCGCCGGTCTCGGCGACCTCCGCCTGCTCGGCGACCTCGTTGGCCTCGCGCTCGGCCTCCTCCTGCTCGGGCGTCTGCGGCAGCGGCAGCTCGGCGTCCTGCCAGGCCTCCTCGATCGGATGCCAGCGGGTCACCGCGATCGTCGCGTCGAGCGAGTCCTCCTCGAGGATCTGCTCGATCAGCGTCTTCGCCTCGCGCACGGCCGCCGGGTCGCGCGAGTAGGCGAACAGCTTCGGGCCGTCGCGCGTGACGATCACGCGGCGGCCGAGCCGCTCGCGGAACTCGTCGTCGAGGTCGAGCGCCCCGAGGCGCTCGCCGAGACTGTTGCCGTGCTCGGAATAGTCGAGCGTGACCTCGACCCGCCACTCGTCCCTGGGAGATGCCTCCATCGCCACCGATGATATGGCGTCGAGGACACCCAGGGTGGGCGATCCGGGAACCGGGGCGCCTCAAGATGGCTCCACGACCCCATTCGCCGCCGGGTCGCGGGCGGCGACCCTCTCTCCCCGCATGAACGGCCGCTTCAGAGCAGACATCGAGGGCCTGCGCGCCGTCACGCTCGGCGCGGTGCTGCTCGCGCACGCCGGCGTGCCGTTCGCCCGCGGAGGCTTCGCCGGCGTCGACGTCTTCTTCGTCATCTCCGGCTTCCTCATAACCGGCCTGCTGATCCGTGAGCTCGAGTCGACCGGGACGATCTCACTGGCGCGGTTCTGGTCGGCTCGCGTGCGCCGCCTGCTGCCGTTGGCGGCGATCGTCCTCGTCTTCGTCGTCGCCGGGACGCGGCTCTTCCTCTCACCCGTCGACGAGGACCTCGTCTCCTCACAGGTGATCGCCTCGGCGCTCTACTTCGTCAACTGGGTCTTCATGGCGCAGTCGGTCGACTACTTCGGCACCGACGTCGACGCGAGCCCGGTGCAGCACTTCTGGACCCTGTCGGTCGAGGAGCAGTTCTACGTCTTCTGGCCCGTACTGCTGATCGCGGCGTCGCTGTGGTGGCGGCGGAGCGGGCGCGCCGTCCGTCCGCGCGCCCTCGTTCTGGCGAGCGCGATCGGAATCGCATCGTTCGCGTACGGGCTCGCGTTCACGGCGGGTGATCCCGAGCAGGCCTACTTCTCGACCTTCGCCCGCGCCTGGGAGCTCGCGCTCGGCGCCGTCATCGCGCTCGCGCCCGTCCCGCGTCTGGGGGAGCGAGCGGCCCGGGCGCTCGGCTGGGCCGGCATGGCTTCGATCGCGGCCACGGTGCTGTTCCTCGACGGCGCCGACCCGTTCCCGGGCGTCGCCGCCCTGCTCCCGACGCTCGGCGCGGCGGCCCTGATCGTCGCCGGACGGACGCAGGCGGGGCGCTGGTCCGCCTCGCGGATCCTCACCGCGCCGGCAGCGCGCCACGTCGGCCGGCTCTCCTACTCGTGGTACCTCTGGCACTGGCCGTTGCTGATCTTCGCCGCCGCGATCCTCGGCGGGCCGCTCAGCGCGCTCGAGGGCCTCGCGGTGGTCGCGCTCGCCTACTTCCCGGCCGCCCTCTCGCACGCTCTGGTCGAGCGCCCGCTCCACCACGCCGCGATCTTCGTCCGCCGCCGCACCGCCGCCGTCGCGCTGTGGGGAACGGCGACGGCCTCGGTCCTGGGCGCGACGATCGTGCTCGCCGCGCCGGCGATGACACAGGCGCCGCGCGACGACGTGACCGGAGCTCGCGCGCTCGGTTCGGGCTCGCAGCTCCAGCTCGTCGCCGACTCGGTGCGCCCGGCGCCGGATCGCGCGCTTCGCGACCGAGGCCGGTTGATCCGCGACGGCTGCTTCCTCAACCGCGGTGAGACCGAACAGCCCGAGTGCGTCTACGGCGACCGCGACGCGAAGCGCACCGTCGTCCTGCTCGGCGACTCGCACGCGATGCAGTTCTTCCCCGCACTCGAGCCGATCGCCAAGCGCGCCGGCTGGAGGCTCGTCGTGATGACCAAGGGTGGTTGTCCACCGATCGACGGGGTCTGGTCTCCGACGGTCTCCGACGGCGAGGACTGCCTCCAGTGGCGCGACGCGATGCTGGAGCGGATCGCGTCCGAGCGGCCGGACTTCGTGATCACCGGGACCGACACGGACTACCCCGTGGATCCATCCGAGCTCGAACGCGGCTACGCCGATGTGATCGAGCGGGTCGGCGATGCCCGAGCCGAGGTCATCGCGTTCAAGAACCCGCCGTCGCCGCCCACGGACATCCCGCGCTGCGTCGCCCGATCGCTCGATTCGCTCGACGACTGCGCCTTCGCGCTGCCGGACGACCTCGCCGGCAACTTCGAGGACCGTGCGATCGCGGTGTCCCCGGACACGGACGTGATCGACGTGATTCCCGACATATGCGGCGTCGACGGGCGCTGCGCGGCGGTGATCGGCAACGCGCTCGTCTACCGCAACACGAACCACCTCACCGCGACCTTCGTACGCAGTCTCGTCCCGGCCGTCCGTCGACAGCTACCTCGGGAACTGCGCTGAGAGCGGCCTCGGATCGCTCGTGCTGCCGCACCGCGGACTAGATTGCGGCCGGTGAGCGACCCCGCCACCAGCGCCCATCGCGAGCTCGGTCTGACGGACTCCGAGTACGCCGAGATCCAGCGGCTGATGGGCCGCGACCCGAACGAGGTCGAGCTGGCGATGTTCTCGCTGCTGTGGTCCGAGCACTGCGCCTACAAGCACTCGAAGAAGGTGCTCAGCAGGCTGCCGACCGAGGGGCCGCGGATCGTCATGGGCCCTGGCGAGAACGCGGGCGCGGTCGACATCGGTGGCGGGTACTCGATCGCGTTCAAGGTCGAGTCCCACAACCACCCGAGCGCGGTCGAGCCGTTCCAGGGCGCGGCGACGGGGGTCGGCGGGATCCTGCGCGACGTGTTCGCGCTCGGCGCGCGGCCGATCGCGATCCTCGACTCGCTGCGCTTCGGCGAGCTCTCCTCGCCGCGCTCGCGCTACCTGTTCGAGCGCGTCGTCGCCGGGATCGGCCACTACGGCAACTCGATCGGCGTCGCGACGGTCGGCGGCGAGGTCGCCTTCGAGGCGCCGTATGAGCAGAACTGCCTCGTCAACGCGATGTGCGCCGGGATCGCGCCGACCGAGGCGCTGATGCGCTCGGCCGCGACCGGGGTCGGCAATGCGATCGTCCTGTTCGGCGCCTCGACGGGTCGCGACGGGATCGGCGGCGCATCGGTGCTCGCCTCGGCCGAGCTCGAGGAGGGATCGGAGAAGCGACCGACGGTCCAGATCGGAGATCCGTTCGAGGAGAAGAAGGTCCTCGAGTGCTGCCTCGAGCTGCTCGAGCGCGACCTGATCGTCTCGCTCCAGGACCTCGGCGCCGCCGGCCTGACGTCCTCCGCCTCCGAGATGGCGGCCAAGGGCGAGGTCGGGATGGCGATCGACGTCGCCAACGTGCCGCTTCGCGAAGCCGACATGGAGCCGTTCGAGATCATGGTCTCCGAGTCCCAGGAGCGGATGCTCGCCGTCTGCGATCCGGACCGGATCGACGAGGTCCTCGCCGTCTGCGAGAAGTGGGAGACCGGCTCGGCGGTGATCGGCGAGGTGATCTCCGAGCGCGTGATGCGAATCCTGCGCGAGGGCGAGGTCGTCGGCGAGATGCCGGTCACCGCGCTCGTCGACGAGTGCCCGGTCTACGACCTCGCGCCGGCCGAGCCGGAGGGCTGGCTCTATGCGGGTCGCGAGGGAACGGCGCCGCGGCGCGGTGCCGTCGGTGACGCCGCCGACCCGAACTCGGAGCTGCTCGCGCTGCTCGCCGCGCCGACGATCGCCTCGAAGCGCTGGGCGTTCGAGCAATACGACCAGATCGTCGGCTCGCGCACGATTCGCCGCCCGGAGGGAGCCGACGCCGCCGTCCTGCTCGTCCCCGAGTCCGGGGTGGCGATCGCGATGTCGATCGACGGCAACGGCCGCCGCGTCGCCTGCGATCCCTACGCCGGGACGGTCGAGGCGGTGCTCGAGTGCGCGCAGAACCTCGCCTGCGTCGGCGCCGAGCCGCTGGGGCTGACCAACTGCCTCAACTTCGGTAACCCCGAGAAGCCGCCCGTCGCCTGGCAGCTCGACCAGTCGACCCAGGCGATGGCCGACGCGTGCGAGGCGCTCGGCGTGCCGGTCGTCGGCGGCAACGTCTCGCTCTACAACGAGACCGACGAGGGCCCGATCTATCCGACGCCGGTCGTCGGCATGGTCGGTGAGGTCCCGGATCCCGAGCGCGCGGGGGTCGTCGCACTGCGCGAGGACCAGGCGATCGCGCTGATCGGGCCGTTCGCCCCGGCGCTCGCCGGCTCGGAGCTCGCGAAGCTCCGTGGCGAGCTCGGCCCGGGATTGCCGGAGGCCGGCTTCGGCGATGTCGCGAACGCGATCGAGCTCGTCCGCGACGCCGTCCGCGCCGGCGAGGTCGAGGCCGCCCACGACGTCTCCGACGGAGGCCTCGGCGTCGCGCTCGCAGAGATGGCGATCGCCGGCGGGGTCGGGCTCGACTGTGACCTCGAAGGGCTCGAGGACCGGCTCGGCGGCGAGGCCTCGGAGTCGCTCTCGGCCGCCGGCGAGGCGGCGCTATACGGCGAGGGCGTCGGCGGCTTCGTCGTCGCGGCGGACTCCGGTCGCATCGAGGCGCTGATCGATCGCGCCCGTGCAGCGGGGGTCGGAGCGCTCGCGCTCGGCACGACGGGCGGCGACCGGATCGAGATCAGGGTCCGCGGCGATCAGGTATCGATGCCCGTCGCCGACGCCGAGGCGGCCTGGTCATCGCTCGGCGAGCTCGTCGAGCAGACGCCGGCGCTCACGTAGAGCTCGCGGTCGGGCTCGCCCGTCTCTCGGATCGCCGAGCCGGCTAGCGACGATCCCGAAGCTGGACCACGGAGAGATCAGCGTCAGAGCCGGAGGCGTCGACCCCGTTCAGCGACAGGATCCGATCACCTCGACGGGTCAGATCGGACATGCGGAGGTCGGCCGAGGAGGCCGCGGCGCGGACCGTCATCGTTCCGTCGCCCGCGAAGCTGCGGTCGATCCGCCCCGAGGCGCGCAGCGCTCTGAACCCGAGGCGGGTTCGCGCACCGCGTGCGCCGCTCGCAACATCACCCCCGACTATCAACCCGGAGCCGCGTGGAAGGAGCCCGCGGGCCGAGTCGTATCCGCCCAGTAGGTCGAGTCGCCGGAATCCGTCGCCGGAGAACGACGCGTCCGGCGCGCCGTCCTCTGCGAAGCGAGCGACGATCATGTCCGTGTCGTCGGCGGGACCGTCGAAGCTCGGCGCGAACTGACCGGCGATCGTGAGCTCGTCGTCCGCACCGACGCTCAGGGCCGCGGCCGATTCCGCGTAGGCGAGCGGCCCGGGCGCGGCCGTCACCCGGCCGTCGTCGCCGAACGATGGGTCGAGGGTTCCGTCGGGAAGGAACCGGGCGAGCGCGATGTCGGCGCCGGCGCGCGGGACGTCCGAGGCTCCGTAGCCCGCGAGGACAATTCTGCCCAGCGAGTCGAGCTCAACGTCCTTGGCGACCGCGTAGTCGCCGAACTGGACCTCGGCGATCCCGTCGCCGCTGAACGACCGGTCGAGATCCCCCGCGGCGTCCAGCCGCGTGAGCGCGAAGAGAGACGGCTGCAACGCATCGGATCCGCTGCCCGATTCGCCGGCGAGCAGGATCCTGCCGCGGCCATCGAGAGCAACGTCGAAGGCCGCGTCGCCACCGCCCGGGTCGATCTCGATCTCTCGCGTCCCGCGCCGCCCGAAGGAACGGTCGATTCTGCCGTCGCGCTCGAGCCTGGCGACGGCGAACCGGTACGAGTAGGTCGGCGAGCCACCGTCCTCGTAGAAGCCCGTCTCGCCCGCGACGAGGATCTTGCCGTCCGGCTGAATCGCCACTGCATAGGCGCTGTCCTCGTGGCCGAGGTCGAGCGTGCGCCGCCCGTCCCCGGAGAAGCTTCGATCGAGCCCCCCTCCCGGGCGCAGCCGGGCAACGGCGAAATTGTCGAAGCCCGCGCGCGCACCCTCGGCGCTCGTGCCGACGACGACGACGCGACCGCGGCGATCGGTCGCGATCCCGCCCGGGCGATCGGGCGCGCCGAAGTCGACCCGGGCCCGCCCATCGGTGCTGAAGCCCGAGTCGAGATCGCCGCTCGCCGCGAACGCGCTCACCGACAGCGCAGCGGAGAGCGCGAGCGCGCCCAGCGCCGAGAACGCTCTCCGGGGGAACCCGCTGCTCATCGACCGAGCTCCGCGAGGTAGACATCCTCGAGGCCTCCGTCACGGTCCTCCCGGCTGAGTGACTCGCCCGTCAGGATGACGGCCGAGGAACCGTCCGGCGACGCGCCGATGAGCTCGGATGACCCCCGCGACGCGTCGGCGGATCGAACCGACACGCCCTCGAACTCTCCGCCCGACCAGCGGTAGACGTCCTGCGATGGATCGGCGTCGTTCGGAGAGAGCGACCCCTTCGTATGCACGAACACCGTCTCGAAGTCATCGCTGATCGCCCGCAGGTAGACGGGCAACCGGCCCGGAGCGCCCTGCTGGTCTGAGATCAGTGTCGCCGCCTCACCCTGCGTCGCCTCGTAGACGTCGAGACCGCGGTCCGCATCGTCGCCCGAGAGACGTTCGACGCTCGAGAAGACCACTCGTGAGCCGTCGTCCGAGAGCTGCGGTGGGATCGACCGAGCGTCGGGCGGCATCTGAATCGCGCCGTCGAAGAAGAAGTCGATCTCACCGTCACGCCAGCGGTAGGTGTCGAGCTCGTCGTCATCGTCGGCGGCGGTGAGCCTGTCGGGCGTCGTGAACAGGAACTGCCGGCCGTCGGCCGAGATCTCGGTCGAGAGCGAGGAATCGCCCTCGGCCTCACCATCGGCGAGCGCCGAGATCGAGACCGCATCGAGCTCACCGCCGCGCGAGACGTAGACGTCATCGTTCTCGTCGCGGTCCTCGGCGAGCAACGGGTCGGTCGTCACGAATACGACGGTCGAGAGACCGTCGGAGACGCTCGT
Organism: Thermoleophilia bacterium SCSIO 60948; assembly: GCA_021496505.1. Classification (GTDB taxonomy): domain Bacteria; phylum Actinomycetota; class Thermoleophilia; order Solirubrobacterales; family 70-9; genus JACDBR01. The sequence goes on along the minus strand of CP053031.1, from coordinate 122,115 downwards.
CGGCGGATTCAGATCGCGCGAGGCGAAGGGCGCATCGGCCAGCAACTCGAGCTCACCGTCGGTCCACCGCCACGCGTCCCAGTCGTCGAGGTCGCTGCGATCGCTGAGCTCCGCGGTTGAGAAGACGACGGACGCCCCGTCGTCGCTGACGCCACCGACGATGAAGCAGCCGCCGCATCCCGATGGACGGAACGCTCCGCTCGCGAGCCTCGCCTTCCCCCCGGCCCAGACGTAGACATCCGAGTCCTTGTCGCGGTCCTCCGAGCTCAGCGGCTCGTTCGTCTCGAAGGCGACGGAGCGCACGCCGGGTGAGTAGGTGACGGGTGAATACGCATAGCTCGGTCCCTCGCCGGGAGGGTCCTGCGACCCTGTGCTGACCAGTCGCAGGTCTCGGCCTTCGCTCACATAGAGATCCGGCCGCGAATCGCGATCCGCCCGGACGAACCTGGCCGCCGAGGTGAAGAAGGCCCGCCGGCCGTCCGGCGAGACGGCCTCGAGTCCCACTCGACCTCCTGACCGCGCTGCGCTCGATCCGATCGTCACCAGGCGCGTACGCGACTCGCGGGTCACGTAGAGGTCGTCGCTTCGATCTCGGTCGCGGGCGACGAGTCGCTGCTCGGTCGTGAAGAACGTCGTTCGCGCATCGGCCGAGGTCATCGGGGAGCGGACGTCGAAGTCACGGGCCTCTACCGAAGCTCCCGACAGGAGGTCGAAATCCGGCGTCGCGCCGATCCCCTGCGCGGGAAGGGCGAGCACCCCGACCAGGGTCATCAGCGTCGTCGCGAAAGCGATCAGGGATCTGGCCATGTTCCGAGCGTGGCATCGCCGGGCCCGGACGACCACCGCCCCAGGGCGGTTCGGTGCCACCCCCGCGGGCGGCTCAGAGGACGCTTCGAACAACCGCCTCGGGACGCTCCTCGGCGAGCAGATGGCCCGCACCCGGGACGATCGACAGGTCCGCGTCGCCGGCTCCCGCGAGACGTGCCGAGCAGAAGCGATCGAGCTCACCGAGAAGCGAGGTGACTCTGGAGCTCGCGCCCGGGGCGAACCGTGTGCAGAGGAGAGGAAAGAGGTCGTGGGTCAGGAACCCGCGGTGGAGCAGCATCGACGCGCGCGCTCGGGTCACCGCGTTGGCGTCGCGGGCGTAGCGTCGCTGAACGTCCTTGTCGACCTGGTCTTCACCCGCGGCCATCCGCCGCAGGATTCGCATCGTCCAGAACCGCCTCTCGACTCGCCGCATGCCGAATCGTGTCGAGAGCACGGGAACGTGACCGGCGGCGGCTGAGAGCCGGGCCAGGTCGGTCGGTCCGAGCCGCGCCCCCGGCGCCGGCGCGCCGAGGAGGACGAGCCGGTCGACGCGCTCGGGCGCGGCCGAGGCGAGCGTCGCGGCCACCCAGCCTCCCCAGCCCTGCCCGACGATCGTGGCGCGCGGAACGTCGAGCTCGTCCATGAGCGCCGCGACGTCGGCTGCCATCATCCGGCGGTCGAGCCCCGACCAAGCGACGTCCGACCAGCCGAACCCGCGCAGATCGGGCGCCAGAGCACGGCGACCGCCCGCCGCGAGGCGGGGCATCACCTCACGCCAGCACCACCAGTGCTGAGGCCAGCCGTGCAGCAGCACGACCGGAGTACCCGCGCCGGCCGCGGCGACGTGGAATCCGCGCTCGCCGATCCTGAGGAAGACGTTCTCGACGCCCTCGACCCGGGGCAGGGCATGGGCCACCGCTACTGCGCGGCTAGGCGGTTGGGGTGGATCGAGGGCAACCGGGCGCCGAGACGGGCGAGGCGTGTCTGGTCGCGCGGATCGGAGAACCAGCCGATCCCATCGGCTCGCAGACCGCGCAGGATCCGTAGGTAGCGACGCTCGACCTTGCGCGCCTCCGGTGGCGGCATGCGCTCGCGCCAAGCGCCGACGTGCGCGCGCCCGGCGGTGATGTTCGCCCGCATGTGACCGCGCATCGGGCCGAGGTCCTCGACCCCGAGCACCCCGGCGAGCTGCCCGAGCACGCCCTCGCGGTCCGAATGCGCCAGATGATCGAGGTCGATGACGAGCACCCGATCCGCCGGCACCGCGGCGAGGCCCGCGAACGAACCACGGATCATTCGCTCCCAGCCGTCGAGGGCCTTGAGCGGATCGTCGGTCATGTCCGCCTTCTGCACGTGCCCGGCCGCGACGGCCCGCCCGTCACGGATCATGTTCACGAAGACGGCGTCCGGCCAGATCCGATGGAGCTCGGTGGCGCAGACGGCGCTTCGGCCCGTCAGCTCGGCCCACCGCGGCCGTCCGGAGCGCTCGAGCCCCGGTCCGACGATCTCGGCGACCAACTCGCGCGAGGCGGGCAACGGATGGTCGGCGAACTCCTCACGAAACCGGTCGAGCGCGCGGTCGAACGCCTCGCGCGACAGCAGGCGCCGGATGCCCTGCGGTCGCTTCGCACCGCGGCTCCACCAGCGCTCCTCGCAGCGCCGGACGAAGCTCTCGAGATCGGTCCTCCCCGCGACGAGGTCGGCCAAGCCGCCGCCGTGAGCGTGCAGCCGGATCTCGGTCTCGACGAGATGAAATCCGGGGTCGGCGCCGATCAGGCCGCCGACGGCATGCGTTCCGCTGCGACCGAAGCCACCGATGAACACCGGCGCCGCGTGAGAGCCGTCCGAACCCACGTGTCCGAGTCTCGATCGCTCGGGATGTCCCGCCCATCCCCCTCGGGCTGAAAGCGCTTCACCCCGCCGGGCCACCGCGACGAGCAGACGGCCGGCGCTGAACCAGCGGCCCCTCTAGCGGCCCGAGACCGCGATGGCGGAGATCGCCGTCTCGTCGTCCCCACGACTCAACGTGCCGGCGACGATGATCCGGCTCCTCGAGCTGACCAGCGCCCTCGGCGTGAGTTGACCACGTCGGTCGCCACGCGCCTTGAAAGTGGCCACTCCGCCGCGGCCGAAGCGCTCGTCGAGCTCGCCGGCCGGATCGAGGGCGGCGAGGCTCGTAGCGACCCCCCGCGAGCGCTCCGAGGTCGTTGCGGCCGCCAGGACCAGCCCGTCGCGATACGGCATCACAGCGGTCGCCATGTCGCGACCGCCGCGTAGATCGAGCCGACGGGCTCCTCCGGCGGCGAACCCGGAATCGGGGGTACCGTCGGCGAGCAACCGAGCAACGATCGCATCGCCGTGGCGAGGAGCAGACCCGGCCTTCAGAACCCGGCTCCCGACGACGAGCAGGTCCCCGTCGCCGGCGATCGCGAGGTCGGCCGCGATGTCCTCCGATCCGCCGCCCGGGAACGAGATCCGCGTCCGGCCACCGGAGCCGAAGCCGGCGTCGAGCGTGCCGTTCTGCATGAAGCGCGTTGCGAGGAGGTCCGATCCATCGCCGGGAGATGTGCCGAGCACGATGACCCCGCCCGCCGCGTCGGGCTCGACCGCGACGGCGTTCCCCTCGGGCAGAGTCGCGGGATCGGCGACGCCCCTAACCCCGAAATCGGGGTCCGGCGTGCCATCGGCGAGCAATCGCACGAGAGCGAACCTCGGGCCCTCCGGCGTGCCTTCGCCAGTCCGGCCGGCGAGGAGGATTCGTCCCTGCTCATCGACGGCGACGTCCGTGGCCGTGTCGCCACCCGGGCCGGTATCGAGCTCGAGGCGACCGGCGGCGGCGAATCGGGGGTCGGGTCTTCCTGCGCCGGTCAGCTTCTCGACGCCGATCTGGAAGTCGAACTCGTCGCCGGCTCGCTTCGGACCGATTCGTCCGGCGACGAGGACGCCGCCGCGCGCCGACGCCAGGGCCTCGACGCTCGAGAACACGCGTGCGTCAGACCGGGCGCTGAAGTCCACGACGGCTCTGCCGTCGCCCGAGAAACTGCGATCGAGCCCGCCGTCGCGGGCTAGGCGGACCACTGCCGAGCCGCCGTTGCCGAAAGCCTCCCGGCCGGCGAGCAGCGCTCGACCGCGAGGATCGACGGCGGCGTCGACGCCGTTCGAGGGGCCACCGAGGCGGATGGTGGCGCGGCCGTCGGTGCCGAAGTCGCGGTCGAGCGCACCGGGAGCGGCGATAGCCGTCGCGGACACGGCGATCGTCAAGGACACCGCGAAGATGGGAACCGCTCGTCTCATGCGCCTGATCATGAGTCGATCAGCGCCTCCGGGCACCATCCTCGGGTGTCGGCTCTCCCACACCCGAGCCGATTCGCGCCGCGATGACCGCCCTCGGCGACCTGGTCGCCCCCTCGCGGCTAGTCGAGCAGCTCGCGCGCGGTCACGGTCCCGCTGCGAACGGCCGCCTCCGCGAGCCTCACCCGCTTCTCGTTCTGCGCCACCTCCCCGAGCTCGAAGGCATCGAACAGCGCGCGCAGGTGTGACTTGACGGCGTCGACCGACAGGAAGAGCTCGTCAGCGATCTCGCGGTTGGTCGCCGTCGTCGCGAACTCGCTTCCCGATGCGAACGGCCGGCAGAGCGCGACGAGCACGCGGCGTTGCGCGTCGGTGACCCGCGGCGCCGGTCGGTCGGTCGCGACCGCGGTCGCGTCACGCGCGCCCGCCGCGGGCGTGCGGAAGAGGATCGTGGTGCGCCCGCAGCGGATCAGGTCACGATCGCGGAGTCGGCGCCGTCCGGCGATCCGCTCGGCGTTGACGTAGGTCCCGTTGCGAGATAGTCCGTCGTCGACGAGTAGCCATTCGCCGCCCACGGGTTCAAGCTCGGCGTGTAGCGAGGAGACCTCCTTGTCGGCCGCGAGTGAGATCGTCGCGTCCGCGGAGCGCCCCACCAGGACCGTCGCGCGTCCGAGCGGCATCGTGTTGACCCCGTCCTCGGAGCGCCAGACGACGAAGCTGCGGCCGTCACGCTCGAGCTCGATCTGGCGTTTGAGGTCGGTCGCCGACTGACCTTCGGTTGGCACTCGATCGTCCACCTACCCGGCGATTGTCCCAGGGACGGCACCTAGAATCGCCGCGTGCAGGGAAGCCCGAGCGGGGAGATCGCGGGCCTCGAGCTCGGCCCCGAGATCGGGCGCGGCGGGATGGGCGTGGTCTTTCGCGCCTACGACCCGAACCTCGATCGCCAGCGGGCGATCAAGCTGCTGAGTGCCGAGCGCTCCTCCGATCCGGACTTCCGGGAGCGCTTCCGGCGCGAGTCTCGTCTCGCCGCATCGATCGAGCATCCGAGCGTCGTCTCCGTCCTCGCGGCCGGCGAGACCTCCGACGGACGCCTGTTCCTCGTGATGCGACTCGTCGAGGGGCCGAGCCTTCGCGCCGTCCTCGCCGGCGAGGGGCGACTGAGCCCGCAGCGCGGCGCGGCGATCCTGTTCGAGCTCGGCGCGGCTCTGGACGCCGCCCACGATGCCGGCCTGATCCACCGCGACGTCAAACCGGCGAACGTCCTGCTCGAGGAATCCGGGCAGGGTGAGCGCGCGTTCCTGTGCGACTTCGGGATCTCGAAGCTGGCCGACGCGAGTGGCGATCTCACGGAGACGGGTCAGTTCCTGGGCAGCGTCGACTACGTGGCACCGGAGCAGATCCGCGGGGAGCACGTCGACAGGCGCGCCGACGTCTATTCGCTCGCCTGCGTGACGTTCCACGTGCTCACGGGTGAGCCACCGTTCGGCGGGCGCGAGCAGCTCGCGACGATGTTCGCCCACGCGAGCGCCGAGCGGCCCGCCGCGACCGAGCGGGCGCCCGGGTTGCCGGCGGGCATCGACGAGGTGCTGCGTCGCGGGATGGCGATCAACCCGGGCGAGCGCCACGCGAGCGCGAGCGAGTTCGCCGCCGACGCCGCCTCCGTGCTCGCGGGCGCGGCCGAGCACGAGACGGCTCCGATGCGAAGTCAGCGGCGAGGACTCGGCGTCGCGCGCCCCGACGCGGCCGACGCCACAGCGGCCACCCGGCGCTTCTCAGTCGTCCGAGACGGGCGGCGGGCCGGAGCCGTGGCCGGTGTCGTGCTGGCACTCGTCGCGATCGGGGTCTCGATCGCGATCGGTATCGGCGGCGACCCCGCGTCCGAGGGCGATCCGAGCGTCGTCTCCCGGGAGCCGACCGCCACGATCGACGTACCACCCGCGCCCGTCGCGCTCGCCTCGGGCACGGGCCGCACCTGGGTGGTGAGCCCGAAGCCTCAGTCGCGATCCATCTCCGTCATCGACGCCGATGCCGACTCCCCGTCCGAGGAGATCTTCCTGGGAGGCGAACCCGTCGCGGTGGCGATCGGCTTCGGATCCACGTGGGTCGCCGACCGCGCGAACAACGAACTGATCCAGATCGCCCCCGCGACGGGCGAGATCGAGCAGAGAATCGACGTCGGGTCCCAGCCCGTCGACATAGCGATCGGTGATCGCGCGATCTGGGTCGCCAACCGTGGCGATGACACGGTGACCCGCCTCGAACCCGAAGGTTCGGTCACCGACACGATCCGCGTCGGGCCCCTCCCCGCGGCGCTCACGATCGAGGATGGAGACGTCTGGGTCGCGAATCAGGGTGGCGGTTCGGTGTCGCGAATCGACGCCGCGAGGCGACGCCTGCTGGGTAATCCGATCGACGTCGGTCAGAGCCCCAACGACCTGGCCAGCGACGAAGGCGCCGTCTGGGTCTCCGACAATTTCGGCGGCACGGTCACGCGGATCTCCACCCGGTCCGAGGAGCCGGCGGAGCCGATCGAGGTCGGCGCGAAACCTCGCGGTCTGAGAGCGGCCGGCGATCAGGTCTGGGTCGCCAGTCGCGACGCCGGCACGGTCACCGAGATCGATACGGCGACGAGCGACGCCGAGGTCTTCGAGGCCGGAACGAAGCCCAACGACCTCGGTCTCGCCCCGAATGAGCTCTGGGTCGCGAACTTCGGCGACTCGACCGTCAGCGCCTACGAGCGCTGAACCGCTCGGTCGTCCCCGCCTCTACGATCGCCGCCCGTGAAGGTCTGGAGCCTGATCTGGGCCGCGATCACGGCCGTTCTGGCGCTCGTCGCCGTGGCGATCGATCCTGAGCCGAGCAGCCGGACCGCGGTCACCTCGACGCCGCCGGACACCGCGATCTGCGACTTCGTCCGCCAGCCCGACGGAACGCTGCCGTCACGCCGCCGGCCCGTCTCGATCCCCTCTCGCGGAGGCGAAGGCGAGATGCAGGGTCTCGTCCTGGCGCCGAAGCCACCGGAGCGCTTCGAGGGCGAGCGGCCGGTGATCGTCATCGCCCAGGACACGGGAGGCGACCGCTGCGATCTCGTCTGGCTCGGGCGCTGGCTGGCCGGGCGCGGCTACATCGTGGTCAGCTACTCCTCGCCGTCCGATGTCGCGACTCCGGCGTCGCGGCAGATCGACCGCCTCGGCGAGGCGATCGACTTCGCGGCGGGTCCCCAGAACCCGTTCCGCCGCGCTGCCGACCAGAGCGAGATCGGCTTGCTCGGCTTCTCCTACGGGGCGCGGCTGGCGAGCATCGCCCAGGCCGACGAGGAGCGCGACATCGAGGCGGTCGTCGCGCTCGACAACCTGCATCGCTGGCGCTCGGGCGACCCCGGGGCGGTGCGCTCGGGTTGCGCGGGCGAGCCGCGAGGCGACATCGAGCCCCGGGCGCCCGCTCTCGGCATGGCGTCCGACTCGATCTGCCGGAAGCACCCCGAGGCGGCCGGCACCGGTCTCAAGCAGCCCGGCCTGCTGCGCTGGCGCGAGGTCGGCGAGCCGAGCATGGAGCTCGTGCTCGCGGACTTCTCACATCGCGACTTCGGCACCGGGGGCACGCGCTACCAGCGAGCGCTGATCTCCTACTTCGCGTCCGCGTGGTTCGACCGCTGGCTGCTCGGCCGCCGTGGCGCCGAAGCTGACCTGCTCGCCGACGAGGTCCTCGGCCAGCCGGTCGGGGATCTCCTCAGCACCGAGTTCGACTCGGGCGTCTACCTCCCCGACCGGATCGACGACCTCGACTACGCGGCGACGCGCCGCAGCGCGCTCAGCGACGCCGACCGAGCACCCTGAGCAGACCGGTGTCGTAGCGGTCGCCGCCGGAGCGCTTCTCGATGCCTCCACCGACGACGATGGCGCCGCGCCCGTCGACATCGAGGCTCGCTGCCTCGTCGGAGCTCTTGCCGAAGTCGGTCGCTCGGCGGCCGTCGTCGGAGAAGCCGCGGTCGGGTGCGCCCGCGGCCGACAACCGCGCGACGCCGAAGTCGAAACCGCGCCGCTGGGTGCGGATCGGGCCGCCGAGGATCAGGCGCCCGTCGTCCTGCGTGATCGCGACCGCCGAGTCCGTCGAATCGGCGAAGTCGACCGTGGCAAGACCATCGTCGGAGAACGAAGCGTCGGGCGAGCCGTTCTCGGCGATCCGGACGGCGCCGAAGTCACCGGAGACGACGCCGGCGAGCGCGACTCCCCCGCCGGGCATCACGGTGATGTCGGCCGAACCGCGCATCAGCTCGCTCGTCTGGCCGCCATCGCCCGCGAACGCCGGGTCGGGTTCGCCGTCGGCGGTCAGCCGAGCGACGGCAAGCTGCCGCGTTCCCGGATGGACGTAGGAATCCCCGGCGATCACGACGCGGCCCTGGTTGTCGACGTCGAGCGCTCGTGCCTCGTCGCTCCCACCCGCATCGACCACGGCACGGCCGCCATCGCCGAAGGACTCCCTGAGTCCACCACTGGCGTTGAGTCTGATCGCCGTGAAGTCACTGCCCTGGGGGTCGGCGTCAGCCCGTGCGCCCGACCCGGCGACGACGATGTCGTCGCCGGGCGCGACCGCCACATCGACCGGCGCGTCGAAGCTGTCGATCTCGGCTCCGAACCCGACGGTCTGCAGACCGTCGCCATCGAAGCTCTCGTCCGGCTCGCCGCGGGCGGTGAGCCTCGCCACGCCGACGGGCGCGTCATTCGTATCGGCGCGAAAGGAGACGACGATCCGACCGCGGTCCGCAAGCGCGACATCCGGCGCGTACTCGTCACCCGGCAGGGCGATGATCCGCCGGCCCTCGTTGGCGAATCGCGAGTCGATGCGCCCGTTCGCGAGGAAGCGGTTGACCTGGATCGCGTAGTCGTTGCGGAACTCGACCGTCGAGACCGTGACCACCTTGCGATCCGGCTGGACGACGAGATCCTCCGCCCGGTCACCGATCCCGAGGTCGCGCAGGACCTTGCCGTCGCCCCCGAAGCGGGTGTCGAGGTCGCCCGGCTTGGCGGCGAGGGCAAGCGCCGGTGCGGCGAGTGCGGCCGTCGCGGCTATCGCGACAGCGGCACGGCGGGCATTTGAACTGGACTCACGCTGGGGGGAGGTCGTCATGTCGGCAGCCTCCTCACGTGTGGTCCTGCGCGCACCACCCCCGGGTGTGAACCCCGGCACCCGGCGGTTCAGCCGCGAATCCGCGCGAACACCGGCCGGTCGACCTGGCCCGGTTCACGGTCGGTCTCGCCGGCGAGCGTCACGCGACCGAGCGGCCCGATCGCCATGGCGGTCACGTTGTCGTCGGCGCGTCCGAAGTCGATCGCTCGCTTTCCATCGCCCGAGAAGCGACCGTCGAGCTCGCCGTCCGGCCGAAGTCGAGCAATCGCGAAGTCCTCACCCCTCCGCTGGGTCCTGGTGCTCCCGGAGGCCAGGATGGCGTTGCCGTCCCAGGCGATATCGGCTGGGATGTCGTTCGCATCGGTGAAGTCGACACGCGCCGTGCCGGCGGCTCCAAACTCGGGGTCCAGGGTGCCGTCGGGTCGCACGACCGAGACCGTGAAGTCCCCGAGACCGGAGGCGATGGCGATGCGGCCGTCGGGTGCCACCGCGGCGGCATTGATCTCGGGCCGGTCCCAGTCCGCGATCATCCCGTCATCCGAGAACGACTCGTCGAGCCGGCCGTCGGCCGTCAACCGCGCGAGGCCGAACGCGTGCTTCGTGAAACTGCCGCGATCGATACTGACCGTGCCGGCGAGCACGATCCTTCCGGCTGAGTCGAGCTCCAGGCTCGCGAGTCCCCACGCTCTCGCGCTGAGCTCGTCGAACGAGGTCTCGGCCCGCCCGTCACCCGCGAAGCCGGAATCGATCTGCCCGCGGAGATTGAGCCGGTAGACGACGAACTCCCGCTGGCGCTGGGTGTAGCCACCGACGTAGATGCCGTCCTGCGACATGGCGAGGCCACCTGCGAACGTTCCATCGTCGACGCCGAACGTCTGAATGCCGTCACGGTCGAAGCGGCCGTCAAGGCGCCCGTCTCTGGTCAAACGCGCGACCCCGAGCTCGAAGCTCGAAGAACTGCCGTAATCGCGAATTCCGTAGGAGACGATTGCGCCCTCACGCCCGAGGGCCTCGACGCGGCAGCCGGTCGCGCGCGCCGGGGCCCGGAGCCTGGCCAACCCTTCTCGGCCGAAGCCACGAGCCAGGGACCCGTCGGGCCGGAGGCGCACGACCGTGATGCCCTCGCGTCCCCTCTGCGCACCGGTCACACAGACCAGGGAGGCGCCCGAGGGAAGGACGGCGATGTCGCCGGGTCGGCCACGGGCGAGTTGCGGCGGTGCCAACTTGCCGTCGCGGCCGAAGCGCGGGTCGAGGTCCCCGCTCGCCGCGCCGGCCGTAGAGGCACCGGAAAGAGCGGCGAAGGCGAGGATGAGCAGGGCGGCGCGTCGCAATCGCACGTTCATCGGCTCAGCATGCGTCGTGGAGGCGGGAGGCGCATCACCCCTGGGGCGGGACGGCCCCATACTGGGCCGCATGCAAAGCGAAGGCGAGTCCCTCGAGACTCCGTCGCCACCAGTCCGTCACCAGTGGCAGAAGGAGATCGTCGTACCGGAGGTGCCCGAGGGGTGGACGACGGGTCCGCCCGACTTCGTCGGAGTCGGCGCGCAGCGGGGTGGGACGACGTGGTGGTATCGCGGCGCGATCCGGCCGCATCCGCAGGTCGCCGACCCGCTCGGCCCGCGCAAGGAGATCCACTTCTTCGACCGGTACTTCGCCGAGCCGGCGCCGCCCCTCGCCGAGCTCGCCGCCCGCTACGCCGAGCTCTTCCCGCGCGCCCCGGGGCAGATCGCGGGTGAGTGGACGCCGCGCTACATGTCCGACTTCTGGGCGCTGCGGATGATACGAGAGATCGCACCGGAGGCGAAGGTGCTGATCATGCTTCGCGATCCGGTCGAGCGCTGGCGCTCGGGGATCGGACGCGACGTTCGCAAGGCCGAGCGCGAGGGCTACGCCGGCAGCGCGGCGGTCTCGGGCGACAACCTCCTGCGGAGCCTCTACTTCGAGCAGGTACGGCGCGCCTTCGAACTGTTCGGGCGCGAGCGCGTGCTTGTCCTGCAGTTCGAGCATGCGCTCGAGAACACACTCTCCGAGATGCGGCGAACGCACGAGTTCCTCGGCATCGAGCCGCTCGACGAGCTGCCGAAGCGCCTCGCCCGCGACGCTCCCGACAGCGCGAAGAAGCCGGAGATCGATCCACTGCTTCGCACCGAGCTCGTCGAACGGCTGCGGGGAGACGTCGAGCGGTTGGCGGAGCTCTGCCCCGAGATCGACGTCGCGCGCTGGCCGGACTTCGGCTGAGGCCTCGAGCCCGCCTCTTCGGACCTCTACTCTGCTGCGTTCTGTCAGCGGCCGCGCGACATCTGACGAGCGTCCTGCTCGCCGCACTCGCCGTGCTCCTCGTCGCCTGTGGCGGGGAGTCATCCCCGAGCGCCGGAACCGGCGCCTCGGGCGCGGTCGCCCATGGCGACTCGGCGGTCTGCCCCGGAGAAGTGCGCGACTGGATGGGGCGCGCCGTGATCCGGGAGGCGACGATCCCCGACGGAGAGTTCGATCTGCCCGCCGTCGTGATGGCGCCGGCCGATCGCGAGCGCTACCCGGGACCGCGACCCGTGGTCACGTTCGGCCACGGGATCTCGAGCCAGCTCTGCAACGTCTTCTGGCTCCAGCGCTACCTCGCCGGTCACGGATACGTAGCGATCGCCTACAGCGCGCCGCAGCGCGACGGCCTCAGCTCGCTGCCGCGATCGGTCGAGGCGATGCGCGCCGCGGTCCGTTTCGCGAGTGACCCGGCGAACCCGCTGGCCGACCGCATCGACCCGAGGCGAATCGGGATCGGCGGCTTCTCGCTGGGAGCCCACACCGCGAGCATCGTCCAGGCCGACCCTGGCATCGACGCCGTCGTGCTGCTCGACAACCTGCGCCGCTGGCGCCACGGCGATCCGGGCGGCGTCGGCGGCAACTGCGTCGGACCGCCCGCGCACGAGATCCCGGTCGGAGCGCCCGCGCTCGGCCTCGCTCAGGACGCGCCGTGCAAGGCCCGGCCGCGCTTCCAACCGCGCGACCTCAAGCAGTTCGGCTTCGACCACTGGCGCGAGCAGGGCGTGGCGAGCATGGAGCTCGTGTTGCGCGGGTTCGACCACGTCGAGTTCGGCAACGCGGGTTCGGACCGCCAGCGACGGCTCGTAGCGCACTACACCGGCCTTTGGTTCGATCGCTGGCTCGCGGACGACCCGGAAGCCGAGTCGCGGCTGCTCGCTCCCAGGGCCGTCGGGCTACCCGTCGAGGCCATGCTGTCGCGGCGCTTCGATTCGGCTGCGTACCTCCCCGGCCGCATCGAGACCACGCGCCTCCGCGACTAGCTGAGCCGCAGCCGGGGCACGGCCGAGCGCGGTGTCCCCGCACTTCAGCGGCGCAGTCGCAGAAGGCCCATGCGCTCGTTCACACCCGCGACGATCCCACCTATGACCGTCTTTCCCGCCTGGCCGGGTGCCGCGCTGAGCACCTCGTCGTCGGCGGCGGCGCCGAGGTCCGCCTGCGCGAGACCATCCGTGCCGAACGATTCGTCGACGCCCCCGTCGCCTTCGAACGCGACCGCTGCGAAATCCTCTCGGGTGCCGGGTCGGCTGAGCGTCCCGGCCGCGACGAAGCCGTCCCCCCGCGGGACCAGCCTGGCGCCGTCCCCGAACGGCGTGGCGACCTCTCCCCCCTCGCCGAACTCGGCGGCGAGCTCTCCGCCCTGATCGAAGACGGCGACAGCCGAGCCCTCACCGGCTCGCCCGGAGACTGCGATCCGCCCGTCGCCCAGGATCGAGACATCAGCCGTGCCCACACCATCGGCCAGCGCGACTCCCTCCGCGCCGAACGTCTCGTCGAGCCCCCCGTCGCCGAGCAGCCGCGCCGCCCCGAAGCCGTCCGTCCGCGGCTGCGCGCCGAGGAGCATCGCGCCCGCCGAGTCGAATTCGACATCGACCGCCGTCGAGAGCTCGTCCAGGCGCACGACGCCGTCACCCCCGAAAGCCTCGTCCGGAGCGCCCGCGCCGTCGAGTCGAGCCGCGATCGCGACGCGATTGCAGTCCGATCCGTTCCCGTACCAGCCATAGCCCGAGACGGCGACGGCGCCGTTCGGCCCGACGTCGACCGCGGTCGGAGACTGAAAGTCGAGGCCGGGGTCATCGCGCAGCACCTGGTGACCACGGCTCCCGAACTCGCGGTCGAGCCGTCCGGACGACCTCAGCCTGATGACTTCGACGCTCCAGTCCTCGCCGCCGTCGCAGACGTCGTAGCGATTGCTCCTGCCGGTGTCGGTCGCGACCGTGATCCGGCCGGCCTCTCCGATCGCGATCCCGGCCGCGTAGTCCTGGCGCCCGGTCGCATCGATCCAGACGCTTCCGGACCGCCCGAACCCACGATCGAGCCGGCCGCTCGCCGAGAATCGCGTGACGAGAAGCTCGGAGGTACTTCGACCCGGGCGCGGACGGTCGCTGAGCGCGAGCGTCCTACCCCGCTGATCGACCGCGATCGCATCGGCGCCGGAAAGTCCGGCTCGCACCACCCTGCCATCCCCGCCGAAGGAGGGGTCGAGCTGGCCGGCGGAGGCGCTCGCCGGCGCGGCGAAGAGCGACCCGAGCAGGGCCAACAGGACGAGAGCGGTTCTGGGGTGAGTCATGGCCAGAGGCTTGCGCGACGGGCTCGCACCCACCACCCACCTCGGGTGGATTCCCGACCACCCCACTCCCCCGCCGAGCACTCGCCGCGGCCGCTGGTACCCTCGACCGCGTCCTCGTCCCTCCCTCGAGACCGAGTGAGAAGCGACAAGTGTCGACCGAAGAGCGGCCAGGGGTTGCCGCCCGATCCGACGTTCCAGAACGCGATGGCCCGCGCGACGAGTGCGGGGTGTTCGGCGTATACGCCCCCGGCCGCGAGCCGGCCCGCCTCGCCTACTTCGCGCTCTACGCACTCCAGCATCGCGGCCAGGAGTCGGCCGGCATCGCGACCTGCGAAGGCGGTCACATCACCGCGCTCAAGGACGCCGGCCTGGTCAGCCAGGTCTTCGACGAGCAGAAGCTGCGGGCGCTCGACGGCGACATGGCGATCGGCCACGTCCGCTACTCGACGACCGGCGGTGGGTCGTGGGAGAACTCGCAGCCCGTCTGGCGCGACGACGGCCGTGAGCTCGCGCTCGCCCACAACGGCAACCTGACCAACGCCGTCGAGCTCTACAACGAGCTCCGCGAGCAGGGGATCGAATTCCGTGGCACCTCCGACTCGGAGATCATCGCCGCGCTGCTCTCGATCGAGCCCGAGCGGCCGATCGAGAACGCCGTCGCCGCGGTCATGCCGCGCCTGCGCGGCGCCTACTCGACCGTCGTGATGACCAAGCGCGCCGTCGTCGCCTTCCGCGACCCGCACGGCGTCAGGCCGCTGGCGATCGGCAAGCTCGGCGACCGCTACTGCGTCGCCTCGGAGAGCTGCGCCTTCGACATCATCGGCGCCGAGTTCCTGCGCGAGGTGCTGCCGGGTGAGCTCGTCGCGCTGACCGAGCGCGGAATCGAGACCCGACAGGTGGTTGCCTCCGAGCAGCCCGCGCACTGCGTCTTCGAGCACATCTACTTCTCGCGTCCCGACACGCGGCTCGAGGGCAAGGTCCTCCAGCAGGTGCGCGGGCGGATGGGTGAGATCCTCCACCGCGAGGCGCCCGTCGACGCCGATCTCGTGATCGCCGTCCCGGACTCCGGCAACGCCGCGGCCAACGGCTATGCCCGCGCGGCCGGGCTGCCCAAGGACGACGGCCTGATCAAGAACCGCTATGTCCAGCGGACCTTCATCCAGCCGGGTCAGGAGCTGCGAAAGCACGGCCTGCGGATGAAGTTCAACCCGCTGCCCGAGATCGTCGGCGACCAGCGCGTCGTGGTCGTGGACGACTCGATCGTCCGCGGCAACACGACGCGCCAGATCATCGGAATGCTGCGAAACGCCGGTGCCAAGGAGGTCCACCTGCGGATCTCCGCCCCGCCGATCCGCAACCCGTGTCACTACGGGGTCGACATGTCGACGCGCGAGGAGATGATCGCCCACGAGCGCACCGTCGAGGAGATCGCCACCGAGCTCGGCGCCGACTCGCTCGCCTACATCTCGCTCGACGGCGTCTACGAGGCCGTCGGCACGCCGCGCGAGCTCCACTGCGACGCCTGCTTCTCGGGCGAGTACCCGCTCGGCGACCCGAGCGGCGGTCACGAGGGCAAGTTCGCGCTCGAGACGATCGCGACGATCCCCGTCTCCTCCTAGAGGCGACCGGGCCGCGGATGGCGGACGACCCCGTCCAGGACTCACTCTTCTCACCGCCCGTTGCGGCTTCCGGCACGCCGGTCGCGCCTCCTCCGCCGCCCGCCGAGCGATCATCGGTGGCTGTGATCGGATCGGGTCCAGAACAGGCGCTCCACCGCCACTTCGGCTTCGCGAGCTTCCGGCCGGGCCAGCTCGATGCCGTCGGCGCGGCGATGGCCGGCCAGGACGTCCTGCTCGTGATGCCCACCGGCGCCGGCAAGTCGCTCTGTTACCAGCTGCCGGCGCTCGAGTCCGACCGGCTCGCCGTGGTGGTCTCGCCGCTCGTCTCGTTGATGACCGACCAGGTCGAGGGCCTCGGCGGCCGCGCCGGGATGATCAACGCGCAGCGCCAGGGCGTCCAGAACCGCGACACGCTCGAGAGCGCGATTCGCGGCGACATCAAGCTGCTCTACGTCGCGCCGGAGCGCTTCGCGATCGGTGCCTTCACCGAGCGCCTCGCCGCGGCCGACATCGGCCTCTTCGTCGTCGACGAGGCGCACTGCGTCTCGCAGTGGGGACACGACTTCCGGCCCGACTACATGCGGCTCGGCGACGTTGCGCGACGGATCGGCGCGCAATCGGTGTTCGCCGCCACCGCGACGGCGACGCCGCGGGTCTCGCGTGACATCGCCGCCCGCCTCGGGCTGCGCGACCCGAAGCGGGTCATCACGGGTTTCGAGCGACCGAACCTCTCCTACGACGTCGTCCCCGCGCGCTCCGACGAGGCGCGGTTTCGCGCCACGTCAGCGCTGCTACGCGAGCCCGGCGCGCTGCCGGCGATCGTCTACGCGGGGACGCGCAAGAAGACCGAGCAGACCGCGACCTGGCTCGAGCGCGAGCTCGGCACGCGTGTACCCGCCTACCACGCCGGTCTCGAGCGCGACGCCCGCGCCGAGGCGCAGCGCGAGTTCATGTCCGGCGACGCGCAGGTCGTCGTCGCGACGAACGCGTTCGGGATGGGGGTCGACAAGTCGAACGTCCGGACGGTTCTGCACGTCGCCGTCCCCTCCTCGCTCGAGGCCTACTACCAGGAGGCCGGACGAGGCGGGCGCGACGGCCTGCCGTCACGCTGCGTGCTGCTCGACGACAAGCGCGACAAGCGCCTGCACGTCTACTTCATCAACAACACCCCCGACGAGGACGCAAAGCGCGAGCGCTGGCGCGAGTACCGCGACATCTGGGGCTTCGTCGAGGGCGAGGAGTGCCGGCGGGCGCGGCTGCTGCGCCACTTCGGCGACCGGATCGAGCCGCGCGCCGACGGGCGCTGTTGCGACGTCTGCGACGGCCCGCTCGATCTCGATCTCGGCGAGCCGACCGTCCAGGCGCGAGCGAAGAGCGGGCGCCGGGCGCGGCCGGGGCAGGTCTCGGGCGACGACCCGCGCGGGCTGATCCTCGCCGTCGTCGGGACGGCCGAGCCGTCGGTCGGCCGCACCCGCACCGTCGAGATCCTGCGCGGCGGACGCTCGAAGGTAGTCGCGAAGTACGGCTACGACGAGCTCGACGCCTACGGCTCGCTCGCCGACTGGAGCTCGGGTGAGCTGCTCGAGCAGGTCGACGCGATGATCGACGAGGGCGCGCTCCGCTCGACCGGCGGGCGGTTCCCGAAGCTCGCGATCGCGCCCGCGGCGTGACGGACGGCGGCGACGCATCCGCCCCCGACGAGCTCCGGATCGCGGTGCTCGCCTCGGGCACCGGCACCAACCTGCAGGCGATCCTCGACGGCCCGCACGCCGAGCCGGACTCGGGTGCCCGGGTGGTGGCTGTCGCGAGCGACAAGCCAGGTGCGCGAGCGCTCAGGCGGGCGGCGGAGCTCGGGATCGAGACGGGGGTGTTCCCGCGCTCCGACTTCGTCGACCGCGCCGGGCGCGACGATGCGCTCGCCGACTGGATCGAGTCTCGTGACGTCGGCCTCGTCGTCCTCGCCGGCTACATGCAGCTGCTGTCGCCGGGCTTCGTCGAGCGCTTCCGCTGGCGACTGATCAACGTCCACCCCGCGCTGCTTCCCGCCTTCCCCGGCCTCGACGCGATCGGTCAAGCGCTCGCCGAGGGAGTGCGGGTCACGGGCGTGACGGTCCACTTCGTCGACGAGGGCGTCGACTCGGGCCCGATCATCCTCCAGCGCGCGGTCCCGGTCCCGGCCGACCGCGACCGCCCGACGCTCGAGGAGGGCATCCACGCGACCGAGCACGCGCTGCTTCCCGAGGCGGTGCGGCTGTTCGCGGCGGGGGCCGTCCGCCACGAGACCGGTTCTCGGGTGGTCGAGGTCGGGCCCGCCTAGCAGGCCATTCGCCGAGCGATGACGCGAGCTTCGGGTCACCCATAGACTCGCGGCGATGTCCGACTCCGTTGAACTCCCCACCGAGCTCGACCCGGAGCCGGTCGCCGTCCGCCGAGCGCTCCTCTCCGTCTCCGACAAGACCGGGATCGTCGACTTCGCGCTCGCGCTCGAGCGGCTCGAGATCGAGATCGTCTCGACCGGCGGCACCGCGAAGGCGCTGCGCGATGCCGGCGTCGAGGTCCGCGACGTCAGCGAGCTGACCGGCGAGCCGGAGATCCTCGGTGGCCGCGTCAAGACCCTCCACCCGCGGATCCACGCCGGGCTGCTCGCCGTGCGCAGCGACCCCGATCACCGGGAGGTCCTGCGCGAGCAGGCGATCGAGCCGATCGACCTCGTCTGCGTGAACCTCTATCCGTTCGAGCGCACCGCGGCACGACGCGGAGTGACCGACGAGGAGGTCATCGAGGACATCGACATCGGTGGCCCGACGATGATCCGAGCGGCGGCGAAGAACCACCGCGACGTAGCGGTGGTCGTAACGCCGGAGAGCTACGACGCCGTCGTCGCCGAGCTCGAGGAGGACGGGACGATCTCGGCACCGACCCGCCACTGGCTCGCCAACGAGGCGTTCGCGCTGACCGCGCGCTACGACGCCGCCATCTCGAGCTGGTTCGGCACCCGCTACGAGGCGTTCCCGAGCCACTGGGTGAGCTCGCACGAGAAGTTCCTCGACCTCTCCTACGGCGAGAATCCGCACCAGCGCGCCGCGCTCTACGTCGAGTCGGGCGCTCGCTCGCACATCCTCTCCCGGGTCGCGAAGCTCCACGGCAAGGGGCTCTCGTTCAACAACGTCCTCGACCTCGACGCCGCGCGCAGCCTGCTCGCCGACCTCGACGAGCCGGCCGCCGTGATCGTCAAGCACAACAACCCGTGTGGGGTCGCGATCGGGGCCGACGTCGCCGAGGCCTACGAGAAGGCGCTGGCGACCGACCCGCTCTCGGCGTTCGGGGGTGTCATCGCCCTCAACCGGCGCGTCGACCTACCACTGGCCGAGCAGCTGAACCAGAACTTCGTCGAGGTCCTGATCGCCCCGGGCTTCGACGAGGACGCGCTCGAGGTCCTGACGGGCAAGGAGTCGATCCGGATCCTGGTCGACGAGGAGCGGCGCACCCGCCCCGAGACGGAGTCCGACGTCAAGCGCGTGCGCGGTGGCCTGCTCGTCCAGGACTCCGACGACCTCGGCGACGAGGTCTCGGCGATGCAGCCGGTGACCGAGAACCTCGGCGAAGAGTCGCTCTCGGATCTCGCCCTCGCATGGAAGATCTGCCGGCACGTGCGCTCGAACGCGATCGTCATCGTCAAGGACGGCGCGACGGTCGGGATCGGGGCCGGCCAGATGAGCCGCGTCGACTCGGTGAAGCTGGCCGTCGACAAGGCCCACGCCGCGCGCGACGGCGACGCGAACGAGGCGCTACGCGGCTCCGTCGTCGCCTCGGACGCGTTCTTTCCGTTCGCCGACGGTCCTCAGGCCGCGATCGACGCCGGCGCCGTCGCGATCGTCCAGCCCGGAGGATCGAAGCGAGACGATGAGGTGATCGCCGCCTGCGACGCCGCCGGCGTGGCGATGCTCTTCACCGGCCGCCGCCACTTCCGCCACTAGGGCGGGAGAAGCGCGGGTCCGACCAAAGGCGCTCGGCCGCCGGGACGCCCGCGAGCGCCTCGAAGCGGCGCATCAGATCGCCGAGGGTCGGTCGAGGCGACGGGTCGGCGGCCAGCGCGCCCGCCAGAGCGGCGGAGACCGCCGCCGAGGCTCCGGCGAGCGGATCGCGCGAGTCCGGGTCGCCGCCTGAGCACTCGGCGAGCACGAGCGCGAGACCGTAGACGTCGGCGGGCGGTCCGACCTCGCCACCGTCCTCCTGCTCGGGACTCATGTAGCCGTCGGTCCCGTATCCCGGCGAGACGCGTCCGGGCGGGCGCGCGAGGTTCATGTCGATCAGCCGGATGCGGCCGGACTCGGCGATCAGGTTCGAGGGCTTGACGTCGAGGTGGACGACGCCCTCGCGGTGCAGGTAGTCGAGGGCCGAGGCGAGCTGGAGCCCGAGTTGACCGACGTCGGCATCGGCCATCGGCTCGGGGTCGTTCTCGTCGAGCAGCGCGGCGAGCGTCTGACCCGCGAGCGTCTCCAGTACGAGCGCCGGAGGGTCGGATGAGACCTCGTAGCACCGGCCGATGTGCGGATGCGAGAGCCGCGAGAGCAGCGCACCCTCGGCAGCCAGCTGCCGGACGGTCCGCTCGTCGCCGAGCCGGTCGGGGCGGGCGGTCTTGACGACCACGCGGCTCGAACGAACCGCGCTCCAGGCATCGAAGACATCGAGCTCGTTGCCGCGGCGCAGATGCGAGATGCAGACGCAGCCCGGCAGCAGCTCCTCGCCGTGGCCTGCCGGTGGTGGTCCGTCACGATGGCGGGCGCGACGCGCGAGCGATCGCAGTCCGGCGACGGCGATCACGCGACCCTCGCGAGCACCGGCTCCGGTCCTCCCCGACTACCGCCCGGAGCGATCTCGACCACCCGGTCGGCCGAGGCGATCACCTCGGTGTCATGGGAGACGATCAGGGTCGTCCGGTCGCGCATCAACTCGCGAAGCGGTCCGATCAGCGCCCGGCGCGAAGCCGCATCGAGCCCCGTCGTGGGCTCGTCGAGGATCAGGATCGGAGCGTCGGCGAGCAGGGCCCGCGCGACCGCGACCCGCTGGCGCTGACCGCCGGAGAGCGTGCCGCCGCGCTCGCCCAGGACGGTGGCGTAGCCGTCGGGAAGCGCGGCGATGAAGTCGTGAGCGCCGGCTATGCGAGCGACGCGCTCGATCTCCTGCGCCGAGGCGCCGGGAACCGCGAGCGCGATGTTCTCCGCGACCGGCGCGTTCAGAAGCGGCGCCTCCTGGAGGAGCAGCGAAACCTCGCGACGCAGCGACTCGAGCGTCACGCCGCGAAGGTCCTGATCGTCGATGCGCACGGCTCCTCGCCCGGGATCGTAGAAGCGGAGCGCGAGTCGCGCGATCGTCGTCTTGCCGGCGCCGCTCGGACCGGTCAGCGCAACGGTCTCGCCGGGCTCGATCACGAGGCTCACGTCGTGGAGCGCTCGCTCGTCGCGGCCCGGATAGGCGAAGTCGACGCGGTCGAGCTCGATCCGCCCACGCTTGACGCGGAGCGGCAGCGCGTCGGGCGAGTCGGTCACGCGCGGCTCGGTGTCGAGCAGTTCGATCACGCGCTCCGCCCCCGCCAGCGCCTTGAACCAATGGTTCGAGATCGATCCGAGTTCGCGGATCGGATCGAGCAACTGGCTGAGGTAGGCGACGAACACGAGCAGCCCACCGACGGTGAGCGAGCCGTTGACGACCGCCAGGGTCCCGAGCGCGAAGACTGCGAGGACGGCGAGGAGCTCGAGCATGTCGACGAGCGGCGCGAAGACTCCGCGGATCCGGGTCGATGCGAGCTCGGCGTCGATCACCGCCTCGTTCTGGCGCCGGAAGCGCTCGAGCGCGACCTTCTGGCCGTTGGCCGACTGGATCAGAGCGGCGTTGGCGAAGTTCTCCTGCGCGATCGCCGACAGCGAGCCGGCGCGGCGGCGCTTCTCGCGCGACGCGTGCTTGATCAGCTTCGAGAAGCGCTTGGCCAGAAAGAGGAAGCAGGGCCCGACCACGAGCGCGATCAGCGCGAGCTGCCAGTCGAGGATCAGGAGGGCGGCCGAGAAGAAGATGATCTTGAGGACCGCGGCGAGGCCGTCGGTTATCCCGGAGAGCAGGAGGCCCTCGATCTCGTTCACGTCGCCGGTCACGCGCGAGATCAGATCGCCGCTGCGGTGACGATCGAAGACGTCGATCGACAGACCCTGGACGTGCGAGAAGACCCGGGCACGCAGGCCGAGCAGGAAGCGCTCGGCGAGATTCGTCGAGAGCAGATCGTCGGCGAAGGAGACGGCGCCGCCGAGCAGCGTCAGTCCGATATAGGCGGCGGCGATCCAGGCGAGAGGACCGAGCTCACCGGGGACGAGCACCTCGTCGACGACGAGCTTGAACAGCCAGATCTCGGCCGTCGCGATCGCCGCACCGAGCGCGACGAGGCCGAGCAGCACCGGGATCCAGCGCCGGAACGGGCGAGCGTCGGGCCAGAAACGGCGCAGCACGTCGCGGAGGCCGACCTCGGGCGTCTCGGCGACCTGCGAGTCGGCGTACTCCGCCGGGCTCAGAAACCGCCTCATGAACGCCCGCGGCCCCGCCTGGGCGGGGCCGCGGTTCTCGTTCGTGGTCCTCGTCACCGGGCTCTAGTTGGTCCGGCTGCGCGAGCGGCGATTCCGGCGGCGGCGACGGCGGCGGCGGCGGCGCGAGCTGCGGTCGTTGTCGCCGGTGTTGGTGTTGCGGCCCGCCTTGCGGCTGGCCGGATAGAGAGCGCTGAAGCCCATGTCTTACTCCTTGGTCTGGCGAGAGCCCGGTGGCTGGGGGAACGCCGTTTGCCTTACTCCTTGGGCCAGCCTGAGGGGCGCCGATTGGCGGACGATTGGAACCCGATGAGAGATTTCCAATCGTCCCCTCGGCGCCCCGCGGCCGGTACGGGTCAGTTGCTCCGCGAGCGACGCGACCGGTTGCGACGACGCCGGCGCCGGCGCCGCGAGCGCTTCGACTTCGAGCCCGAGTTCGAGTTCGAGCCGCGCTTCGAGAGCGACTGGCCTGCGGGGTAGAGGGCGCTGAATCCCATTTCGACTGCCTCCTGCGTCTGACGAGCCCGATCCGCGAGCACGCCGGTTGACTTGATGAGAGGCAGCCTGGGACCCACGGCTTGAACGGGGATTGGACCGCGATTAGAAGCTTCCAACGGCCGAAGCGGTCACCCCGGATCCGGCTTCGTCAGACCAGGCGACGCTCGTAGGAGAGCTCGAGCTCGGGCTTCAGACCCTGCATCGCGCGGTCGGGAACGGTCTTCTCGAGGCGAGCGATGACGCCGTCGTCATCGATCCAGAGCGTCCCGACCTGATTGTCGAAGAACGGACCCTCGCCGAGTCGCCATCCGAACGCTGGATCGGGCACCCCCGCGCGCCGGGCGAGGCCGCGGAAGAGGCTGATGAAGGGGCGCGTCCGGGTCGCGCGGATCAGCACTCGCTCGCGGCGGTTGAGCGGGTTGCGAAACGGCGAGCAGACCGCCTGGTGGACCGCGCTCGTCACCGAGGAGCCCGGACGGAACCCGACCTCGTTCAGATAGGCGTGATGGACGTCGCCCGCGAGGACCGTGATCGACTCAGGCGCGCGCCCGAGTCGCCCCGACCCCTTCTCCGCGATCAGCTCACCGAGGTCCTCGAAGGACCGCCGGAATCCCGCCCAGTGGTCGAAGTCGCCGGCGCGACGGATCTTCTCGCTCCAGCGGGCCACCGTCGACCCCCAGGCCCCGTCGCAGAGCGCCTCGTTCCAGGCCTCGGCGTGGTGGATGCCCGTCGCCAGCAACCACGGACAGGACGTCCCGACGATCAGGTGATCGAAGTCGCCGGAGAACTTGTCCACGATCCATTCCCACTGCTTGGCGTCGACCATGTGGCGATCGCCCGGATCGAGGCAGCGCCCCCCACGCGAGTCGATCAGGACGATCCGCCTCGAGCCGACGTCGCGGTAGATGCTCCAGTGCGAGCCGTCCTCGTGGTGGTCGGCGCGACCGGCGAACTCGCGTAGGTAGTCGCTCGCGTCATCGAGCTCCTGCACCTGCCGCCACTGCTCGTTCGCGGCGAGCTCGCCCGGCGAGAGGTTGCCGATGTGCTGATGGATCCAGTAGGAGACGATCCCGCCGAGGATCCGGTCCTCCCACCAGTCGAGCCCTCGCATGTCCTCGACCCACGACTCGGAGATGTTCCAGTCGTCGTGCATGTCGTGGTCGTCCCAGATCATCGAGCTCGACACCGTCGAGAGCAGCCAGCGGATCACCGGGTCGGTCCACGACTCGCGGTAGAGCGCCGTGTACTCCTCGAAGTCGGCGACCTGCTCGCCGGGCCCGGTGTCGGTGTCGCGGCGCTTCGCGATCACCTCGGCCGTCCCGGGAGAGACCTCGTCGGCATAGATCTGATCGCCGAGCAGCAGCATCACGTGCGGCCATTGCTCGTCGTCGACCTCGTCGGTCGAGTCGTCGCCGAGCATGTGGAGCGCCTTGGCGTAGAGCGCGTCGTACTCACGACCGCGCGAGTCACGATCCTTCGGGAGGTTGTAGGGCGGCTCGTGCGGGGCGGCGACACGGCACGAGCCGTAGAGGACCCGGAGCTGCTGATCGGCGTCGATCGTCCTGATCTCGGGCTGCGGGAACCGATAGTCGGGGGGCGGCCAGACCTGCTCGCCGTCGAGTTCGACCGTGTAGGGGTTGCGGCTACCGCACTCGAGGCCGTCGAGAGAGACGAGCGCGTAGTGGTGGCCGCCGACCGTGAACGTCCTGGCCTCGCGGCCCAGGACCGAGACGGTCCCCGGGGTGTCGGTCTCGACCCACACCGTCGCCTCCGTCTCGGCGACGTAGCGAAGCAGCGGTCCGATGATCAGCTCTCCCATCCCCGGGCCGAGATTAGCGCTCCGGAGGCATCGACTCCGCTTCGCCGCGATGCCGCGTAACGGTCCCTTGAGGCGGGTTATGAGAAATCTCTAATCCGAGCCCAATCCGAGCCTCATCGGCGCGCGCGACGGTGCTCGTGATGTCGCCGCTTCGAACAGCCATGGTCGCCGCGCTGGCCGTGCTCGCGGTCGGCGCCGTCGTGGTCCCGTTGCTCGGCGCGCAGGGGTCTGAGCCGGAGCTGAGGACGATCCAGGTGGCCGCTCCGGACCCACAGGAGATCGCAGCCGCCCGCGCCGACCGGCGTGCCGAGCGACGTGATCGGCGTGCCGAGCGACGCGCCGAGGCGCGAAGCACCCGCGTCGAGCGCCGTCAGAAGCGGCGCGAGCTCCGCAGGCGGGTCCTCGCCTCGATCGAGCCGCCGCCCGCGGTGACGCAGACGACGACCGTCACCGCGCCTACTCCGGCTCCCGCGCCCAGCCCGGTGACGCCGGCGCCGAGCGGCGACGATGATGGTGACGACGATGACGGAGACGACTGACCCGGAGGCGCGGGAGGGCGCATACTCGGCCGAGTCCGATCCGCCGCCGCGGCGCTTTCGCCAGCGCCTGCTCGGCGACGTGCGGGCCCGCATCCTCGCCTCCTACGTCCTGCTGCTCGCCCTGGCGCTGATCGTCTCGGTGGCACTGGTCCGCCAGATCCTCGACGCGCGCCTCGACAGCCGGATCGCGGGCGAGCTCGCCCAGGAGGTATCGGAGTTCGAGGCGGTGGCCGGTGAGACCCGAAGCGGGATGCCCTACCGCTCGATCGGCGAGATCGCCGACGCCTACTTCGCCCGCAACGTCCCTGGTGACAGCGAGGTCGTGATCGCGATCCCCGAGCGCGGCGGGGTCACCGCGCAGACTCCAGGCGGGCGCCCCCAGGAAGGCGTCGGAGCTCCGTTCGTCGACCGGATCGACGCCTGGCGCAGGCTCGACGCGCCCGAGGAGGGCGAGTTCGATTCCGACCAGGGAGTCGTTCGCTACGTCGCGACGCCCGTGCGTGGCCGCGACGGAGCGCTCGGGACGTTCGTCGTCGCGGGGTTCATCGGGCCCCAACAGGAAGAGGTCTCCGAGGCGGTCGGCGTCCTCGCGGTCGTCGCCGCCGGCATCCTTTTGATCGGAACGGCGCTGGCGTTCGCGATCTCGAGCCGTGTGCTCGCGCCGCTACGCGACCTCTCGGCGGCGGCCCGGAGCGCGTCCGGGTCGGATCTGCGCCACCGGATCGACGCCCGCGGATCCGACGAGATCGCCGAGCTGGCGCGGACGTTCAACCGGATGATGGACCGGCTCGAATCGGCGTTCAGCTCGCAGCGTGAGTTCACCCGCGACGTCTCGCACGAGCTGCGGACGCCGATCGCGGTCGTCAGCGGCCACCTCGAGCTGCTCGGCGAAGGGACGGCGACCGAGGACGAGCGGCGGGAGTCGATGGCGCTCGTGACCGGTGAGCTCGACCGGATGAACCGCTTCGTCGAGGACCTGCTGCTGCTCGCGCGAAGCGAGAACCCCGACTTCCTGCGACTCCAGACGGTCGCGCTCGACACGCTCGCCGAAGAGATCCACGCCAAGGCGAAGGCCACCGCCGATCGCGACTGGCGACTCGATTCGCGCAGCCGGGCGTCGCTGGTCGGCGACCCACAGCGCCTGACGCAGGCGGCGATGAGCCTGATCTCCAACGCCGTGCGCCAGACCGAGCCTGGTGACCGGATCGTGATCGGCTCGGCCGCCGAGTCGGGGGCGGCGCGGATCTGGATCGCGGACTCCGGGCCGGGGGTCCCCGCCTCGGAGCGCGAGCGGATCTTCGAGCGCTTCGCACGCGGGGCGAAGGGGCGCCAGACCTACGAGGGAAGCGGCATGGGCCTGGCGATCGTCCGCGCGATCGCAGAGGCACACGGGGGGTCGGTGTCCGTCGGCGAGGCCGAGGAGGGCGGAGCGCGGTTCGAGATCGAGATCCCGCTCGACCACGAGGAAGAGGTCAGACGACGGGGCGAAGGAGGCCGAGCATGAACCGGATACTGATCTGCGAGGACGAGCGCGGGATGGCGAGCTTCCTCGACCGGGGCCTGGGCTCGCGCGGGTACTCGACCAAGGTCGTCAGCGACGGCGCGAGCGCGCTGGCGATCGCGAGCGACGCCGACTTCGACCTGTTGATCCTCGACCTGGGTCTGCCCGACATCGACGGCTTCAGCGTCCTGCGTGAACTGCGCCGCCGCGGCGAGGGCCTGCCGGTGATCATCCTCACCGCCCGCGACGACTCCGGCGACATGGTCTCCGGGCTCGACGCCGGCGGCGACGACTACATCACGAAGCCGTTCAAGCTCGAGGAGCTCCTCGCGCGCGTCCGGGTGCAGCTGCGCGGCGGTAGATCGGGAGAGTCGAATCTGCTCGAGGCCGGCGGCATCTCGCTCGACCTGCGCACCCGCAAGGCGATGCAGGACGGCCGGCTCGTCGACCTGACGGCGCGGGAGTTCACGATGCTCGAGACGCTGATGCGCCATCCCGGCCAGGTGCTCTCGCGCGAGCAGCTCCTCGCCCACGTCTGGGGCTACGACTACGACCCCGGCTCGAACGTCGTCGAGGTCTACGTCCGCTACCTGCGCCGCAAGCTCGGCGACGGGATCGTCGAGACGGTTCGCGGGATGGGCTACCGGCTGCCGAGCTGAGGGGTATAGGCGCGGCGCCGCGCGGCGATTCGCAAGACTGACCGGTACGTGCCCCCGTAGCTCAGTTGGTTTAGAGCGGCGGCCTTTTAAGCCGCGCGGCGCTGGTTCGAGTCCAGCCGGGGGTATCGCCTCAGCGCTTGCGCTCGGCGTCGAGCTCGAGGTCGATCGTGTGCTTGGTGCCCCAGGCGACCAGGGCGAGCCAGCCGAGCATCACCGCGAGGAAGGCGACGGCGACGATCGCAGCGAGCGTCATCGGCTCAGGCGATCGCCAGCTCGTCCGTGTGTGGACGGCCGGTCTCGTCGAAGGACTTCGATCGGCGCGGCTGGAGGAAGACGATCTCGCCCTCCGTCAACTCGAGCAGCTCGGCGTCGGCCTTCGTGAGCTGGACCCAGAAGTCGTCCCCCTCCTCGAGCGTGACCTCGACGCGCGTCTCGAAGCCGAGCATCACGATCCGCTGGATCAGGGCCTGCCTCGCGCCCGGCGCCGATTCGCGGCGGATCTGGACGTCGTGTGGGCGCACGAAGCTCGGGCCGAGCTTGTTCACCGGACCGATGAAGCTCATCACGAACGGCGTCGCCGGATGCTCGTAGAGGTCGGTCGGATTGCCGGCCTGCTCGACGCCGCCTTCGTTCATGACGACGATCTGCTCGGCGACGTCCATCGCCTCCTCCTGGTCGTGCGTGACGAAGATCGTCGTCACGTGCATCTCCTCGTGGAGGTTGCGAAGCCAGGTGCGGAGCTCCTTGCGGACCTTCGCGTCGAGCGCGCCGAACGGCTCGTCGAGCAACAGGACCTTCGGCCGCACCGCGAGCGCCCTGGCGAGCGCCATGCGCTGGCGCTGGCCGCCGGAGAGCTGCGAGGGGTAGCGGTCGATCAGTCCTTCCATCTGGACGAGCTTCAGGAGCTCACGGACCCGGTCGTCCGTCTCGGCCTTGTCGGTCTTGCGGATCTTGAGGCCGAAGGCGACGTTGTCGCGCACGGTCATGTGCTTGAAGGCGGCGTAGTGCTGGAAGCAGAAGCCGACGCCGCGCTCCTGGACCGGCAGGTGGGTCGCGTCGCGGTCGTTGATCAGGACCTTGCCGTTGTCGAGCGTCTCGAGCCCGGCGATCGCACGCAGGAGCGTCGACTTGCCGCTGCCCGACGGCCCGAGCAGCGCGGTCAGCGATCCGTCCCGGACCGTGATCGAAACGTCGTTGAGAGCCTTGAAGTCGCCGAAGTTCTTCTCGGCGTGCTCGACGATGATGCTCATGATCCGGGTGTCCTTTCCTGGGTTGCGCCTGCGGACGCTCCGATCGCCGCCGGCTCGGCGACGACGGAGGGAGCGATGCCGACGTTGCGATCGCGGCGCTGGACGAGGTTCATCGCCAGCAGCGTCATCAGCGCCAGCGCGGCGAGGATGAGGGCGGCCATGAAGGCGCCCGAGTCGTCGAACGTGTCGATGAGTTTGCGTACGTAGAGCGGCAGGGTCTCCGTCTCGCCGGAGATCCGGCCGGAGACGACTGCGACGGCGCCGAACTCGCCGAGCGCTCGCGCCGTGGCGAGGATGACGCCGTAGGTGACGCCCCAGCGGATCGACGGCAGGGTGATCTTCCAGAACGTCTGCCACGGGTTGGCGCCGAGTGTCTTGGCGGCCTGCTCCTGCTCGTCGCCGATCTCCTGGAGCACCGGCACGACCTCACGGACGACGAACGGCAGCGAGACGAACATCGTCGCGAGTGCCATCCCGACGGGCGAGAAGATGACCTGGATCCCCTGCTCGGCGAGCCAGACGCCGAACCATCCGTCGACCGAGCCGTAGACGAGCACGAGCGAGAGCCCGATGACGACCGGCGAGATCGCGAACGGCATGTCGATCAGGGCGTTGATGAACGCCTTGCCGCGGAACTTCTGGCGCACGAGCACGAGCGCGCAGGTGATCCCGAAGACTGTGTTGATCGGCACCGCGATCAGGACCATGACGCAGGTCAGCCAGATCGCGTGCTGGGCCTCGGGCGTCGTCACGGATGCGAACGCGGAGGCGATCCCGTCCTCGAACGCGTAATAGAAGACCAGCGCGACCGGGATCAGCAGCAGCAGCGCGAGGTAGGCCAGTCCGACGAAGCGGAGGCCGAGGCGCGTGCCGCGTCCCGCGGCGACGACGTTGCGGTCGACGGCCGAATCAGGCGTTGTCATGACGGCCGGTCCACCTTCCGATGGCGTTGATCAGCAGCAGGACGACGAGCGAGATCGCCAGCAGCAGGACCGAGACCGCCGCGGCGGAGGTCGTGTTGCCGGACTCGATCTGTCCGAAGATGTAGACGGAGGAGACCTCGGTCGAGAACGGGATGTTCCCCGAGATCAGGATCAGCGAGCCGAACTCGCCGATCGATCGCGCGAAGGCCAGCGCGACGCCGCCGGCGATCGCCGGCGCGAGGTTCGGCAGCACGATGCGGCGGAAGATCGTCATCGGCCGCGCACCGAGCGAGGCGGCGGCCTCCTCCATGTCGCGGTCGAGCTCGATCAGCACCGGCTGGACGGCCCGGACGACGAACGGCAGGGTCACGAAGAGCAGCGCCATGACCACACCGACCTGGGTGTAGGAGACGCCCTGGATCCCGAGGAGCCCCGTGTCGCCGTAGAGCGCCAGCAGGACGAGGCCGGTGACGATCGTCGGCAACGCGAAAGGCAGGTCGATCAGCGAGTTGATGATCCGCTTGCCAGGAAACTGGTCGCGGACCATCACCCAGGCGATGATCGTGCCCATCACCGCGTTGATCGCGACGACGATCAGCGACGAGAAGAAGGTGAGCTTGAGGGCGGCAAGACCCTGAGGCGCGGTGATCGCGTTCCA
Source organism: Thermoleophilia bacterium SCSIO 60948 (assembly GCA_021496505.1). Lineage (GTDB taxonomy): Bacteria > Actinomycetota > Thermoleophilia > Solirubrobacterales > 70-9 > JACDBR01. Next base: position 92,246 of record CP053031.1, on the reverse strand, counting down.
GAAGGCGTCGAGGCCGTCGTCGAACGAGCGCGTGACGACCGCGGCGATCGGGATCAGGACCATCAGGCTGAGGTAGCCGACGGCCATTCCGCGCGAGAGGCCCGGACCGACCCCGAAGCCGACACGACGTGCCGGCTTCGGGGCGGTCTCAGGCTGCCGGGGCTCGGCCCCGGGCTGCGGCTGTGCGACCGAGGTCATTACTCCGTAGCCACTCCGAGCTCACGCTCGATGTCGGCGACCGAACCGTTCTCGGTGTCGAAGAACTCCGTCGCGACGGTGTCCCAGCCACCGAACTCCTCGATCGTGAACAGGGTCTCGGGCTCGGGGAACTTGTCCTCGTTCTCGGCCAGGACCTTCTTGTCGACGGGGCGGAAGCCCTCGGCCGCGAAGTCGGCCTGGCCCTCGGGCGAGTACAGGTAGTCCGAGAAGGCCTCGGCCGCCTCGGGGTCCTGAGCGTTCTCGGTGACCGCGAACGGGGTCTCGATCAGGATCGTCTCCGGCGGGATGACGTAGTCGACCTCCTCGCCGGCGGCCTGGGCCTGGATCGCCTCGTTCTCATACGAGAGCAGGACGTCGCCCTTGCCTCCGGTGAACGTACCGAGCGCGTCACGGGCGCTGGCGTCCTGGACGCTGGTGTTGCCGAGGACGTCGGCGACGAACTGCAGCGCCTCCTCCTCGGACTTGCCCTGCTCGATCTGCGAGCCGTAGGCGGCCATGATGTTCCAGCGCGCGCCACCCGAGGTGAACGGGTTCGGCGTGATGACCTCGACGTCCTCGCGGACGATGTCGTCCCAGGTCTGGATGTCCTTGGGGTTGCCGGGACGGACGACGAACGACACGACCGAGTTCTGGACGATCCCGTTGTACTCGTTGTCCTGCCAGTCCTCGGCGACCACGCCGGCGTCGACGACGCGGGTCATGTCGGTCTCGAGCGCGAAGTGGACGACGTCGGCCGGCTGGCCGGACTCGACGGCGCGCGACTGGTCGCCCGATGCGCCGAAGGAGTTCGAGAACGAGACGTTCTCACCCTCGGGCGTCTCGTTGAACCCGGGCTCGAGGTCGTTCTCGTAGACCTCCTGCGGGGTCGAGTAGGCGATGACGTCGATGCTGCCGCCGCTGCCGTCGCCACCGGAACCGCTGGACGAGCCGCCGCACGCGGCGACGCCGAGCGCAAGGAGAAGCATCGCGACCGACGCGAGCAGGACCCGCGTCAGCTTGGTGCGCCCGGGGCGGGCGCCGTGGGTGGAAGAGAACAAGCCGTCCATCCTTTTCAAAGTTAGCCGATTAGTTTGGCCAAGAATATTCTTGGTCAGTGTGGTCAAGAATGACCGCGAGAAGGTAGCACCGACCCACGCGGATTCCGTGCGGATTCGCCGCAGATAGGCGTTTCTAGCTTCTACAAGCCAGAAACTCGGTTATCGACCAGTCCTATCCGGGCTTCGTTTTGCCCTATGAGCCGCTTTCAGGGCTCGATGCAACGGCGTGTGTACGGACCGGAATTCGTCCCGCGAGACGCGCCGCGCGGCCCGCTCGGACGGCGTCTCGCATCGCGCGGGCCATCACTTCGGGGTCGCGCGCGCCGAAGATCGCGCTCGCCAGGAGGACCCCGTCGCAGCCCAGTTCCATCGCCAGGGCGGCGTCGGAGGCGGTGCCGATACCGGCGTCGCAGATCACCGGGATCGTCGCCCGCTCGGCGATCATCCGCAGGTTGTACGGGTTGGAGATGCCGGCGCCGGAGCCGATCGGCGATCCGAGCGGCATGACGGCGACGCAGCCGGCCTCTTCGAGGCGCCGGGCGAGGATCGGGTCGTCGTTCGTATAGGGGAGGACCTTGAACCCCTCGTCGACCAGCGTCTCGGCCGCCTCGAGCAGCTCGGCCGCGTCGGGCATCAGCGTGCGATCGTCGCCGATCACCTCGAGCTTCACCCACTCGGTCTCGAGCGCCTCGCGGGCGAGCTTCGCGGTGCGGACCGCATCACGCGCCGTGTAACAGCCGGCGGTGTTCGGGAGCGCGAACAGGCCGAGGTCCGAGATCACATCGAGGACCGACCCCTGCGTCGCCGGGTCGACGCGGCGCATCGCGACGGTGACGATCTCCGCCTCGGACGCCGCGACCGCGCTCCGCATCGCCTCGAGCGAGCGGTAGCGGCCGGTCCCGATCACGAGCCGCGAGTTCCACGACCTGCCGCCGAGCAGGAACTCGTCGCCACCGTCAGCCACCCTGGACCGCCCTCACTACCTCGAGCGTGTCGCCATCGGCCAGCGCGGTCTCGTCCCACCGTGCGCGCGGGACGACCTCGCCGCCGAGAGCCACGGCGACACCGCGCTCGGAGTCGGCGCCGAGGGCTCGAACCGCGTCGGCGACGCTCGCCGGCTCGTCGAGCGGGGTCGGGGTGCCGTTCAGCTCGACGGCGATCATCGGGCAGGCGCGACGGTGAACCGCGCGGGGTCGGCGGCGCGGGCCTCCGCCGGGGGTTCGCGTCCGAGGAGCAGGTCGGTGATCGCCGCGGCCGAGAACGGCGCCAGGAGGATCCCGTTGCGGAAGTGCCCCGTGGCGAAGACGAGTCCCTCGGTCGCCGCCGGGCCCAGCAGCGGGAGGTTGTCCGGCGTCGCGGGCCGCAGCCCCGCGATCGTCTCGACCAACTCGAGCTCGGCGACGTCGGGGAGCGCGCGGTAGCCCTCGCGAAGCAGCTCGAGTACGCCGCGGGCGGTTATCCGGCGATCGAACCCGAGCTCCTCGACGGTCGCGCCGACGATCAACCGCCCGTCGCCGCGCGGGACCATGTAGATGCGCTCGGAGCAGACGATCCGCTCGCAGACCGGCTCGCCCGCCGGGCCCTTCAGGGTCAGGATCTGGCCCTTGACCGGTCGCACCGGCGGCCTTGAATCGGCGGGCAGCCAGTCGGCCGCCGACCACGACCCGGCCGCGAGGACCGTCGTCGCCGCGCGGAGCTCGGAGGCGCCCGATCGCACGCCGACGACCCGGCCGCCCTCGAGGAGGAGCTCATCGGCTGCCGCTCCGAGCTCGACCGCCACGCCGGAGTCGCGCGCCGCCCGCTCGAGCGCTCCGAGCAGCATCCGCGGATCGACGGCGGCCTCGTGCGGAGCCGACACGCCCCCGGCGAGCGCCGGGGTGAGCCCCGGCTCGAGCCGTCGGCACTCGCGTGGCCGCAGCCAGCTCGCGACGAGCCCGTGGTCCTGCATGAGCTCGAAGCGATCGTGGAGCGCCGCGGCCTCGTCGGCATCGAGGGCCACGTGGATCGCGCCGAAGGGCAGGAAGCCGACCTCGCCGCCGCTCGCCCGCTCGAGCTCGGCCGCGAAACCGGGCCAGAGCCCATGCGAGCGCAGCGCCATCGCGAGCAGCCGGTCCTCGCCCCAGCTCGCCTCGCCGACGGGCGCGAGCATCCCGGCCGCGACCCCGGAGGCACCGGCACCCGGATGCTCTGCCTCGAGTACGCGCACACGCAGCCCCTCGCCGGCGAGCCGCCAGGCGGTGGCGAGCCCGATCACCCCGCCGCCGACGATCAGGACGTCGTCGACCGAGGAGCCGGGCGCTTCGCTCGAAGGTTGCGTTTGCGGTGTCACGACTCTCCCTTGCGCCGGAATGACCCGGATCAGGTTCTGACGGTCGGCGGCCCCGTAGCCGCCCTCTCAGCCCGCTCGTCCGCCGGGCTCCCGTGGGTCCAACCCTAGTCGGCGCGGGTCGCGATACTGCGTCGGGAGATATGGGACCGGCGACCGAAGGCAGAGCCAGCGACAAGCGCGTCCGCCGCCTCCACGAGGCGCGGCTCTACTTCGTCTGCGAAGGGCTGCCGGGCGGGCGCTCGCCGGCGAAGATGCTGCGCTGCGCGATCGAGGAGGGCGTCGACGTGATCCAGCTGCGCGAGAAGAGCGCCCGCTGCGCCGACGAGCTGCTCGCGATGGCCGAACCGTTCCGCGCCGCCGCCGAGGAGGGCGGGGCGCTGTTCATCCTCAACGACCGGCCCGATCTCGTCGAGGCGAGCGGAGCCGACGGCGTCCACGTCGGCCAGGACGACGAGTCGGTCGAGCGCGCCCGCGAGCTCTGCCCGCCGGGATCGATCGTCGGGCTCTCGACGCACTCCTTCGAGCAGCTGCGAGACGCGCGCTCGGCGGTCGGCGCGGCGCGACCGGACCAGATCAGCGTCGGGCCCGTCTGGGAGACGCCGACGAAGGAGGGGCGCCCGGCCGTCGGGCTTGAGCTGATCGAGCGCGCCGCGCTCGATCCGGGACCCGTCCCGTGGTTCGCGATCGGCGGGATCGACCTCGAGCGGATCGACCAGGTGGTCGAGGCGGGCGCCGCGCGGGCGGTGGTCGTTCGAGCGATCCGCGACGCCGAGATGCCGCGGAAGGCGGCGGCCGAGCTGCGCCGGGCGCTCGAGCGCGTGCCGCTGCCGGAGACGATCCCGGGCGAGGGCGCCTGATGGCCGATCGCGAGCGAAAGCGCGCGGCTCGCCAGAAGCGCAAGGCGCGCAGCGCCGATCGCGCCGCGGCCGAGACGGGGGTGCCGGCGGGTGATGCCGAGGCGAGCGCCGATCGCAAGCAGGCACAGGCGGAGCGCCGCGCTCGGATGCGCGAGCGCACGGAGGCCAAGAACGAAGCCGTGCGCTCGCAGCTCGAACCGCTCGGCGAGGGCGAGCGGCCCGCCGTGGTGACCGTCGCCGCGGTCATCTCGACGGTCGTCTGGGTCGCCTCCCTGCTGGGCTACGTCTTCTGGGACGCGCTGCGAGAAGAGCAGCGCCCGCAGGTCATCGGGGTCGTCTCGTTCCTGCTCGTCGTCGGCGCGATGGCGTACGGGCTGTGGCGAGCGCGCTACTGGGCCGTCCTCGGCTTCCAGGCGCTGCTCGGGATCGTCGTCGTGCTCAGCGGCATCAACCTCGTCGCGGCGGTGACTGTGCCGCTCGCGGTCACCGCCTTCTTGCTCATGGTCGGCGCCGGCGTGCTCTTCTGGTTCATGGTCAAGGCGATGGCCCGCATCCAGATGCCCGAGCGCCGCGTCCCGGACTGACCAGGGCGCCGGTTGCGCACGGATCGCCCGGGTAGCGCTGAGCCCGTGAGTGATCAGACCGAGAGAGCCACGGCATCACGACCCGACGAGGACGGCTCGGGCGCGACCGAGGTCGTCATCACCCCCTACCGCGACGGACCCCTCCTCGTTCGCGGCAACCCGCGGATCGAGGACCAGGACGGCAACCGGATCGACCCGGGGCGCGACGTCGTCGCGCTCTGTCGTTGCGGCAAGTCGCGGATCCGGCCGTTCTGCGACGGCAGCCACAAGCTGACCGGGTTTCGCGCTCCGAGCTCGCGCGAGCAGCGGGGGCGCGCGGCGGACTAGGCGCCGGCCGGGGCGAGCGCGCTCGGCTCGAGCAGCGAGCTCTCCTCGCGCGACCAGCGCTCCGTGACGAACTCCGCCCAGCGCCCGTCGACTGCGAGCAGCGCGGCGGCTCCGAGCAGGACGTCATCGGCGAGCTGGGGCTCGGTGCGCATCAATCCGCCGGCGAGGTTGACCGCGGCGATGTTCTCGTGCACCGCGTCGGCCTCGACGTGCTCGTCGAAGAACGGCGTCGCCTGCGGCCAGCCGAGGCGGCGGAGACCGTCGGCGTAGCGGCGGCTCGGGATCGACGACGACATCTCGAACGCCGCGAGGTGGCCGACGGCGCAGCCACGCAGCCGACGGTGCAGGCCGAACATCGACACCAGGTTCACGGCGGCGAGCGTCGGTGCGGGGATCCGGTCGAGGTGGAACCCATAGCGATCATCGAGCCCGACGGCGCGGAGCGTGGCGGCGAACAGAACGGCGTGGATCCGATCGGCACGCCCGCCGCCGTACTCGTCGGCCTGGATCTCGACGATCGCTGCCTTCGGCTCACCGGTGAGCCGCGGGATCGCGAACGAATGTGGGTCCGCCTCCTTGAGCTGGTAGGCGGAGCGGTGGATCAGGAACTCGAGCATCTGCTCGCGCGTCCCCTCGCGGCTCAGCAGCGTCGAGATCGACGGGGCGTCGTCGGACTCGAGGATCGCCCGCAGCGCGACGTCGGACTCCGACGGGCTACCGGCGCGCGGGCGCTCGCCGATCTCGTCGAGGACCGCCGCCCAGAAGACCTCTTCGAGCTCGCGGCGCAGGCGCAGCAGCGAGGGCTCCCACTCCCAGCGTGCATCGACCGCGTCGAAGCCGCGGTAGTGGAGCTCGTAGGCGACGTAGAGCGTGAGCTGGAGGTCCTCGTCGGCGAGCGGGTCGCCGACGTGCGGGACGGTGGGCTCACCGATGTCGAAGGGTGCCTCGCGGAGCGCGCCGGTGACGAGGGCCGACAGTGGGCCACGTGGCGCTGGGAGCTGGGGAGCCTGCATCGTTTCGAGCGCTACCCGAGGTGCGCGGGCGATAACGGCTCGCGGCCCGGCGCGCAGGGTGTCGGATCGTCTGGGAGAGTCAGGCGCAGATGCCCGAGACCGAACCACTCGGCGAGATCGCCTTCTCGCCCGACGGCGAGCGATGGATCGAGTTCGGCCCGCCGGACGAGCGCAGACGGGTCGGGTTCCACGACTACGACGCGATCTACTCGACCCCCGGCCTCTACGAGCGCGTCTTCGGGCGCGAGCTCGGGATGCGCTCGACCGCCGAGGTCGTGCGGCTCTACGGCGAGCGTCTGAACTCGGCCGGGATCGATCCCGCGGGGGAGCGCGTCGTCGACTTCGGCGCCGGCAACGGCATCGGCGGCGAGGCGCTGCGGGCGCTCGGCGTCGGAGCGATCGTCGGGATCGACATCGAGCCCGCGGCGCGTACCGCCGCCGAGCGCGACCGTCCCGGGGTCTACGACGAGTACGTCGTGGCCGACCTCGGTGACTGGTCGGACTCCGACTTCGCCGATCTCACCGCGCATGTGCGGCCGACGGCCCTGCTCGCGCTCTCGGCGGTCGGCATCGGGCACGTGCCCGCGCCGGTGATGAGGCGAGCGATCGGGGTTCTCGGCGCGGGCGGCCACTACGGGTTCGCGCTCGCCCCGCGCCTGCTCCCGGGTAGCGACGATCCCGTGGGGGCCGAGTCCGGCTACCCCGAGCTCGTCGAGGAGCTCGAGCGCAGCACCGACCTCCTAGCCAGGTCGGAGTACGTCCACCGCCGGCGCGCCGACGGCTCGCCCGACCGCGCCGTCGCCTTCCTCGGCCGAGTCCGCGCCGACGGGTAGCCGAGCCCAGAAGACCGCGATGTCCTCGTGGCCGCGGGCGGCGTCGAGCAGCCCGCGCGCGGCGAGGACCTCGTGGCGCTCCGAAGCGAGCGGACCGATCGGCTCGGTCCGGCGCAGGGCGATCGTCGCCTCGAGACCGACCTGTTCGAGGGCCTCGAGCGTGCGATCGAATCCGGTCGCCTCGCCGTGGACGATCAGCGCCCTGCCACCGGGACGCAGCGCCGAGGGCAATGCCGAGATCAGGCGGTCGAGGAGCAGCCGGCCGTCCGGTCCGCCCTCCCACGCACGAGCCGCTCCCGCGGAACCGCCGACGGGTCGACGCTCGGCACGTACGGCGGGTTCGCCGTGACGAGGTCGTAGCGCCGGCCCGCGACCGGCGCGAGAAGATCGCCGCGGTGAGCACGTACACGGACGCCGTTGAACCTGGCGTTCCAAGCCGCGCAGAGCCGGGCCCGGCGCGAGACGTCGACCGCGTCGACCTCGCGCGCTCCGGCCAGCGCCGCCGTCACCGCCACCACCCCGGATCCCGTGAAGACGTCGAGCACGCTGTCGGAGCGGCGCACCTCGGAGACGGCCGCCTGTGCGAGGAGGCGACTGTCGCTCTGCGGCGCGTAGACGCCGGGCGTTCGAAGGACGATCATGCGGCTGCGCTACTGCCCGCTGCCGGCGCCCCCATTCACCCCTTAAAGTCGGCCCCATGGCTGATTCTTATGACGTGATCGTGATCGGGGGTGGGCCCGGAGGCTACGTCGCAGCCATCCGTGCCGCCCAGCTCGGCAAGAAGACCGCCGTGGTCGAGAAGGACAAGTCGGGCGGGCGCTGCCTCAACTACGCGTGCATCCCGGCCAAGACCGTCCTGCACACGGCCGAGGTCTACGACGACGCGAAGAACGGCGAGCACCTCGGCGTCAAGGTCGAGGGGATCTCGGTCGACTGGCCGGCGCTCGGCGAGCGCCGCGCGAGCGTCTCGAAGACCCTCTCGGGCGGGGTCGAGATGCTTTGGAAGAAGAACAAGATCGACAAGATCGACGGCGAGGCCTCGCTCGACTCGGACGCGAACGTCGTCGTCGACGGGACGACGTACGAGGCCGGCAACGTGATCCTCGCCACCGGGTCCGTCGCGATGGCGATCCCGGGCGTCGAGTTCGGCGGTCGCGTCGTCGACACGTGGGGAGCCTGGTCGTTCGAGGAGCAGCCGGCGAAGCTGGCGATCGTCGGCGCGGGCGCGTCGGGATCCGAGATCGCCTCGGCCTATGCGCGCTTCGGGACCGAGGTGACGCTGATCGAGATGGCCGATCAGATGCTCCCCGCCGAGGACCCCGAGATCGCCAAGGTCGTCGCGCGCTCGTTCAAGAAGCAGGGCATCGACGTCCGCACCGGGACGAAGGTCGAGAGCGTCGATGCGGGCGAGAGCTCGGTCAAGGTCAAGCTCGGCGACGACGAGCTCGAGGTCGACTTCCTCTGCATCGCCGGCGGCCGCAAGCCGGACGTCGACGCGCTCAACCTCTCGGACGCCGGCGTGAAGCTCGAGGACAACGGCCGGATCAAGGTCGACGAGTACTGCCGGACCTCGAACGAGAAGGTGTTCGCGATCGGCGACCTCGTCCGCGGCCCGGCGCTGGCCCACAAGGCATCGGAGGAGGGAACGATCGCGGCCGAGCTGATCGCCGGCGAGAAGGCGCATCCGCTCGATCTCGCGCTCGTCCCCGGCGCGACCTTCTGCCACCCGCAGGTCGCGAGCGTGGGCATCACGGAGGCCGAGGCCAAGGAGAAGGGCCACGACGTCAAGGTCGGCAAGTTCAAGCTCGGTGGGGCCGGCGCCTCGGCGGTCTACGACGACCGCGAGGGCCTGATCAAGATCGTCGCCGACTCGGAGTTCGGCGAGATCCTCGGGGCCTCGATCGTCGGCAACATCGCCTGCGACATGATCTCCGAGATCGTCAACGTGATCGCGATCGAGGGCGGCTACCAGGAGCTCGCGCGGATCATCCACCCGCACCCGACGATGTCGGAGGCCGTACTCGACGGCGCCCGCGCCGTCGACGGCTGGGCGATCCACGCCTAGGGCTCACCGGACCGGGGCGAAGCGATGGCCGAGCAGGCACCGCGGGCGGTGTTCTGCTTCGACCTCGCCTCGCCCTACTCCTATCTGGCGGCCGAGCGGATCTCGGGCGTCTTCGCCGAGGCCGGGGCCGAGCAGCCGGAGTGGCGCCCCGTCCTCGCCGGCGCCCTGTTCGCCCGCTTCGACCGGACCTCCTGGGGTCTGACCGACGAGCGCGAGGCGGGTATCGCCGAGTGTGAGCGGCGGGCCTCCGCCTACGGCCTGCCGCCGTTTCGCTGGCCCGACCCGTGGCCGGGCGACTCGCTGCGGGCGATGCGCGCGGCGACGTTCGCAAAGGGGATCGGACGCTCGACCTCGTTCACGCTCGCGGCCTTCCGCCAGGCGTTCGCCGCCGGGCGCGACCTGACCGAGCTCGACAACGTGTTGATCGCCGCGGCCGCCGCGGAGATGCACCCCCGCGCCGTCACGCAGGCGGTCGAGCGCCAGGCGATCAAGGACGAGTTGCGCGCGGCGACCGACGACGCCGGCGACCGCGGGGTCTTCGGGGTCCCGAGCGTGATCGTCGGTGACGAGGTGTTCTGGGGCGACGATCGGCTCGAGGAGGCCGCGGAGTCGGCGACGCGATGAGCGCGGCCGACTCGAACGAGCCGCCTTTCGTCGACGAGCACGAGGTCGCGGTGAACGCGGACCCGGTCGCGACCTGGCGCGCGCTCGTGGCGGTCGCGGCCGGGACGACGGGCGGACCGGCCGCCGAGCGCTACGCGCGACTGATCCGCTGCGAACCCGCCGTGGCCGAGGGGCCGCCCGAGAGGGTCGGCTCGGCGATCGTCGGCTTCAGGGTCACGGACTCGGCCGCCGGCGAGCGCTATCGCCTGGCCGGGCGCCATCACTTCTCGAACTACGTGCTCGACTTCCTCGTCGAGCCCCGCGGCGCAGGCAGCACGATCAGGGCTCGGACCTACGCCGAGTTCCCGGGCCGGCTCGGCCGGCTCTACAGGGCCGCCGTCATCGGCACCCGCATGCACGTCCTGGTCACGAACCGGATGCTCCGCGCCGCCCGCGCCCGTGCCGAGCGCTGAGCCCACCCCGGTTCGACATCGGCCGGGCTGGTGCGTAAAGTCATATGCGTCGGGGTGAGGAGGAGACCCCTCCGACCCTCGGTCCGTAGGCGTCGCCCGGCGGAGATCCCGCCGGGGCGGCAGAGCACATAGCCAGGCCGGCCGTCAGGGGATCCCGAGCGGCTCGCCAGTGAGAGAGGCGGACGAGATATGGGTACGAGCGACGCGCGAGCGATCGCCGATGGGCCTTCCGGCGTAGCCACGCCCGGGCTCGAGCGAGCCGACCGAGCCGGTCTGCTGCGCCACATGCTGCTGATGCGAAAGGCCGAGGAGCGTGGCCTTCGCCTCTACAAGCAGGGGAAGATCCCGGGCTCCTTCTACGACGGGCGCGGCCAGGAGGCGATCCCGGTCGGATCGTCATGGGCGCTGGCCCCCGAGGACCGAATGTGCATCCTGCACCGGGACCTCGGCGCGCACTTCGTCCGCGGGGTGACGCCCGACCGCTATCTCGCCAACTACATGGGTCGCTCGGGCGGCGTGACGGGCGGCAAGGACGGCAACCTGCACTTCGGCGACCCCGAGCTCGGCTGCGTCGGAATGGTCTCGATGCTGCCCGACATGGCGCTCGTCGCGATGGGCATGGCGCTCGCCTTCAAGCAGCGCGGCGAGGCCCGGGTCGCGATGACCTACTTCGGCGAGGGGTCGACGGCGAACGGCCAGTGGCACGAGGCGATGAACATGGCCGGCGTCCAGGAGCTGCCGGTCGTCTTCATCCTCGAGAACAACGGCTTCGCCTACTCGACGCCGAACGACCTCGAGTTCGCGGCCGACCCGGTCGACCGCGCGAGCGGCTACGGCTTCGACGGCGTCCACGTCGACGGCAACGACGTCGAGGCCGTGTTCGGCGCCGCGACCGAGGCCGTCGAGCGCGCCCGCGCCGGCGGCGGACCGACGCTGATCGGCTGCCGGACGATGCGGATGAACGGTCACGGGGCCCACGACGATCACTCCTACGTCCCCGAGTCCGAGCTCGAGGCGTGGGGGCGCCGCGACCCGATCGAGCGCTACCGCGACCGCCTCGCCGCCGAGTTCGGGTTCTCCCACGACGAGCTCGGCCAGATCGCCGCCGAGGTCGACGCCGAGATCGAGGCGGCGACCGAGAAGGCGCTCGCCTCACCGATGCCCGACCCCTCGCTCGCCTTCGAGGGCGTCTACGCGACCGAGTCGCGACGACTCGGAGACGGTCGCGCACCGTGGACGCGCTGGAGCCGGGATCGCGACGCCGAGCGCGGTCACCTGCGCTCGCGAAACGGCCGATCGGCCGGCGTGACCGAGCGGAGCGCGGCATGAGCGCGCCGGAGGGAGTCGCCGAGGCGCCGGCCGAGGTCGCCGAGCCGGCGAGCGGAGCCGCCGGTGGGACTCGTGAGATGACCTACCTCGAGGCGATCTCGGACGCGCTTCGCGAGGAGATGCGCTCGGACGAGACGGTGTTCGTGCTCGGCGAGGACGTCGGCGCGTTCGGCGGCGCGTTCAAGGTCACCGACGGGTTCGCGGAGGAGTTCGGGCCGGCTCGCGTGATCGACGCGCCACTGGCCGAGAACGCGATCATCGGCGCCGCCGTCGGCGCCGCGGTCGAGGGGCTGCGCCCGGTGACGGAGATGCAGTTCGCGGACTTCATCGCGTGCGGCTTCGACCAGCTCGTCAACGTCGCGGCGAAGCTCCACTACCGCCAGGGAGTCGCGTGTCCGATGGTCGTCCGGCTGCCCTCCGGTGGCGGCTTCTCGGGCGGGCCGTTCCACTCGCAGAATCCCGAGGCCTGGCTGCTCCAGGCGCCCGGCCTCAAGGTCGTCGCGCCGAGCTCGCCGAGCGACGCGAAGGGCCTGCTGACGGCCGCCATACGCGACCCGAATCCGGTCTGCTTCCTCGAGCACAAGGGCCTCTACCGGCATCTGCGCGAGCCGGTTGCGGAGGGCGAGTACGTGGTCGAGCTCGGCAAGGCTCGGACGCTGCGCGAAGGTGATGCGCTGACCGTGATCGCCTACGGCTCCGCGGTCGAGCTCGCGACCCGGGCCGTCGACGAGCTCGGGATCGAGGCGACCGTCCTCGACCTGCGAACGCTCGCGCCGCTCGACACCGCGGCGGTCCTCGAGGCGGCGAAGCGGACCGGCAAGGTCCTCGTCGCGCACGAGGCGACGCGCTCGTGCGGCGTCGGGGCCGAGGTCTCGGCGCTCGTCGCCGAGCAGGCGTTCGAGTTCCTCGACGCGCCGGTCCGGCGCCTCACCGCGCCCGACGTACCGATCCCGTTCTCGCCACCGCTGGAACAGGCCGTGCTGCCGAACCTCGAGCGGATGAAGGAGGCCTGCGATGAGCTCCTCGCCTACTGAGATGCGAGCCGCCGAAGCCACCGTCGTCGTGATGCCGAAGATGGGGATCTCGGTCGCCGAGGGCACGATCGCGACCTGGCACAAGCAGGCTGGGGACGCCGTCGCCGACGGCGAGACGATCTGCGAGGTGACGACGGACAAGATCGACGTGGAGATCCCGGCTCCGGCGGCGGGCGTCCTGACCCGGATCCTCGCCGAGGTCGGCGAGACCGTCGACGTCGGCGAGACGATCGCGGAGATCGGTCCGGTGGGACCGGTGCCGAGCGCCGCCGAGCCGGATCCCCGAACGCCGACGGAGGTGCCCGAGCCGGGCGGCTCGGCGGGCGAGCTCGATCGCTCCGGTTTCCACTCGCCCGTGGTCAAGCGGATCGCCGAGCGCCATCACATCGACCTCGGCGCCGTGCGCGGCACCGGCGTCGGCGGCCGGGTCTCGAAGCGCGACCTGCTGGCTCTGATCGAGCGCGGCGAGACGCCCGGGGGGAAGCGTGCCCAGCGGCCGCTCCACAGCGATTCGCCATACGTACCCGAGCCCGTCCCGGCACCGGCTCCGCCCCCCGCCCCGGTCGCGGCGGAGCCGGTCGCCGAGGCCGGGACCCACGCGCATCGCGAGCCGATGTCGGCGATGCGCAAGGCGATCGCGCGCCGGATGGTCGAGTCGCTGCAGACCTCGGCTACGTGTACGACGGTCGCCGAGGTCGACATGGGCGCGGTCATGGCAGCGCGCGCCGCGCTCGCGCCGGCGATGCGCGAGCGCGGCGTCTCGCTTACCCCGCTGGCGTTCGTCGCCCGCGCGGTCGTCGACTCGCTGGCCGAGTTCCCGGCCCTGAACGCATCGATCGAGGGCGAGGATCTGGTCCAGCACCGGGGCGTCGACCTGGGGATCGCCGTCGCGATCGAGGCGGGTCTGGTCGTACCGGTGATCCGGAATGCCGAACGGCTCAACCTCGAGGGCCTCGCCGCCGCGATCGGCGCCGCGGCGGGACGTGCGCGCGACGGGACGCTCGAGCCGGATGACGTGGCCGCGGGTACGTTCACGATCACGAATCCCGGCCGCTACGGAGCCGTGATGGCGACGCCGATCATCAACCAGCCGCAGGTCGCGATCCTCGACCTCGAGGCGATCGTCAAACGGCCGGTGGTCGTCGAGGGGCCGCAGGGCGACTCGATCGCGATCCGGCCGATCGCCCACCTGCCGATGTCGTGGGACCATCGGGCGCTGGACGGCATCACCGCGGCGCGGTTCCTCGGCTCGGTCCGGGCTCGGCTCGAGGGAGGTGCATGGTGAGTCACGGTCACGTCTCGCTGGACCACGAGCGCGTCGTCGCGAGGCGAGGCGAGCGCTCGGGGGCGACGGCGATCGTCGCGATCCACTCGACCCGGCTCGGGCCGGCGCTCGGCGGCGTGCGGATCTGGAGCTACCACGACGACGCCGAGGGTCTCCACGACGCGATCCGGCTGTCGGCCGGGATGACGCTGAAGGCAGCCGCCGCCGGACTCGAGCTCGGTGGCGGGAAGGGTGTCATCTGCATGCCCGAGGGCGGCTTCGCCGACGCCGAAGCTCGTCGCGACGCGTTGCTGGACTTCGGCGACCTCGTCGAATCGCTCGGCGGCGACTACGTGACCGCAGAGGACGTCGGGGCGAGCCCCGAGGACCTCGTCACGATCGCCGAGCGCACTTCGCACGTCACCGGGTTGCCCGCCGATCGCGGCGGTTCGGGCGACCCGAGCCCGCTGACGGCGCTCGGGGTCGAGCGCGCGATCGAAGCCTGTCTCGAGGAGCGTTTCGGCAGCCCCGATCCGGCCGGACGGCGGATCGCCATCGTCGGCCTCGGCCACGTCGGCGGTGCGCTCGCCGGGCTGCTCGCGGAGCGCGGCGCGGACCTCGCCGTGAGCGACATCGCCGACGCCTCACGCGAGCGTGCGGGGGAGCTCGGGGCGGCCTGGCTCGACCCGGCCACCGCGACCGAGTCCGAGTGCGACGTGCTCGCTCCATGCGCGCTGGGCGGCGTCGTCGACCACGCCTCGGTCCACCGGCTGCACTGCGGCGCGATCTGCGGGTCGGCCAACAACCAGCTCGCCGACGACTCGATGGCCGCCGAGCTCGAGCGCCGCGGGATCCTCTACGCGCCCGACTTCCTGGTCAACTCGGGCGGGCTGATCAACGTCGCTCGCGAGATCCACGGCTACGGAGCCGCCGAGGCTCTCGGGATGGTCGAGGCGATCGGCGACTCGACCCGCCGGGTGCTGGCACGCGCGCGCTCTGAATCGATCACTCCGCTCGACGCGGCGCGCGATCTGGCGAGCGCCCGGCTCGGCGAGCCGGAGCGTCCGGCCGCCGACGCCACGCTGCCAAGATTGGTGGCGTGAGCGATTCGCGATCCGAGCTGCTGGTCTGCCGACTCGGCCTCGTCGCATACACCGACGCCTGGGAGCTCCAGCGCGAGCTCGCGGCGGCGCGCGCCGAGGGGCGGATCGCTGACGTCCTGCTGCTGCTCGAGCACCACCCGGTTTATTCGAAGGGACGCAGGGTCGAGGCGGCCGAGCTGCCGATGGGCGAGGAGTGGTACGAGCGCCAGGGGATCGAGGTCCGCCAGACCGATCGCGGCGGGCGCGTCACCTACCACGGCCCGGGCCAGCTCGTCGCCTACCCGATCGTCGGCCTCGAGGACCTTTCGCGCCGGGTCGCGCCCGAGGGCGCGACGGTCAAGGCCGACGTCGTCGACTACGTGCGACGGATGGAGAAGGTGATCATCGGAGCGCTGTCGGACTGCGGCGTGCCGGCGCGGACGCTCGACGGGCTGACCGGGGTCTGGACGCAGGGCGAGCGCCCGGATCGCCCCGCCGAGCCGGGCGCGGAGGTGGCGCGGAAGATCGGTTCGATCGGCGTCCATGTCTCGCGCGGCGTGACGACCCACGGCCTCGCCGTCAACTGCTCGAACGATCTCCAGCCGTTCGAGTGGATCGTCCCGTGCGGGATCGACGACTGCCGCATGACCTCGCTCACGCGCGAGCTCGGGCGCGCCGCGGAGCCGGATGAGCTCGCGGCGCCGCTGGTCGAGCGCTGGGAGGGCCTGTTCGAGTCGCGAGCGGTCGAGATCGAACGGTCGGAGCTCCTCGGCCGCGTCCAGACCGGCGCCGGGGCCGCAGTAGCCTAGGTGGGGATGGAGCCGACCTCAGCACCCCCCGCGCCGGACTCCACCGAGGCCGATGTCGCTCCGCGCGAGGTCGGCCCGCCGGCCACCGGCGAGCGCATCCACGTCACGCGTTCGCGGGCCAACCCGGGGGGCAAGACGATCGACGGCGGACTCGCCTTCCGCGAGCGCAAGCCGCCGTGGCTCAAGGTGCCCGCGCCCGGCGGGCCGAACTACCGCCGCCTGAAGACGAAGATCCACGGCGACAACCTGCACACGGTCTGCGAGGAGGCCAACTGCCCGAACGTCGGCGAGTGCTGGGAGCGCGGCACGGCGACTTTCATGATCCTCGGCGACGTCTGCACCCGCCGGTGCGGCTTCTGCAACGTCCAGACCGGCAAGCCGACCTGGAACGACCCGCTCGAGCCGCTGCGGGTCGCCAACCAGGTCAAGCGCATGGGACTGACCCACGCGGTCGTCACCTCGGTCGATCGTGATGACATGCCCGACTACGGCGCGCACGCGTTCGTCGGCGTGATCCGCTCGATCCGCAGGCTCGCCCCGGGCTGCAAGGTCGAGATCCTCACACCGGACTTCCGCGGCCAGGAGATGCCGCTGGCGAAGGTCATCGCCGAGCGCCCGGACGTCTTCAACCACAACGTCGAGACGGTCCCGCGGCTCTACTCGCACGCGCGCCGCGGCTCGAACTTCCTGCGCTCGGCGCGGGTGCTCAGGATGGCGAAGGAGATGGGTGGTCCCGACGTCCTGACGAAGTCGGGGCTGATGGTCGGGCTCGGCGAGACGTTCGACGAGATGGTCGAGACGTTCGAGATCCTGCGCGGGCACGACGTCCAGATCCTCACCGTCGGTCAGTACCTGCGCCCGACGCCGAACCACCTGCCCGTCGAGCGCTACTGGCACCCGGACGAGTTCAAGGCGCTTGAGGAGGCCGCGTACGAGATCGGCTTCGAGTCCGTCGCATCGGGTCCGCTCGTTCGCTCGAGCTACCACGCCGACGAGAGCGCGCGCCTGGCGGCCGAGCGCCAGTCGGCCGAACCCGCCCGGGTCTGAGACCGGGCCTGCCCGAACGGGCGGGCTGGCCGTAGACTCGCGCCGTGGCCATCGCACGTCAGGGTGAGGCCGGGGACGGGACGCCAGGAGCCGCATCGCCTCGCGAGGGCGGTGGCGGACCCTCGCTGCCCGGACGGCTGATCGGCGGAGGCGCCGGAGCGGCGAAGCGGGTGGCCGGCGCGACCGGCCTCGACCGCACCGTCGAGTCGGTCGTCGAGGAGGCGATCGTGCGCGCGTTCGAGTCGGCGCCGGTCGAGCGCGCGGTCGAGCGGATCATCGACGGTCCCGCGACCGAGCGCGCGATCGCCGCCGCGCTCGACAGCCCCGCCGTCGCGCAGGCCGTCGAGCGCTCGCTGAGCTCCGAGGTCCTCGAGCAGGCGGTCCGCAACGCGCTCGACTCCCAGCTCGTCGACCGGGTCTGGGAGCAGGTGCTGGACTCGGACGAGGTCCAGAAGCTGATCAAGCGGATCGCCGAGGCGCCGGAGGTTCGCTCGGCGATCTCCTCGCAGGGGGTCTCGTTCGTCGAGGACATCTTCCGCCGCGTCCGCGACGGCTCGGCGAAGCTCGACCTGGTGGTCGAGCGGATCGTCCGCCGGATCACGTTCCAGAAGCTGCGACCGGCACCGAGCGATCGCCCGGGACTGATCACGCGCGCTCTCGGCCTCGGTCTCGACCTCCTCGTCCTCCAGGGGATCTTCCTCGTCGGCGCGAGCGTCTTCGGCTGGATCCGGACCTCGATCCTCGGCGCCTCGGGCGGACTCGGACCGGTCGAGTTCTGGATCGGCGCCGCGCTCACGCTCGCCGGCGTGATCACCTACTTCCTGACGTTCTGGTCGATCGCCGGCCAGACGATCGGCATGCGCCTACTCGGCCTGCGGGTCGAGATCGATCAGAGTCCGTACATCGGTTTCAGGCGCAGCGTGAAGCGGCTCGTCGGGTTCGTCATCGCGGTCGTACCGTTCGGGCTCGGTCTCCTGCGCGTCCTGTTCGCCGACGACCGCCGTGGCCTCCACGACGTGATCGCCGGCACCTACGTGGACTACATCGACCCCGACTTCTCGCTGCGGCTGCTGACGCCCGAGGAGGACGACGAGTACCACCAGGCGAAGGCGCGGCGTGAGGGGCGATCGATCGAGGAGGTCAAGGCCGACGAGAAGGACGCGTCGTCTGACACGAGCTCCCCGGCTCCCGGCGAGAGCGCCGGTCCCAGCCCGGCGAGCGGCTCGGGCGGGAGCGCGGCGTCGACACCCGACGGGGAGTCTTCGAGTTCAGGACCGGATCCGCGGGTCTTCGGCCGTTGAGGGGTGTCGCACGGACCCTGGTCCTCGTCTTCGGGGCGCTCTTCTGCGTCCTGCTCGCGCTCGTGACGCTCCAGGCGCTGCTCCGCGAAGGCTTCGAGAACCTCAGCATCGTCGTCCTCGCCGGGGTCTCGCTGCTGATCGTCGTGATGATCCTGATCGGGCTCGTCGGCGCGATCCTGCACCCGCCGCGCGACGGCGACTGAGCGGCGTCGGGCCGAACCCGGCTCAGCGCCGAAGAACCAACTCCGGGAGCCAGCCCGCGTAGGGGACGGTCCTCGTCTCCGGCCAGTCGGCGTAGGGGTCCTCCTCGGCGGTGGCCTCGCGCTCGAGTCCGGCGCCGAGCTCGATCGCGGCCGGCTCGACGGGATAGACGATCGGGTCGTCCGGGCGGCTTCCCGCCATCGCCACGGCACATGGCCCGTCGCCGGCGCCGACGACGATGTGGTTCGTCCCGGGCGGGCAGTGGAAGAAGTCCCACGGTCCGAGGCGGCGGCGCTCGCCCTCCACGACTAGGTCGCATTCGCCGTCGAGAACGAGGAATGCCTCCTGACCCGCTTCGCGGTGGTAGAGGCCGTTCGGCTCCCCGGGTCCGATCACGTGGACGTTGAAGCCGAAGCCCTCGAACTCGAGCGCGCGATCGGCCGGCTGCAGCTCGCTCGATTGACCTGCGCCGTCGGCCTGGGCCCACGGCGCGTCGGCGAGGTTCAGGACGAACCAGCGGTCGCTCGCGGATGGCACGAGTCCGGCGTCGGTCGGCTCGAGAGCGACGCCCTCGTTCGCCGGGCGCTCCGCGCCCGCACGAGATTCGAACCGCGCGCCGGTGGCGGTCGGAAGCCAGTCCGGGTCGCACGACACCTCGTTCCAGGGCGGCCACTCGGAGTAGGCGCCGCCGCCCTCCCCGGTCACCTCGGAGACGCTCGCCCCGAGCTCCGCGGCCAGCGGCTCGGGGATGTAGACGGTCTCGACCGGACGACGGCCGAGCATCATCACGGCGCAGCGGGTCTCACCCGCGCCGACCAGCGAATGCGGCGTGTCTGCGGGGATGTGGACGTAGTCCCATGGCCCGATGCTCAGGCGCTCGCCGTCGATGACGAGCGTCGCCTCACCGGCGAGGACGAGGTAGCCCTCCTGACCGGTCTCGCGGTGGTGGTTCGTGCTCGGCTCGCCGGGGCCGAACACCTTGACGTTGAACCCGAGCTGCGCGAAGCCGGGGGTCTCATCCTCGGGTTCGAACTCCGTGCAAGAGCCGTGGCCCTCGGACTCGACCGATCCCCAGACCGCTTCGGCGAGATTCAACGTGAACCAGCCGTCGTCAGCCGCGCGAAGGCCGGCTTCCGTCTGCTCGAAACGGGCCTGCGAAGGCCGTGGGAGCTCCTCCTCACCCATGGTGGTCAGCCTAGGAGCCTCGGATCTAGACTTGTGCGCCCTGGGGCCATAGCTCAGTTGGGAGAGCGTTCGGTTTGCATCCGAAAGGTCGCCGGTTCGAGCCCGGCTGGCTCCATATCTGATCCAAGGTGCGTTTGCACTAGGTCCGGCGTCGCAAAATCGCTCGCGTACCGGATCCCGATCCGCTGGTTGTTCGCGGGCGGCGTGAGCCGCAAGTGCAGCATGTTCATCCCCGTCCCGAGCACCCGCGCCGGAAGGTAGGCGCAGGTCTCGGTCGTCGCATCGAAGACCGCCAGCCAGTCGATCATTGCCGCGGTGTATCGCTTGATCACCCGCACCTTTCCGTTCGTGATCGACGAACTCCGCGAGCGCACCGTAATGACTCGCCCGTCCGATCGCGTGTACTTCACCTGGACGCGCTCGAGCGAGTCGCCTCTAATGAGGATCAGGTCGAAATCGTTGTTCTCGCCGAACGGGATCGCGACCTGGTAGCCGCGGCTCACTAGGTCGGTTGCGATCTTGAGCTCTGCCAGGTCGCCGAGTTGCTTGAGCGGGGCCACGTAGCGAAGCTACGTGAGCCGGCGTCGCGGGTGATGCGCAGTTGGCGCCGAAACCGTGTCGGTTGCCGCCGCCTTTTCCAACGTCCGGTCGCGGGAACCCGGTGGGCATGGGCGCCGAGGCCGATGTCGCAGTGGTCGGAGCCGGGATCGTCGGGCTGGCGACCGCGTACTCGATCGTCCGCGAGGGCGGAACGGTACGCGTGTTCGAGTCGGGCCGGCCTGGCAACGGCCAGTCGGGCGGCGAGGCGCGGATCTTCCGTCACGCCCACGACGACCCGCGGCTGGCCCGGTTCACGCTCGAGGGCCGAGCGATCTGGGACGAGTGGGCGGACCAGCTCGGCGTCGAGGAGCTGGTCTCGGCCGACGGCGTGGTGGCGATCGGGCCGAGTGCCGAGGAGCGGCTCGGGATCCTCGAAGGGGTCGACGGGATCGACGCCCGGATGATCGACGGCGACGAGCTCGCCGAGCGCCTCCCGATCCTCGCCGCCTACGACGGCCCCACGATGCTCGACGTCCGTGGCGGCTCGATTCGGACGACCGACGCGATCGGCCGGCTCGCCGAGTCGCTGGGCGAGCGGATCGTCAGCGACGAGGTGATCTCGATCCGGACCACACCGTCGGGATCGGTCGAGGTGGTCACCGGCGGCGAGACGACCCGTTTCCGGCGCGTCGTTGTAGCGGCCGGTCGCGATACCGCGCGACTCGCGCGCATGCTCGGGGTGGAGATCCCGCTCGCGCTCGCGGCTCACGCGCGGATGAGCTTCGCGGTCCGCGGCGACCCGCCGCCGGTGCTCGCGTGCCTGCAGGACGGCGACGGGCGGTTCGGCGAGTCGGGCGTCTACGCCGCGGCCTCGCCCGGCAACCGCGTCTTCAACGTCGGGCTCAGCCAGACGACGCCGGCGCGCGAGGACGGAACGCTGCTCGATCCGCCCGCGCTGAGCGAGCTCGCGCGTCGTGCCGCCGAGTACGTGTCCGTCGCCCTGCCCGGCCTCGACCCCGAGCCGATCGATGTCCGCAATTGCTGGGTCACCGAGCTCACTGGCGGCAGCGACGCGTTCGGCGTCTGGGAGGCACCCGGCGCCCTGATCCCCGCAGGTCACAACCTGTTCAAGCAGGCACCGGCGCTCGGCCGAGAGCTCGCCCGGGCCGCGCTCGGCCATCCGCTTCGCGAGGGACTTCGCCCCGAGGCCGGTCTCGGCGCGCAGCGTTGAGGCGGGCCGCCGATACGGGGTGGCGGCTACGCGACGACGAGGCGACGAGTAGCCTCGGCGAAGGCCGGACGCGACGGGCGCCCGGGTCTCCGGAGGGAGAGCGATGACGGGCGTCGAGACGGACACGAGCGTGCGCGACGTAAAGCGCGCCGAGGAGGAGAGCCCCCCGGAACGGCAGGAGCGCGCCGAGATCTCGAATCTCGACATCGTCCGCCACAACTTCGACCGCGCCTGCGACCGGCTCGACGTGCCCGAGGACCTGCGCGTCGTCTTCTGGAGCCCTTATCGCGAGATCACCGTCCAGATCCCGATCAAGCTCGACGACGGCCGCACCCACGTCTTCACCGGCTACCGGGTTCAGCACAACGGAGCGCGGGGTCCCTACAAGGGCGGAATCCGCTACCACCCGGAGGTCGAGATCGACGAGGTCCGGGCGCTGGCCTCGCTCATGACCTGGAAGACCGCGCTCGTCAACATCCCGTTCGGCGGCGCCAAGGGCGGCGTCAACTGTCCGGCCGGCGAGCTCTCGCGCGACGAGCTCGAGCGGATCACCCGCGGCTTCATAGACCGGATCAGCAAGGTCATCGGGCCGAGCCGTGACATCCCCGCGCCCGACGTGGGAACGAACGCTCAGACGATGGCGTGGATGATGGACGAGTACGGCAAGCTCCACGGCCACAACCCGGCGATCTGCACCGGCAAGCCGATCTCGCTCGAGGGGTCGCTCGGTCGCGAGGCGGCCACGGGCCGCGGGCTCGTCTACATGTTCCGTGAAGCCGCTCCCCACCTCGGCCTGAGCCCGTCGGGCTGCCGTTTCGTCGTCCAGGGCTACGGCAACGTCGGATCGTGGGCCGCCCGGATCCTCCAGGGGCTCGGCGGCAAGATGGTCGCGGCCTCAGACGTCCACGGCGCGGCGCGAAACGACGATGGGATCGACGCCGACGCGCTCGCCGAGCACGTCGGCGGCGGTGGGTCCGTGACCGACTTCGACGGCACCGAGGAGATCAGTCCGGCTGACCTGCTCGCGGTCCCCTGCGAGGTCCTGATTCCTGCGGCGCTCGGCGGGATGATCCACGGCGGCAACGCCGACGAGATCCAGGCGCAGGTGATCGTCGAGGGCGCGAACAGCCCGACCACCCCGAAGGCCGACGACATCCTCGCCGGCAAGGGGATCAAGGTGATCCCCGACGTGATGGCAAACGCCGGCGGCGTCGTCTGCTCCTACTTCGAGTGGGTCCAGAACCTCCAGCACTTCCGCTGGGACGAGCGCGAGGTCAACGACAAGCTCGGCAACGTCATGCGCCGCGCCTTCCGCGACGTCTCCTCCCGCGCCAAGCTCGAGGGCATCACCCTCCGCGAGGCCTCCTACCTCGTCGGCATCGAAAGGGTCGTCGAAGCCTCCAAGACCCGCGGCTACGTCTCCTAGGCCCGGCGGTTCCGCGGTCCTCGGAGCCGGCGGCGCGTCGGCGGTCGTAGGCCGACCCGCACCAGGGGAATCAGCCCAGATCGCAAACCCGTCCACGCCGTCAACCGAACGGGGCCGAAAAGCAAGCATGAGCGGGGAAGCAGGGAGGGCCGTGTGCTCCGCACACAACCGACCGATGACCCGCTCAGGCGCCGCTTTGCAGGCCCCGCCCTCGCGGACGAACGTGCGCCGAAGGGCTGAGACTTCTGGCCCGCAGGGCTAGAAGTCGAAGTCCTTCGGCTTCCCCTGTTCGAACCAGAGCTCGTCATCCTCCGGCTGATCGCGGAGGAAGTCGGGCGTCTCCTCGAGTACGTCCTCGTCGTCGGCCGCCGGCGACTCGGTCGTCTCCATCGGTGGCTCCGGCTCGGCCGGAGCGTCGGGACGAGCGGATGGATGCTCGACCGTCGCGAACGGATCGTCGACGGCCGGCGGCGGCTCGAGATCCTCGTCCGCGTCGAGCTCGATGTCGGCGAAGTCGTCGGCCGGCGGCTCGGTGCCGAGCGGCGCGTCCGACGGCCCGTCGAGCACCTCGTCTGCCTCCAGGACCTCGTCGTCGTCCTCGACCCCGGCGTCGAGCTCGTCGGCGGGAACGACCGGCTCCTCCTCGAGGGCCGGCTCATTCGCCAGCGACGGCGAGATCGTCGTGGGAGGCGGCTCGTCCGCGAGCGGATCGTCGAGCGACTCCGGATCGGCCAGCGACGGCGAAATCGTCGTCGGGGGCGGCTCGTCTGCGACCGGCTCGTCGAACGTCTCCGGCGCGAGCGGCTCCTCGGGCTGGACCTCGAGCTCGGGCTCGACGTCCTCGGGGTCCGGGCTCGCGGCGGGCCCGGCGTCGCCCTCGGGGCGCTCGCCGAGCGAGGCGACGAGGTCCTCCTCCGGCAGCCGCGAGATCGTCGTCGGGTCGGGCTCGGAGGGCGGCTCCTCGACGATGGCGTCGCCCGCGAGCGGATCGTCTCCCGCGAGCGGCTCCTCGAAGTCCTCCTCGTCGTCGAGATCGACCGCGGTCGACTCGATGTCGAAGATCCCGGCCGCAGGCTCGTCGAGCGGATCCTCGGCGAGCTCGGCCTCGGGGTCGGACGCATCCTCGGTCAGCGCCGGTTCCTCGACGGCCGCCTCGGACGAGGGGGCCTCCTCCCAGTCGCCGCCGGCGTCGAAGGGCGTGCTTGCCGCGGGCTCGCTCTCGGCCTCGGCCGACGGGTCGTCGAGCAGCGTCGTCGCCGGCTCGTCGATCGGCTCCTCGCCGGTCGCGGGCTCAGGGAAATCGGGTTCGCCAGGACGGCTCGCGGGGCCGAACGCCTCGCCTTCGAGACGTTCGATCTCGTTCGAGTCGGCGCCCTGGCGGCGCTTCAACTCGAGATGCTCGCGGATGGCGTCGTCGAGAAGTCCCATCGGATCAGATGCGAGTGGCTAGAGACTAATGCGAACGCCCGTGCCTTCGCGCGGGGCTGCAAGCCGCCTCCCGGCTCGCTCGAGGCCACTTTTCGCCGTCCGCCGGCGACTCCCTCCCCGGCTGGGTGCATCGTGTGCCCTCGGCTATCCTCGTGCCGAGACGCGGAGCGTTCCGCGCAATGGGGCTATAGCTCAGCTGGGAGAGCGCCTGGTTCGCAATCAGGAGGTCGGCGGTTCGAGCCCGCCTAGCTCCATCTCGAAGAAAGTCCCCTCTCTGGGTAGACCTGCGTTTCGTGTGCGAGGTGCGAAGGGCGGAAGCCGAGGTCCGGCGCGATGGAGCTCGGCGCGAGCTCCCAAGTACGTCACGAGGACGTTCTGCTTCGGAGAGCCTCCAGGACGCGGTCGGGACGCAGTGGCAGTTCGCGGAAGCGGTGGCCGGTGGCGTGGAAGACGGCGTTGCCGATGGCGGCCGGACTCCCGACGATGCCGATCTCGCCGATGCCCTTGGAGCCCATCGGATTGAGGTGTTCGTCGTGTTCCTCGATCCAAGCGGCTTCCACACCGAGGACGTCCGCGTTGGCCGGCACGTGGTACTGCGCGAGGTCGTGGTTGAGGAAGTCGCCGTGAGCGAGGTCGACGGTCGATTCCTCCATGAGGGCCATGCCGATTCCCATGATCAGGGCCCCGACGAACTGCGACTGGGCGGTGTGCGGGTTGAGGATGCGGCCGCAGGCGAAGACGCCGAGGAGCCGTGGCACGGAGACCACGCCTGTATCGACGTCGACTTCGACCTCGGCGAAGTGCGCAGCGAAGCTGTGGCGCGCGTAGTCGCCTTCGGCTTCGATCTCGTCCGTTGTGTCCCAGGTGGCCTCGACGGGGTCGCTTGTCGAACCGCCCCGGTCCTGCAGCTGGCGGCGCAGGGCAACGCAGGCGCCGTGCACGGCCGAGCCCCATGAGGCGGTGCCGGCGGAGTCGCCCGCCCCCGGACCGTCGGGCAGGGCGCTGTCGCCGACGTACGCGGTGACCAGATCCGCCTCGACTCCGAGCGCGTCCGCGGCGATCTGGCCGAGCACGGTTCTCGCGCCCGTGCCGATGTCCGACGCGCTGATTGCGACCTCGAACGTCCCGCCCGGCAGGGCGCGCGCGGTGGCCTGCGCGGGGTTGCGTTGCGCGGGGTACGTCGAGCCCGCGACACCCGTGCCGATCAGCTTGCGATCTCGTAGGCGGACGCCGGGCCGGGGGTCGCGATCGGCCCAGTTGAAGCGGCGAGCCCCTTCGTGCAGGCATTGCACCAGGCCGCGCGAGCTGAACGGCGATCCGCTCTCGGGATCGTTGGCGGTCTCGTTGCGCTCACGCAGGACGATCGGGTCGATGCCCAGCTGGGTTGCGAGCTCGTCCATCGCGGTCTCGATCGCAAAGACGCCGGGGCAGCGGCCCGGCGCCCGCATCCACGATGGCGTCGGCACGTCGAGTTCGACGACCTCCTGGCTGGTTCGGCGGTGCGCGGCGGCGTAGAGCACGCGGGTCGGGGTCGTAGTCGGCTCCAGGAAGCCGGGGATGTCGGCGGTCTGGCCCAGGGCGTGATGCGCTATCCCCACAAGCCGGCCGTCGGTCTCGGCTCCGAGACGCACGCGCTGGATCGTCGGCGTCCGGTAGCCGGTGAGGTCGAACATCTGCTGCCGGGTGACGGCGAGCTTGACCGGGCGGCCGGTGACCTTGGCGGCTTGCGCCGCGAGGACGGCGTTCATCCGCGTGGTCCCCTTGCTCCCGAATCCACCTCCGACGTGCTCGTTGCAGACCTGCACGTCCGCTTCGTCGATCCCGAACAGCTGCGCGACCGTGTCGCGCGTGCCCGACGGATCCTGCGTGGAGTCGTAAAGGGTGAGCCCGCCGGCGGCGCCCCACGCCGCCGTCGTGGCGTGGGGCTCCATCGGGTTGTTGTGCTCGGCCGGGGTGCGATAGGTCACATCCACCGTCGCCGGCGCAGCCGCCAGCGCGGCGTCAGGGTCGCCGACTCCCGATGACGGCGGGGACCCGCCGCCCAGTTCCTCAGGGACGTAGAGGTCGGGATGATCCTCACGCAACAGGACGTCGTGCGCCTCCTCTCGATACTCGGCGCTCACGAAGCCCGCAGCCTCCCTGGCCTCCTCGAGGGTCTCAGCCACGACCAGGGCGATCGGCTGTCCGCGGAATTGGACGCCGGCGTGTTGCAACGCCTCGAGTTCGGCGTTGACGTCAGGCTGGAGCTTCGGTGCGTTCTCGTGCGTAAGGACCGCCACGACGCCCGGGGCGGCCAGCGCTCGGTCGGTGTCGACGGTGACCACGGTGCCCCGGGCGATCGTCGCCCCGACGATCCAGCCGTAGCCCATCCCGTCCTGCGGACGCTCGTAGGAGTACTGCGCGGCTCCGGTGACCTTGTCACGGGCCTCCGCCCGGACGCGCGGGGTACCGATCGACATCGGCGGTGCGTCGGATGTGGTGCTCATGCGGATAGCCCCTGCAGGGTTCGAACGAGGACATTCGTGGCGAGCGGCACCTTGTAGGCGTTGTCGCGTAGCGGTTCGGCGCGGCTCAGTTCCGCGGCCGCGGCCTCCTGGAAGGCCTCGCTGGTGGCCGGCCCGCCCCGAAGGGCATGCTCGGCGGCCTCGGCGCGCCACGGCACTGCGGCCAGGCCCCCGAAGGCGATCGCGACGTCCCTTACGGCGCCGTCCTCGACCGCGAGGACAACGCCGACGGAGACGAGCGCGAACGCATAGGAGGCCCGCTCCCGGATCTTCGCGTACTTCGCGCGGGCGCCGGCCATCGGGGCCGGCAGGGAGACCGCGACGATGAGGTCCTCAGGTGCGAGCACGGTGTCGCGCTCGGGGTGCTCGCCGGGCAGCCGGTGCAACCCCGGCATAGGGACCTCGCGCTCACCGCCGGGTCCGCGGACTGAGACGGTGGCTCCGAGCGCCTGCATCGCGACGGCCATGTCTGACGGGTGCGTGGCGACGCAGGCCGGGGAGTGTCCGATGATCGCGAGGTTGCGATGATCGCCCTCGATCGCGGGACAGCCCGACCCCGGGTCTCGCTTGTTGCAGGGCTTGGTCGTGTCCTGGAAGTACGCGCACCGGGTGCGCTGGAGAAGGTTCCCGCCGACGGTCGCCTTGTTGCGCAGCTGCCCGGACGCCCCGGCCAGCAGCGCCTGGGAGAGCAGCGGATGATGCTCCAGGACGGCGGGATCCGCGGCCAGGTCGCTGTTCGGCACGGCTGCCCCGATCCGCACCGCGCCGCTCTTGCTGACCTCGACACGGTCGTGACCGAGGCGCGTGACATCAACAAGATGCGCGGGGCGCTCGACGCCGAGGCGCATGAGATCCACGAGGTTCGTCCCGCCCCCGAGGTAGGCGGTCTCGGGGTGTGCGGTCCGGGCCGCCAGTGCCGTGTCGACGTCGGCGGTACGCTCGAACGTGAACGGCCTCATCGTGACGCTTCCTGGATCGCTGCGACGATGCCGAGGTAGGCCCCGCACCGGCAGATGTTGCCGCTCATCCGCTCCCGGATCTCCGGCTCGTCGAGGGTGACGGGCTCCTCGCCCGTGCCGTCAGCCGTCTCGAAGCTCGGCCAGCCGCGGCGCGCCTCGTCGATCATGCCGACCGCGGAGCAGATCTGCCCCGGCGTGCAGTATCCGCACTGAAAGCCGTCGTGGGCGATGAACGCCGCCTGCACGGGGTGAAGCTCGTTTCCTGCCGCGAGCCCTTCCACCGTCGTGACCTCGGCCCCATCTTCAGCCACCGCCAGGGTCAGGCAGCCGTTCACGCGGCGGCCATCGACGAGCACGGTGCAGGCGCCGCACTGGCCGTGGTCACATCCCTTCTTCGTGCCGGTCAGATCGAGCTGCTCTCGCAGAACGTCGAGCAGCGATGAGCGCGTATCGACCTCGAGATCGTGCGGGGTCCCGTTGACACGCAACGAGATCGCGGCAAATTGCGACGCCTCGAAATGAGTGCTCATCCAATCGTCTCCGAATCGGCGAGGCCCGAGCGCACGGGAACCACATCCGAAGGCATCATGTGCTCGTCCCCTGGGAATGGGCGGAGTGCTCGAAGATCGCGATGCGCTTTCCGAAGAGTGAACTCCGGTGCAGCGGTCGACGGCTCTCGCGGCGGATGTGGCGAGGGTCGCTCGCCGTCACTTAGCAGCCAGTACGTCAGCGGGAAGGATCTCCGGCGCGACGGCAAGCAACTCGGCGTTGGCCGTCAATGCCGCGACGATCTCGCCCTCGGCGTGTGCTGTGCGGTCCTGCTCACTGCCGAACGTGTCGAAGATCCAGAACGTGGTCGGCGACGTCCGCGCGGCGTACCAGTCGACGGTGCCCGTCTCGGCCTCAGCGAGCGGCAGCGCGCCGGCCAGCAGAGCCGCCACGTCCTCGGCCTTGTCCGGCTTGGCTTCGATTCGGGCGACGAATGCGTATGGCGTGTTCATGGTGCGTTCTCCTCGATAGCTCTAGGCCTCATTCACCGTACGTAGGGCCGGCCCGGACGACTACCGCAGCCGCGACCGATCTGGTACCGATTACGACATGCTGTTCGCAATCCTTGTCGCAGATGGCGTTTTCGCTTCGGGTTTCACGCTGCTTCACGACACGCTCAACGTCGCCGAGGTCCTCCGCCGTGCCCATGATCGCGCCGTGCCGGAGATCCGCGTCGCGACCGTCGCCGAGCAGCCGCTCGTCCGCACCGGGTCTGGGCTGGCGATCCCGACAACGGCCCGCCTCGATGAGCTTGCCGGCGCTGATGTCGTCGTGGTCCCCGCGCTCGGAGCGCTCGATGAGTCCGGCATGGTCGACGCGCTCGACGCGCCGACCACGAGCCGCATGGCGAGCGCGCTCACCGATCTCGACCGCAGTGGCGGGCAGGTTGCCGCAGCGTGCACCGGGACGTTCGTCCTAGCCGAAGCGGGCCTGTTGAGCGGGCGTCGTGCGACGACTTCGTGGTGGCTGCACTCCCTATTTGCCCGCCGCTACCCGGACACCGAGCTCGACCCGGACCGCATGGTCGTGAAGGACGAGGAGGTGCTCACCGCGGGTGCCGCGTTCGCCCACATCGACCTCGCGCTGACGCTCGTCCGCGGCATATCCGTCGAGCTCGCCGACCGCGTCGCGCGTCATCTGCTGATCGACGAGCGCGCGACGCAGAGCATGTACGTCCCTCTCGACCACGTGAGTCACGACGATCAGCTCGTGCGCCTGTTCGAGCGGCACGTCCGCGCCAATCTCGCGGCCCCACTCCCGATCACCACCGTCGCTCGCGCGCTCGCCACCACTCCCCGGACGCTCGAGCGTCGCGTACGAGCGACCGCGAACATGACCCCGCTGGAGCTCATCCAACGAATACGCGCCGAGCGCGCCGAGCACTTGCTCGCCACGACCGAACAGTCGATCGATCAAATCGCGCTGGACATCGGCTACCGCAACGGCTCGACCCTGCGCGCCCTACTGCGAAAGTACCGCCGCAAGCCCTAGAGCCCCTAGTTCTCCTAGCGGAACAACTTTGGGCACCGGCTCCGTTCTGCTGCCCAAATCCGAGAACATCCGCATGCATCCACCGCCATCGGTTTCGGGCGCCGCGCGAACTACCTATCCGGATTCGGCTTGCTAGAGCCGAGCCGCCTCCCTCTTGCGCAGAAGCGGTCCCGCTTCGCAATCAGGAGGTCGGCGGTTCGAGCCCGCCTAGCTCCATCCCCGGAGGTTTCCCTCCCCGCCGGCGGCACGTCGACCAAAGGGTTCGGTTCGAGCCGGCAGGAAGCGTCGGCGGGACCGCGCTCAGGCCGTGAACAGCGCCAGAGCGGTTTCGACCGTCTTCACCACGCCGTAGCCGAGCGCGAGCACGACGATGATCCAGAGCGCGATCGCCGGACCCGGCCCGGTGAGGAGCTGACTCTGCGAGCCGCTCGCGGCTTCGTCGTTCGTACTCATCACGCCTCCTGCGGGCGGCCGACGCGCGGCTGGCCCTTCGACTCGTCGGACTCGGACTCGGACCCGCGTTCGTCTTTGGCACGCTCCATCCAGAAGCGCTCCTTGACCGGTCGAACCATCAAGTTGGCGATGAAACCGACGATCAGGACGCCGACCATGATGTAGAGCGAGAGTTGGTAGAGGTCGGCGCCCTTCGCCCCCGCCGCCTCCTGCGAGTCGACGACGAGGTTGACGATCAGCGGGCCGGCGACCCCGGCGGCCGACCAAGCGGTGAGAAGCCGGCCGTGGATCGCTCCGACCTGAGCGCCGCCGAACAGGTCCTTGAGGTAGGCGGGGATCGTCGCGAAGCCTCCGCCGTAGAAGGAGATGATGATCGCCGAGGCGAGCACGAACAGCGCCAGCGCGCTGCTCCCGGCTGCCGCGAGAAATAGGTAGAGGCCCGCTCCGGCACCGAGATAGAGCATGTAGATCGGCTTGCGCCCGACCCTGTCGGACGTCGCCGACCAGGCGAAACGACCGGCCATGTTGGCGAGCGACAGGAGCCCGACGTAGCCGGCGGCGGCCGCGGCGGCGACCTCCGGGAAGAAGTCGCTGATCATCGGCTCGGCCTGCTCGATGATCCCGATCCCGGCGGTGACGTTGCAGAACAGGACCGTCCACAGCAGCCAGAACTGGGGTGTCTTGAGCGCGCTCGAGGCGCTGACGTCGTGCGAGGTCTGCATCGCGTCCGAGTCCTCTTCGGGTGGCGTGTAGCCCTCGGGCTTCCAGTCGTCGGCGGGGACGCGGATCGTCAGCGCGCCGAGCATCATCGCGACGAGGTAGATCCCGCCGAGGACGAGGAAGCAGGGAGCGATCGAGTCCGAGAAGGCGCTCAGCAGGCTCTCCGAGAGCGGCGCTGCGATCAGCGCGCCGCCTCCGAAGCCCATGATCGCCAAGCCCGTCGCGAGGCCGGGGCGGTCGGGGAACCACTTGATCAGCGTCGAGACCGGCGAGATGTAGCCGATCCCGAGCCCGATCCCGCCGAGGACTCCGTACCCGAGGTACATGAGCCAGAGCTGGTCGAGCGCGATCCCGATCGCCGACACCAGGAACCCACTCGTCCACAGCAGCCCGGAGAAGAACATCGTCTTTCGCGGGCCGACGCGCTCGACCCACTTGCCCAGGACCGCGGCGGACAGACCGAGCATCACGATCGCGATCGAGAAGATGATGCTGATCGGCGTCCCGGCCGTCCCGAAGTGCTCCTGCAACGGTGTCTTGAAGACGCTGAACGCGTAGACCTGACCGATCGAGAGATGGACGGCGAGCGCAGCCGGCGGAATCAGCCAGCGGCTGTAGCCCGGTGGCGCGACGATGCGCGATCGATCCAAGAAACCCACTGCGCTCCTCCCATGGAACGGACGGTCCGGTCGTGCCTACCCAGGGCTCGGGTCGATATGCGACGGACTGTCACCTCGAGCTCGCGTGGGCGGATGGGCCGGAGCGATCCGAACGTTTGTCGTCAAACTTGATCGGGAATATCCGGAAACGATTCAAGCGCGGCTACCATCGCGCGTCGCTCTTTCTTGATCTTCTCGATGCCAAAGGATCGAATCCCGTGTTGAAGCTCCTCGCATTCGGCCTGATCGGCCTCTTCGCACAATTGATCGACGGCGCCCTGGGCATGTCCTACGGCGTCACCTCGACGACGCTCCTGCTGACGGTCGGCATCGCTCCGGCCGCCGCGTCGGCCAGCGTCCACCTGGCCGAGATCGGAACCACGCTCGCGTCAGGGACCGCGCACTGGAAGTTCGGCAACGTCGACTGGTCGGTCGTGATCCGGATGGCCGTGCCGGGCTTCATCGGCGCGTTCGTCGGCGCGATGGTCCTGTCTTCGCTCTCGGCCGAGGCCGCGGCGCCCGTGGTCTCGGGCATCCTGCTCTGCCTCGGCGTCTACGTCCTCTACCGCTTCACCGGCAAGCGCGGCCGGCGTACGCAGGAGGAGCGGCTCGAGGCGAAGGAGGAGGCCGGCGAGCAGTCCCCCGGCTCGAAGATCAAGTCGATCTTCCTCGCTCCGCTCGGCCTGTTCGCGGGTGCGATGGACGCGATGGGCGGCGGCGGCTGGGGGCCGATTGGCACCCCGACCCTCCTCGCCTCGACGAAGATGGAGCCGCGGAAGGTCGTCGGCTCGATCGACACCTCGGAGTTCCTCGTCGCGATCGGCGCCTCGCTCGGGTTCCTGTTCGGCCTCGGCTCGCAGGGCATCGAATGGGGCTGGGTCGGCGCCCTGCTCGTCGGCGGTCTGATCGCCGCGCCGCTCGCGGCCTGGATCGTGCGCCACCTCTCGCCGCAGATCCTCGGTCTGAGCGTCGGGTCGCTGATCATCGTCACCAACATCCAGAACATCGGCAGCGTCGCCGGCGTCCCGGACTCGGTCCTCAGCGGGATCTCATCGCCTTCGGCCTCGCCTGGCTGACGACGATGGCGGTCGTCCTGACTCGCCGGCGCCGCGGTCAGTTCGAGCCGCAGCCGGCCTAGCGGCAGGCTCCCGAGGCGTCGATTCGGTCGAGGCTCGCGCGTGGTGGCTGCCAAGCTCCGCGTGTGAGCCTCGACCCGAACGCCTTCGCGGGCGCCGATCTCGACCGCGCGACCGCGCTGCGAGGCGACGCCGAGGCTCTCGCCGCCGCGCGCGGATCGGCCGACGCCCGCCTGCTCGTCACGAGTCGCGGCGATGTCGCGACGCGGTCGGACGGGTCACTCGACCTGCGCGAGCTCGGCCCCGATCCCGCCCCCGTAGAGGTCCTCGTGGGCCTGCGCGACGGGGCGGCGCTGTTCGCGGCCGAGGACCACGACGCGATCGGTGAGGAGCGCCGGGGCCTGCGTGACCTCGCCGCCGCGCTGCCCGGCGCCGAAGCCGCGATCGCCGCGACCGCGGTCGCGGCGGGCAACTGGCACCGGCGAAACGGCCACTGCTCGAACTGCGGCACGCTCACCGAGCCCGGAGACGCGGGCTGGGTCCGCCGCTGTCCCGGCTGCGGGGCCCAGCATCACCCCCGCCTCGATCCGGTCGTGATCATGCTCGTCGTCGACGACGAGCGCGACCGGGTCCTGCTCGGGCGCCAGCCGAGTTGGCCGGAGGGCCGCTATTCGGCGCTGGCCGGCTTCGTCGAGCCGGGCGAGTCGCTCGAGGAGGCGGTGATACGAGAGGTCGCGGAGGAGTCGGGCGTCGAGGTGGGGACGGTCGTCTATCGCTCGTCGCAGCCCTGGCCGTTCCCCGGACAGCTCATGCTCGGTTTCCGCTGCCTGCGGATCGCCGGCGAGGCCGCGCCGGTCGACGGCGAGCTCGAGGACGCGCGCTGGTTCGCGCGCGACGAGCTCAGCGACCTCGTCCTACCACCGCGGCTCGCGATCGCTCGGCGCCTGATCGACGAGTGGCTCGCGGAGACGTCCCGCTAGCCGAGCAGGTCAGCGACGGGGACGCGGAAGATGCTCTGGCCGCTGTGCTGAGCGTTCCCGGACGGCTGGAGCGAGACGTCCAGGTACTCGTAGCGGTCGGCCGATTCGGGCAGCCGCGCACTGATCTCGCCCGAACCGTCGCCGGTCGAGCCGAGCGGGCGCGAGTCGAGCACGCTCGTGAACAGCCAGGCCTCGTAGGTCCCGCTCGGCGCCGGAAGGCCGTCGAGCGTCACGGTGAGCCGATCGCCCTCTAGGGCCACCTCCGCCTCCCCATCGGCCGGCGCGTCGGGAAGCGCGTCGAGCGTCGCCGAGACCTCGGGCTCCTCGGAGGGCTGCTCCGCGGTGCCCGGCGGGTCGGACGGAGCCTCGGTGGCCGAGGGGTCGGGCTCGACGGGCTCCGATTCCGATCCCCCGCCCGAGCTCAGCGCGACCACGCCGCCGATGGCGATGACTCCGGCCACCGCGGCAGCGAGAAGCACACCGACGCGCCGCCGCGATCCGGAGCGCTCCGAGTCGCTCGCGGTCGCGTCTGACGAAGGCGGTGGTGGGGGGACCACGGCGGGCTCGCGGCCATCCTCATACCGAGACTCCCGGTCCTCGGGCTCGGGCTCGGGCTGCGGATCGGCGTCCGCTTCGGACTCGCTCTCCGGCGGGAGCGCCGGTCCGCCCGATGCGGCGTCGGTCTCGCCGGGCTCGAACGGCACGGCGATGACGCCCGCGGCGGCGCCGGCGGGCGGCGCGGCGTCGTCGGTCGATTCCTCGGAGTCGCCGACGGGGTCCGCAGCGGGCTCGGCGGTCTCGGCGGCCACGTCTTCCGGGGCGGGCGCGTCCGGGGAGGGCTCGCCAACCGCCGCGGAGTCGATCGGATCCTTCGCTTCCGAGTGCGCCTCGGCACTCTCCTCCGTCTCGGTCGGCGCCTCAGCCGCGGCGACCGGCCCATCCGCGACCGGCACGTCGCCATTCGCGAGGGCGGTGACCGAACCGTTGCGCGGCCCGCCTTCGAGCATCGTCGCCGGCGGCTCGACACCCATCGCGGCGCAGAGCTCGAGGACGACGTCATCGTGCGACGCGCCGCCCAGTTTCTGCTGCAGAGCGTCGATCGCGCGGTCGCGACGACGCGCGACCTCATCGGGCTCGACACGGATCAGCGTCGCGATGTTCTCGTCCGAGAAATCGGTGCCGAGCGACAGATCGACGACGGCGCGTGACCCGGGATCGAGTTCGTTTAGGGCCTGTTCGACTCGGGAACTTCCCATAGCGTGTCCAAATTCCCCCCAAGCATGGATCTACTCATTGTGAAGACAACTTTCATCAAGCGCCTGACCTTCGCCATCGCGCTTTGCCTCGCCGTCTTCGGCCTCTCGGCCGGGCAGAGCTTGGCGCAGGGCGGTGGCTCCGGCAAGGCTCAGGTCCGTTTCGTGCACGCCGTTCCGGGCGTGGGCGAGGCTGAGCTGAACGTCGGCGGGACCCCGGTCGGCTCCGCCGGCTTCGGGAAGTACACCGACTTCGCGTCCGTTCCGGCCGGTGATCAGGACCTCCTCCTCGAAGGCCCCGACGGACTCGAGCTGCCCGGCGAGGAGAGCTTCGAGGCCGGAGAGAGCTACACGGTCGTCGCGCTCGCGAAGGGCGACTCCGCCGAGCTGCGCTCCTACGAGGACGCGGCCGCCAAGCCCGGCAAGGCCAGGGTGCGGATGATCCACGCCGCACCCGAGTTCGGCGAGCCGGACATCGTCATCGACGGCCAGCCCGTCGCCGAGGGTGTGCGCTACGAGCAGGCGGTCGGCTACCTGACGGTCAACCCGGGCACCTACTCGGTCTCGCTCGACGATCCGAAGAGCGGCAAGCCGGTCCTCGGACCACAGGACGTGTCGCTGGCGGCGGGCAGCGCGGCGACGGCGTTCGTCGTCGGCAGCCGTGGAGAGGAGCCGCGCATCGTCCTCGCCCAGGACGCGACGGCACTGCCCTCGGCGGCGCCCGAGACCGGCTTCGGCTGGTCGCCGACCGACGAGGTTCCGCTCATCGCCGCCCTGCTGGCCGCCGGCATCGGTGCAGCCGCCGGCAGCGCCGGCCTGATGCTCATGCGCCGGCGCCACCGCGCCGATACGGCGGCGGGTGCCTGAGCAGCGAGAAGATCCGGGCGACCGACCTGAGACCGGGTCGGAGGGGGAGCACACGAGCGGCGGCCGGCGACGGCCGTCGCTCCCTTCGCGGGAAGGCCTCACGACGGCGATCGCGATCGCCGTTCCCGCCGCCGTCGCGGCAGCGGTGATCCTCGTGCTCGCGGGGTCGGACGACGGCGAGGAGGCCCCGGCGCCCGATCCGAGCGAGGCGGCCCAGGTCGCTGCGGTAACGGGCGGCGCCGATGCCGTCGCGCGAAGCGTCCGGCGCGGCGGTGGGGATGGCGGGAACGGAGGCGAGGCGACGGGACGGATCGGCGGGCCGCGTCCCGCGCCGCCCGCGAATCTCGCGATACCCACGCTCGGCATCGACACCCCGCTCGTCGCGACCGATAGCAACAAGAAGGGGATCGTCATCCCGCCGCCCGACGAGGCGGGCTGGCTGAGCGCCGGGCCGCGCCCGGGCGAGCCGGGGCGCAGCGTGTTCGTCGGCCATCTCGACAGCACCGAGGGTCCGGCGATCTTCTACGAGATCGGTCAGGCCCAGCCCGGCGATCCGGTCTTCGTCACGGACGCGGACGGCGAGTCGCTCGAGTACGAGATCACGGGCGTGAGCCAGGTCGCGAAGGAGACCTTTCCCGCCGAGGCGGTCTACCAGCCGACGCCGAAGTCGACGATGGTGCTGATCACCTGCGGCGGCGAGTTCGATCCCGAGGCCGGGAGCTACGAGGACAACGTGATCGCCTACGCGAAGCTCGCCTCGGGCGACGGCGAGCGCCGGCAGAGGACGGTCTCCAAGTCGACGGGCGGCGGAGGCGCGAAGGCGACGAACGCGAAGGCTCGAGGCGGGCGCGTCAGCGCGAAGGCGAGCTCGCGGGGCTCCGGGCGACAGGCCGGGGCGAGCGGCGCGCGCTCGACGGGACGTGACGGGCGGCCGGACCGCCGGGCGGGATCGCAAGCAGACCGGCGAGCCGGGCACGCGGACCGCGGCGGGCGGCGAGCGAACGCCTCAGGCGGCGGCGATCGGAAGCCGAAGGCGGCGCGGAAGCGCCGGGCGAATAACGGGCGCGGCTGAGCGCGTCGACGTAGGCGGCGGCGTCCGTCGCGCCATCGCGCCGTAGGCGCCGCTCGAGCGCGGCCAGGGTCTCGCCCGGCCGCGGCCGCCAGCCGAGGCGCCGCAGGGCGTCCGCGAGCTCGGCGAGTTGGATCTCCCCGTCGGCGCCGAGCCTGTCGAGACGTCGGCGGCGGACGTAGGCGATGCCGGTGGCTGCGAGGAGGCCCAGGAGGGCCGCGCCACCCGCGAGCTCGAAGGCGGGAAACGGGTCTCGCGTCCCGGTCGTCGGCTCGAGCGCCGGAGGCGGCGAGCCGCCGTCGAGCTGCGGCTCGTCGCGACCCTGCGAGAGCCCGTCGCCGGCCTCCTCGCCACCGGGGAGCGGGGGGATCGCGACGGAGTCCGAGGACTCTTCGCGGCTCGCCGGGGCGGCCGGCGGCGTCGGGTCGAACGCCACCCAGCCGATCCGCTCGAAGTAGACCTCGACCCAGGAGTGCGCCTCGCGGTCGGTGACCGTGAAGCCGGCCTCCTCACCCTCGCCCGTCGGCTCTCCCGGAGCGAACCCCGAGACGACCCGCGTCGGGACGCCCGACATCCGCAGCATCAGCGCCATCGCGCCGGAGAACTGCTGGCAGTAGCCGCGCGGATCGTCGAGCAGGAAGGTGGCGAGCGGGAGCTCGGACTCGGTCACCGACTGGAAGTAGGTGAACTGCGGCTCGGCGAGGAAGTCGCGCACGGCGCGGACGCGCTCCCACGAGGTCTCGGCGCCCGCCGTCACCTCATCGGTCAGCTCGAGGACCCCGGCGTAGCCCGTCGCACCGACCTCCCGGCGGGCCCGGCGCTCGCCGCCGAGACCGCTGCCGAGCGGCGGGAACGAGGCGACCTGCGGCAGGCTGCCCTCCGGCGCCGGGAGATCGATCGACGTGTAGGCGGCGAGGCCCGGGTCGTAGGAGGACGGCTGCCGCTCGAGCTGCTCCGTGGTCGGGTCGGGGACGTAGGCGTCGACGGTGTACTCGTCGCCCCGGCCGAGCGGCTCGGGCTCGAGCTCGACCGTCCCGTCGGCGGACACCGTCCCGCCGTCGAGGCCGTAGATCGACAGCGCCTGCCCGGCGACGATCGCGAACGGTGACTCGAGCGAGAGCACACGGACGTCGAAGCTCCGCAGCCAGTCCGAGTGCCGGCGGAGATTCGAGTCGCGCTCGAGGCTGGGCTCCGAGCCGTAGGGCAGGCCGGTCTGGAGCCCGTCGCGCTCGGCGCCCTCGGCGCGGACCCACTCGACGCCGTCGAATCGATCGAGGACCGAGGCCTTCCAGTAGGCGGGGCCGTCGGCCTCGATCCGCAGCACCTCGGTGCCCTCTTGCGGCCACTCGAACGGGCCGTAGCTGTGGTTCCAGTCGAAGCTGACTCCGGAGCGCTCGCCGCCGAACGGATCCCAGTCGCGATAGTCCCAGCCGGGGTCGCCGGCGGCGGCCCTGGCGCCGAGCAGCGAGGCGACGAGCGCGAGCGCCGCGGCGGCGACGAGCGCGGGACGAAAGCGAGGCCGCCGCTCCGAGCACGTCCAGACCCAGACCGCGACCAGGGCGACGAGCGCCAGCGCGCGGACGAAACCGCCGCCCGACTCGACGAGTGCGACCCCGACGCCGTAGACGACGAGCAGCCCGACGAGTCCGGCGAGCGCCCGCGGTCGCTCGCGACGGCCGAATCCGGCGAGCGCGGCGGCGAGAACGACGAGCAATGCCTGCCCCGTGAGCAGGACGAGCGGCACCGACGCGTCGTCGCCGCCGTAGGGCATCTCGACCTGGCCGGCCCGCGCGAGACCGTCGGCGAGCAGCGGCCCTAGCTCGTCCCAGCGCGCCGGCGCGAGCAGCCGCGGCTCGATCCCGGCGACGAGGGATGCGAGGACGAACGCGACCGCGGTCACGGCGACCGATCCCAGCACGAGCCGGGCGCGACCGCCGACGGCCCGGCCGAGCATGAGCAGGACGGCCAGCAGGGCGGTGGCGAGGACGACGGATCCGAGGATGCGACCGAGTGGCGGGTCGGCGAGCATCCGCGACCAGGTCAGCGCGCCGAAGGCCGCCAGGGCGGCGAAGGCGGCGAGCTCGGCGAGCCCCTCGGCGAGCCGCGGCGCCGCCGCGCGCGTGAGCTTCATCGCGCGCTCCCGGCGAGCGCGCGATGTCGAGCGCCGCGCTCGAGCGGGACGCCGGTGCAGCCCGCGACCGTGAACCCGCCCTCGCGCGGCTCGGCGAACGGTGTCACGAGGACGGTCGGCAGGCCGCCGACGGGCGAGCGGTGGAGCGGCCGAGCCGCGACCCAGAAGACGACCCTGGGCGCCGCGTCGCGGGCGAGCGCCGGCATCGGACCGGGCTCGAGTAGCGCGAGCCGGACATGGGCGTCGTCGAATCCCTCGTGGCGCTCGCCGACGCGCAGCGTCCGATTGAGCCCGGAGAGGACGAGACCGCAGCCGCCGCGAGGTGCGAGCGCGTGGACGAGCGAGGCCGCCGCCCGGACCATCGCGTCGAGCGCCTCGCGGCCCTCGGGAGCGCTCGCGTCGGCGACGACGAGTGCGGCCGCGCCCTCACCGGCCGCGAGCCGGCGCTCGACCATCTCGCCGGTGCGGGCGACAGTCGGCCAGTGGATCCGCGAGGCGGAGACGCCGGGGCGGTAGGGGCGCAGGCCGTCGACCTCGAACTCGAGACCGCGCGCCTCCAGCGAGCCGCCGGCCGCGGCGGCGGCGCTCAGCGCCGCGGCGAGCCCCGCCTCGGCGCCGGTGGCGCTCGCCTCGACGGTCTCGATCCGCGGCATCACGAGGATCTCCGAGCGCTCGCCCGTGACGCACCGCGAGGCGATCCCTAGAGGATCGGTGAGCTCGAGCACGGGCGCCTCGAGCTCGCGGCGGCCGCGACCCTCGAGGGCCGCGTCGGCGGGCAGCGAGCGCCAGCCCGGCGCAGTCGAGGTGACGAGATCCGAGGCCGGGTCGCTCAACAGTCCGCCGGGCGCGCGCAGGCTTCCCCCGCGCAGCTCGATCTCGTAGCCGAACGACTCGCCCTCGGCGATGCGGGCTGGGAGGCCGGAGCGCTCGAGGCGAGCGCCGCGCGTGGCGAGCATGAGCCAGCCGGAGGCCAGGAGCGGATACAGGACCAGCGCAACCCCGAGCGCGAGCAGCGAGGGCTCGCCGAGCCCTGAGCCGACGATCCACAGGCCGGCGCCGGCGAGGGCGAATCCGGCCGCGCGACGCATCGGCGTCCTAGAGCGCCGGGACGCGCGAGAGCACGTCGTCGATCACGGTCTGCGCCTCATCCGGCGATCGCCCCGGCGCCATCAGCAGACGGTGGGCCAGCACGGAGCCGGCGAGCGCCTGGACGTCGTCGGGCAGGGCGTGGTCGCGGCCCTGGAGCGCCGCGACCGCCTTCGCCGCGCGGAACAGCATCAGGCCGGCGCGCGGGCTCGCGCCGAGCGCGACGCGCTCGTCCTCGCGTGTCGCGGCGGCGAGGGCCACGATGTAGCGGCGCAGCGCCTCGGAGGCGTGAACCTCGGAGGCGGCGATCTGGGCGGCGCGCACGGTCGCCACGTCGGCCACGGCCTCGAGGTCGAGGACGCGATCGTGATCGGAGTGCTGGGCGAGCATCTCCGCCTCCTCGCCGGCGCTCGGATAGCCGAGCGAGACGCGGACGCAGAAGCGATCGAGCTGTGCCTCGGGGAGCGGATAGGTCCCCTCGAGGTCGGCCGGGTTCTGGGTCGCGAGGACGACGAACGGACGCGCGATCTCGTGCGTCGTGCCGTCGATCGTCACCCGCCCCTCCTGCATGCACTCGAGCAGACCGGACTGGGTCTTCGGCGTCGTCCTGTTGACCTCGTCGACGAGGACCACGTTCGCGAACACTGGGCCCGGATGGAACTCGAACCTCGCCTCGGGCTGGTTGAAGACGTTGGTGCCGATCACGTCGGAGGGCAGCAGGTCGGCGGTGCACTGGATACGCGCGTAGCGGGCGGCGATCGAGCGGGCGAGCGCCCGTGCGAGCGCGGTCTTTCCGACGCCCGGATAGTCCTCGATCAGGACGTGGCCCTCGGCCAGCAGTGCGACGAGGATGTCTCGCACGACCGTGTCGGAGACCTTGACCGCGCGGCCGACGTTGGCGCGGACGCGCGAGGCGAGCTCCGCTACAGCGGCCGGATCGAGCTCAGAGGTCACCGACACGTCGAGAACTCTACGCAGCGCCTGACTGCTGGATCACAAGCCGACCGACGAAGTTGGGGAGGGGACGGGCTAGTCGGGCCGCGAGCCGGGCGGGCGACGCGACGTCCTCCTCCCGGGAAAGCCGCGCCCGGTCGCGGGACCCGAGGCCGGACAGGCGGCGGCGCCGTCGCGAGAGGCACCATGCTCGAGCCGGACACCCGTGGGTGTCCTCGAAGGGCAAGCTAGGCACGCCGCCGGACGGTGCCTTGGCGACCGCCGTATTCGAGTGCCGGATCCGTGCGGGAGCACGAAAAAGGCGACCGGTGGCGTCTGGCCGGGCACCTGCCTCACGCGTAGCCTTCGCGTGAAAGTGGTCTCCGGCCGACCGCCTTCGAGTGCGGGGCGCCGCCTGGCTTCTGCGGCTCCGCCCTCTCCCGATCGCCTGCGGTCAACCTAGGCAGCCGGCCGGCGCCTCGCAAGGGTCACCGTGCCGCCTCACGCGCACGATCCCGCAAACTGCGGCGAGGTCGTGCCGATCCACGCGCCGCGAGGCGCGCGCTCGTCGGGCCCGGGCTTCGAACCGACGTGAGGCGAAGCGACGAGCGCGGCCAGGCGAGCGCCGAGTACGTCGGCCTGATCGCCCTCCTCGCGCTGCTCGCCGCCGCCCTGATCACCCTCCCGACCACCGGCGTGATCCGAGGCCTCGCGATCGGGATCTGCGACGCCGCGGGGTTCTGCGACGGGCACCCGGGGACGCTCGAGCCGACCACGCCCGCGCAGGCCTACGTCGCCGCGCTCGAGCTGCCGCTCGCCGAGTTCCTCGCGCTCGCGGCCTCGGCCGATCGTGACGAGCGGCTCGACTGGAGCGAGGACGGCTGCACGCACGTCCCCGACGGCGCCCCCACATTCGACTTCCACGGCGCTTGCGTACGCCACGACTTCGCCTACCGAAACGCCGCTCTCACCGGCGCGACCGCCGCCGCGCGCGCGGCGGCCGACGAGCGCTTCAAGGCGGACATGGAGGCGAGCTGCGAGAACGAGAATCCGCTCGACCGCATCGATTGCCGCGCCCTCGCGAGCATCTACTACCGCGGCGTGCGGAGCCTCGGCGAAGGCCGGTTCGGAGGCGAATGAGCGCCGCCCGGGCGGGCCCGGGCGCCGCGGTCAGTCGAAGCCCTCGAGCCCGACGATCAGCCGCGTGATCAGCCGCCCCTCGGCCACGCGCACCCCGACACCGACGCGGTTGATCTCGTCGATCGTCCTCAGCATCCGCTGGACGTCGGGATCCCGGCTCGGGCCGAGCAGGCCCCGGATCCTGGCGACGTCGAGCAGCGCGCTCGGCGAGAACTCGTCACCGAGCTGGTCGGAGAAGTCGGCGAAGGCGCGGACGTCGCCCAGCGTCACGCGGGGCGCGAGCGCCAGGGCCGCCGCGGCACGCCCACGGGCGAGCACGAGCCGCGTGTCGTTCGCGGCGACTATGTAGCTCTCGTCCTCGCCGCGGAACCTGACCTCGAAACCCTGAGCGCGTGTGTCGCGAGGAAGCCGCACACCGGACACCCGCGCGCCGTCGAGCGTCGCCGTGCGACGGCGCAGCTCGGCGAGCTCCCCACCGACGGCGACCGGCTCCCGGACCTCGACCACGATCCCGCCGGCGAGCGAGACCGGGCTCTCGGCGTAGACGAATGCGGCCGCGGGCCCCAACCCGCGGCCGAGTCCGCTCAGCCTGGAGCGGATCTGATCGACGGCGGCGCGGTCGCGCGGATCGATCAGCATGCCGAGCGCAGCGTCCGCGGTGTCGCCGGAGACCGCCGTCTCGAGACACGACGAGCACGCGGCCGCGAAGATCGACTGCAGCGGCAGCGAGCCGAGCAGCAGCTCGTCGGCTTCGGGGTCGGGCTCGGCGCGGTCGAGCAGCGCGATGCTGGTGTCGAACAGGACCACGTCCGCGGTGAGGCCGAGCGCGAACGACGCCGGCTCCTTGCCGTCGATGCCCGACTGGCGCACGAAGGCGTCCAGGCGCCGGGCGAGATCGGGCTCGCCGAGGCGCTCGGCGGCGGCGTCGAGCGCGTCGGTCGAGTCGAGCCACGAGAAGACGATCGCGCTCGAGCCCTCGGCAGTGCCGACCGCATAGGAGAAGTCGTCGCGCGAGGCGAGCGAGCGCGGTTCCTCGGCCTCCTCGAGCGCCGCCACGGCGTCGAAACGGCGCGGATCCGACGCGATCACCACACGCTCGCCGACCACCCCGACCTGGACGCGGCCGACGCGGGCGAGTCCCGAGTCGAGCTCGTAGACCGCTCCGAGCTCGCCCTCGCGCTGATCGGCGGGATCGGCGCTCGAGGCCGCGAGCCGCTCGATCGCCGCGGCCGCGGCCTCGGGGTCGCTCGTCTCGAGGACGAGGCTGAAGCGCGGTCGCCCCGCCTCGAGGCCATCGGCCGAGAACGAGAACCGGTCGCCGAGCCATGGCTCGATGTCGCGTCCGAAGCCGAGCGGCCGGTTGGGGCCCGCGACGGCCGCGAGTCGCTCGTCGACCTCATCGGCGATCTCCGCCTCGATCATCCGGCCGCGCGGGAAGCGCTCGGTGACGGAGTTGATCGCCTCGCGGGCGTCGAAGTCCGGCTCGAGGACGGCTTCGACATAGATGTCGGTCCCGGCCGGCGAGAGCTCGGCGAGGCTGCCCGCGGGCGCCCTGCCCGCGGCGCCGCAACCGCTGAGAAGGATCGCGATCAGCACGCACGCGAGGGCCCCGAGAGGCGAATTTCTGCGGCCCCGCATGCCGCGACGATACCCGCAGCCAGGGCGGCCGCGGCACCGGACGGCGGGCACGTCGCTTGGCTCGCGTCTGCAAGGCTGGCGCCGTGGAGCGCGTCCTGATGCTCGCCGTCCTGACGGTGCTCGCCCTCGCCGGTGCGCTCGCGCACGACCCGGCTTCCGAGCCGAGCGCGAGTCTCGCACCTCAGCGAGACGCGCTGTCGGAGGGCTTCGAGCTCGCGAACGACCCGACGATCACGCGTTGCCTCACCGATGACCCTCCCGGTGCCCCCGAGCTGCCGGAGGTCCGCGACCTGTCCGAGCTCGTGCGAGCCGTCTCGGGCCAGATGGTGGGCATCCGCCAGCTGACTTTCGACCGGCCGGTCAACGCCGAATTCCTGAGCTCGCGCCAGATCGAGCGGCGGATCACCGAGCTGGTGGCAGAGGAGACCGATCCGCAGCGGACCGAGCTCGACAACCAGGCGCTCGCGCTCCTGGGTGCCATCGAACCCGGCACGGACGTCGGCGAGGTCACCGAGCAGGCGTTGACCTCGCAGGTCGCGGGGCTCTACGTGCCGAAGACGGAGGAGCTCCTCGTCAGGGCCGACGGGTTCGGAACCGTCGAGCTCGTGACGCTGGCCCACGAGCTCGAGCACGCGCTCGCCGACCAGGCGCTCGGCATACCGCTGCCCGACGGGGAGGTGCCGGAGGGCAGGAGCGATTCCGTGCTCGCGAGACAGGCGCTCGTCGAGGGCGACGCGACGCTGGCGATGAGCTTCTACCAGCTCGGCGCGATCGGGCCCGAGGCCCAGCTGTCGCTCTTGTTCGACCCCGCGGCGGCCGGCGCCCAGGACGATCTCGAGCGGATCCCGGACTTCTTCCAGCGCCAGCTGCTCTACCCCTACACCGCCGGGCTGGCCTACGTCTGCGACATCTACACCGAGGAAGGCTGGGACGGCGTCGATGAGGCCTACAGGCGGCCGCCGTCCTCGACGGCCGAGGTCATGTTCGGCGACCGCGCCGCCGAACAGCGTCCGGCCAAGCAGCCCGGGGACCCGGGCGAGGGATGGCGCTCGCGCTACGCCGACGAGCTCGGAGCGGCACCGCTCGGGTGGCTGCTCGCGGCTCCCGGCGGCGACCCCGAGCAGGCCGTCGCGAACCCC
The DNA here is from genome assembly GCA_021496505.1 of Thermoleophilia bacterium SCSIO 60948. Lineage (GTDB taxonomy): Bacteria > Actinomycetota > Thermoleophilia > Solirubrobacterales > 70-9 > JACDBR01. Next base: position 47,382 of record CP053031.1, on the reverse strand, counting down.
GAGCCGGCGCTCCGCGGCCTCGAGGGCAGCCGGCTCGAGCTCTGGGAGAGCGACTCGGGCGAGTTCGCGCTCGGCGTCAGCCTGCGCGGCGAGCCCGAGGAGCTCTGCCGCGTGAGCACGGACTTCCTCGACGCTCGCGTCGACGGTGAGCCGGTCGAGCCAGACGTGGCCGTCACCGAGGCCTGGGAGGCGGACGATGTGTCCGCCGCGCTCGACTGCGAGCGAGGTGGAGTCCGGTTCGCCGTCGCGACCGCGCTCGAGCCTGCCGTCGCGATGGCCGCCGGCTGAGCCGGGCCTAGCGGCGAGCGCGCGGCCGCCCGGCTCTAGTCTCATGGCACCGATGCGCATCGACGAACGCCTCAAGCAGCCCGAGCCCGTCTTCTCGGTCGAGTTCTCACCGCCGCGCGACGCGGAGGGCGAGAAGCGACTGTTCGAGACCGTCGAGGCGCTGCAGCCGCTCGAGCCGGACTTCGTCTCGGTGACCTACGGCGCCGCCGGCTCGACCCGCGAGGGGACGATCGAGCTCGTCGAGCGGATCGGCAAGGACTACGGCATCGAGACGATGGCGCACCTGAGCTGCGTGGGCGAGACGCAGCCCGGCCTGCGCCGGATCCTCGACCGCTTCGAGGCCGCGGGCGTCGAGAACGTTCTCGCCCTGCGCGGCGACCCGCCGCGAGGCGAGACCGACTTCACGCCGCCGGCCGACGGGCTCTCGAGCGCCGCCGAGCTGACGGAGTTCATCGCCGCTTCGGGGCACGACTTCGCGATCGGGGGTGCCTGCTTCCCGGAGGTGCACCCCGAGGCGCCCGACCTCGAGAGCGACCTCCGCTACCTCAAGCGCAAGGTCGACGCCGGCGCGAGCTTCCTGATCACCCAGCTCTATTTCGACAACAGCGACTACTTCCGCTTCGTCGACGCGGCGCGCGAGATGGGGATCGACGTCCCGATCATCCCCGGCGTCATCCCGATCGCGAGCTTCGGTCAGGTGCAGCGCATCTGCACGCTCTGCGACGCATCGATCCCGCCGCAGCTCGAGCGCGCGATGGCCGCGCTCGGCGGCGACGCGGAGGCCGAGGCGATGCTCGGGATCGCCTACGCGGCCCGGCAGTGCGACGAGCTGCTCGCGCGCGGCGCTCCCGGCATCCATTTCTATGCGCTCAACCGCGCGCCGGGCACGCGTGCCGTGCTGAGCGCGATTCGGGCCTCGCGGCCGTGGGACATGGCCGCCGAGGTCGAGGAGATGATCGCCGCGGAATCGCGGTAGGCGACCGGGGGACGATCGATGGCGAGCAGGGGTAACGCGGCCACGAGGGCCGGGGGCACGGGTGCGAACTCGATGCGCGAGGGCGAGATCGACTACCGCGGGCGCAAGATGGGCTACACCCAGTGGGGCGAGGGCGAGCGGACGATCGTCCTCACGCACGGCCTGCTGATGAACCGTCGGATGTACGACCGCCTCGGGCCGGCGCTCGCCGAACAGGGCTACCGCGTCATCGCCCTCGACATGCTCGGGCACGGGCGCTCGGAGCGGCCCGACGACATGCGCCTCTACAGCATCCCCGCGTTCTCCCATCAGGTCGAGACCGCGATCGAGGCGCTCGAGATCGACCGCCCCGTGGTCGGCGGCACGTCGCTCGGAGCGAACATCGCGCTCGACCTCGCCGTGCGCCGGCCGGACATCGCGCGCGGGCTGTTCATCGAGATGCCGGTGCTCGACAACGCGCTCGTCGGGGCGGTCCTCGTCTTCAGCCCGGTGCTGCTCGGCCTCAAGTTCGGCCGCCCGCTGCTCCACGCGGTGTCGGCGCTGACGAGCCGGATCCCGCGGACCACGCTCGTCGCCGACATCGCGCTCGACTGGGTGCGCCAGACGCCCGAGGCGTCGAGCGCGGTCATGGAGGGCGTCCTGTTCGAGCGCACAGCGCCGCCTCATCACGACCGGGTCAACATCGAGCTGCCGACGCTGATCATCGGCCACCCGGCCGACCCGCTGCACCCGTTCTCGGACTCGGACATGCTCTTCGAGGAGCTGCCGAACGGGCGCCTGGTCGAGGCGACCTCCTTCGCCGAGTGGCGCCTCTCGCCGACCCGGCTCAACACCGAGCTCGCGAGCTTCCTCGACGAGGTCTACGGGCCGACGAGCGCCGCAGCATCGAGGAACGGCGCTTCGGAGACGCTCAAGGCCGTTCGCTAGTCTCGTCCGTCGCTCTCCCCCATGGCCTCGAAGTCCGAACAGCGCGAACGCCTGCGCCAGGAACGCCTGGCTGCCGAGCGCCGTGCCGCCGCGGGCGGTCGCGGGCGGATGATCGTCGGCTACCTGGTCGCAGGCGTGATCTCGGTCGCTGTGCTGATCGGACTCGTCATCGTGCTGACCTCCGGCGATCCGGCGACCGACGAGCAGGGCAACCGCGTCGACGCTCCCGAGCTCGCATTCATCAGCCAGGAGAGCGGGTTCGACCACGGCTACGAAGGCGACGGCCGAGAGGGCACGCCTCCCGGCGATCTCGAGCAGGGCGACCTGGAGACCGCGGCGGACGAGGCGGGCTGCGAGCTCGAGCTCGACCTCAAGGACGAGGGCAACACCCATCTGAGCCCCGGCCAGGACCCGCCGGACTATGCGACGGTCCCGGCCAACTCGGGCAACCACAACCCCGAGCAGCAGGCCGACGGCGCCTACCTCGACGAGGTCGAGCCGCAGTACTACGTCCACTCGATGGAGCACGGACGAATCACCATCGAGTACTCGCCCGAGCTCACTGAGGAAGATCAGCTCGCCATCAAGGGGGTCTTCGAGGAGGACTCGAGCGGAATCGTCATGTTCCCCAACTCGGACCTGGATCCAGGGGCGGTGGCAATGTCGGGGTGGACCAACCTGATGCAGTGCCCGAGCTTCGAGGGGCAGGCGACGATCGACGCGGTGCGCGACTTCCGCGACGAGTACCGGGGCGCCTACAACCCCGAGTCGGTCCCGCTCGCCTTCTAGGCGAGCGGGCTTGCAGGCGAGCCTTCAATGCCGCCGGGTGCGGCGCGTTGTCCGCAACCGAGCGTCAACCTCAGTGTTGCCAGCCCCCAGATGAAGAGATTCCGCCCCCGCCATCCGTTCCGCTCCGTGCTCGCGCTGCTCTGCCTCGGCCTCGCGGCCTGGGTCGCGGCGCCGGCGATATCGGGAGCGCGCTACCTGCCGGGCGCGGTCGACTTCGAGCAATCTGTTCCCGCGGGCGTGGAGCGTGTTCAGCTGTCGGCCGGGAACGCCGGGAAGCGCTCAGCGCGCGACGCCACCGAGACGGCGTACGTCACACCGCCGATCACCGCGCCGAAGCGCTTCGACCTCGCCGGACTCGCGAAGGAGACGCGCCCCTACGACCTCCGCGGCCGCGACGAGGGCGGCGAGTGGAGTGAGTGGGTCGAGACGGGCTCGGGCGATCCCGTCTACTTCGGCGGCGCCGACGAGCTCCAGGTGCGCGGCCGCGGCTTCCGCCCGAGCGGACGGGTCCACTACGTAAACGTCTCAGGCACGACGAGCGACGGCGAGAGCGCGCTGACGAGCGCCCGGACGGCGATCAACTCGGCCTGGATCTCGGCGACGACCTTCGTCGCGCCGAGCGCCATGGCCGAGACCGCCAAGCCGGACATCGTCTCACGCCGCGAGTGGGGCGCCGAGGCGCGCCGCGGCGGCTGCAAGCCGCGCAAGCGCCCCGACAAGGGCAAGGTCAAGGCGGCCGTCATCCACCACACGGTGAGCGCGAACAACTACAGCCGCTCCGAGGCCGCCGGGCTGGTCCTCGGGATCTGCCGCTTCCACAAGAACGGCAACGGTTGGGACGACGTCGGCTACAACGCGCTCGTCGACCGCTTTGGACGGATCTACGAGGGTCGCGAGGGCGGGCTCGCGCGCGCCGTCGTCGGAGCCCACGCGCTCGGGTTCAACGACGGGACGACCGGCGTCGCGGCGCTCGGCACGTTCAGCGGCGGCGAGCGGGTCTCGAAGAACCTGAAGAGCGGCATCGCCGACTTCCTCGCCTGGAAGCTCGACCATGAAGACATCGACCCGGTCGGTCGGACGAAGCTCAAGTCGGGCGGCGGCGACAGCGGCACGAACCCGCACCCGAAGGGCAAGCGGGTCGGCGTCACGACGATCACCAAGCACCGGCGACTGTCGAACACCGACTGCCCCGGCGACATGCTGAACCGCGAGATCGAGGCGATCGCCAAGCTGACGAAGCGCAAGATCCAGCGCTCGCGCGGCTGAGCGGCGAACCTGGTGCCTCCCTCAGAGGGGCGCGCGGTAGGCAGGGAAGAATCCCGCCGGGGCGTCCCGGCCGGCGCTCAGTTCGTCGTAGGCACGACGGTCGCCGACGAGTCCGGCGGTCCTGAACTCGGTCGACGCGTTGGCGAAGCCGCGCTTGAACGCCTCGAGCCCGTCGCCGGGTGAGACCCCGCCGCCGAGGTTGAGCGGCAGGCCGACCTCACCGGCGAGCTCGCACATCGCGTCGACCACGACTCGGAAGGGTGACTCCGCGATCGCACCCTCCGCCGTGCCGCCGAGGAAGTAGTGGAGCATCCCGTCGCTGACGGCCGCGATCGCGCCGGCGCCGGCGGGCTCACCCGGGCCGCTGCGGGCGAGCAGCAACCACGAGCGCTCGAAGTCGAGCGCGGCGCCGAGATAGGCGTCGTCGAAGAAGTAGCGCCCCGAGGCGCCGGTGCGCGCCATGGTCTCGCGGTAGAGGGCGCCGAAGGCGGTGCGCTCCTCGCCCGGGACCGCGGGCCCGGACTCGACCTCGCAGTTCCATCCGGCGCGCCGCGAGGCGCGGATCTGCGACGCGAGGCGGGGGCGCAGGCGCCGCGGGAGCGCCGGGTCGTGGAGCCAGACGGTCGAGCGCGGTTCCGCCGCAGCGAGCGCGGCACGGTCGAGGCGCTCCCGGACGAAGACCGAGACGAGGCCGCTCGACGCGAGCTCGGCCGGGGCGACGTCGATCTCCGAGTCGCCACTCAGCCGGGCCCCCGGGTAGCCGTAGGGAGAGATCGCGTCGCTGCGATCCGTCCCCGGGATCTCGCGGACGACGAGCGGCAGCGCCGCCGCGCCGCGTGAGGTCTCGACCACGAGGGTGTGTGTGGTCCCCTCGGCGCGCAGAAGGCCAGGCGAGCGGAAGAATTGACCGGGATCGACGGCCGCCGCGCCTTCGTCCGGGCGCAGCTCGGCGATTGCGTCCGGGCGGGTCAGCTCGAGCCGCCGTCGTCCTCGCGGCCGGTGAAGTCGCCGGGGAGGAGTCCCCAGATCTCGTTGTCGATCCGCTCCTCGCCGCGCAGGATCGCCTCGCGCATGACGCCCTCGCGCCGGAAGCCGAGGAAGGTCACTACCTTCTGCGCAGCGACGTTCGTCGCCGGGATCTCGGCGTGGATCCTGTGCGCTCCGAGCTCGTCGAAGGCGCGGATGCAGGCCTGGCGCTCGGCCTCGCGCGCGACGCCGCGGCCCCAGGCCGACGGATCGCCGACGAGGACCGCGAGCTCCGGGCCCATGTCGCGATCGACCCCGAACAGGGCGACGAACCCCACCGCCGCGTCGTCGCCGTCGAGGGCGATCGCCCATTTGCGGTCGCGGCCGGTCTGCCGGGCGCGCTCGACCCAGCCGCGGGCGTCGCCGAGGCTGAAGCTCGCGCGACTGCCCACGAGGTCGGCCGTGACGCGAGGATCGTTGAACCAGGCGTGCACCGCCTCGGCGTCCGAGACCTCGAAATCGCGCAGAACGACGCTCGCCGCCATCGCCGCGAGACTACCCGTAGAGACCCTGGCCGGAGACGAGCTTGGCGGCCGTCCTGGCGAGGATCCGTAGGTCGAGCGACGGCGTCCTGTGCTCGACGTACCAGACGTCGAGCTCGATCCGCTCCGGCCACGGGATCCCCGCTCGGCCGTTGACCTGCGCCCATCCGGTGATCCCGGGGAGGACGTCGAGCCGGCGCATCTGACGTGAGTCGTAGTCGGCGACCTGGGCCTCCAGCGTCGGCCGCGGCCCGACGATCGCCATCTCGCCTCGGAGGACGTTCAGCAGGTTCGGGATCTCATCGAGCGAGAAGCGGCGCAGGAAGTGTCCGGCCGCGGTCACCTGCGGGTCGCCCTCGAGCACCGGGACCCCGACGCCCACCGGGTCCGAGCCTTGGCGCATCGTCCGCAGCTTGACCATCTCGAACGGCTCGCCTCGCCTGCCGGCGCGGCGCTGGCGGTAGAGGACGGGGCCGCGTGAGGAGAGCTTGATCCAGACCGCGGCCGCCGCGAGCACCGGCGAGGCCAGGGCGAGGCCGATCACGGCGATCACGAGGTCGAGCGCGCGCGGTAGACCAGGGCGCGCCCCGCCGGGGGGCGCGGTTCGAGGCGCCGGGGTTCTCGTTCCCAGGGGCTCGCTCATCGCGGGCGGGTTCCCCCTGCCTGCTTCCAGGTACGCGGCGCGCCGCGGCGCAGAAAGTCCCACAGCCCGAGCGCACTCGCCGCCTGCACGGTCGCGTAGTAGCGGGCGATCAGGCCTGGGCGGCCGGCACGCGACCCGAGCGCGGCGAGCGCCGCGAAACCGAGCTGGACGCCGAGCGCCAGGCGCCCGATCGGGCGGCGCGGCGCAAGCGCCATCGAAGCCACCAGCAACTTCGCGTGGAGCACCGGCGCGGCGTAGCGGAGCAGCCGGTGGGAGAGGATCTCGAGCCAGTAGAGCGGCGGGTAGCCGCGCGGCGAGAGCATTCCGGTCGAGAGCAGGGTTCGCCACGAGCCGGTGAGCATCCGGCGCTTGCGGCCGAACTCGTCGGAGATCGTCGTCGCCATCGGCTCGGTCGCGACGGCCTCGGGCTCGTACAGAGCGCTCCAGCCGCGCTTCGTGAGCTCGAAGGGAAGGCTGATGTCGAGACCACGGTCGGGCTCGAGCCGGCTGAACGCCGCGGCGCGGACGACGTTGATCGCGCCGTTGCCCGCCGTGATCCCGCCGAGCTCTGACTCGAGATGGCGGATCGCCATCTCGTAGCGCCAGTAGAGGCCCTCCTGATTGTCCCCGGAGGCGTCGGTGAGCTCGAGCCGGCCACAGACGTATCCGATCGCGGGCTCGGCGAGCCGACCGACCAGTCGCCGCAGGGCGTCGGGCCTCCAGAGCGAGTTGGCATCGGAGAAGGCGAGGACGTCCGGTGCGTCGGCGACGTCGAGCGCCGCGTGGAGGGCGGCGACCTTGCCGCCGTGGGAGACCTCGATCACGCGGTCCGCGCCGGCGGCGCGAGCGAGCTCGGCGGTGCGGTCAGAGCACCCGTCAGCGGCGACGATCAGCTCGATCCGCTCGGCCGGCCACTCGAGCCCGCGAGCCATCCCGACCCACCCTTCGATCACCGCCTCTTCGTCGTGGGCGGCGACGAGCATCGCGACGCGAGGCGCCTCGGAGCCGTCGGCGCTGAGAACGGACGGCGCCGGCACGGGAGCCTCGCGGGCTCCCCGGAGCCCGACCATGGCTCGGAGCAGCAGCGGATAGCCCGCGACCGAGTAGGCGAGCAGGCCGGCGGATCCCCAGAGCGTCTTCGAAGCCAGCGCCACGGCGGTTGATTATCGGCGCATAGGCTTCCGGGCGTGGCTTCGATAGTTCCGCAGCAGGCGACCTGCAGGCACTGCGGCACACCCGTGTCGTGGCTCGAGCGCTGCCGGGGTTGCGGCAAACGCCGGCTCTGGCCGACGGGCGGCGGCGGGCTCACCCGCCGCTACTAGGCGCCGAGCTCGCGGTAGAGCGCCAGCGTCTGCTCGGCGATCCGGGCCCACGAGTAGGGCCCCTCGGCGGCGCGGCGGGCGCCGAGCTCGAGCGCGGCCCGCGCAGCCGGGTCACCGAGCAGCTCACCCAGCGCGGCGGCGAGCGCGTCGCGCTCGCCGGGCGGGACGAGACGCCCGGCGCCCTCGGCGGCGACCTCCGGGAAGCCGCCGACCGCGCTCATCAGCACCGCACGGCCGAAGGCGAGCGCCGTGTAGAGCACGCCGGACTGCTCCGCGTCGAGGTATGGGAGCACGACGAGATCGGCGCGCTCGAAGTAGGCCGGCAGCTCGGAGTCCGACACGAAGCGGTCGACGAACCGCACGCGGCCCGGCGCCCGCGCGGCGAGCTCTCGCAGCTCCCCGATGTCGACCCCGAACGGCCGCCCGACGATCCAGAGCTCGGCGGTGTCGGCGGGCAGCTGCGAGAACGCCTCGATCAGGAGATCGGGCGCCTTGTAGGGACGAAGCAGTCCGAACATCAGCGCCACGGGCCCTTCGACCGCGGCGAGCTCTGGTGGCAGGGGGCGGGGGTCGCGCACCCGGGTCAGGTGCTCGAAGGCTCCGTGGGGGATGACCCGGACGCGGCCGGGGTCGACGCCGGCACCGCCGACGAGCCGCTCGCGGCCGAACTCCGACAGCGCCACGATCGCGTCCATCGAGTCGAACAGCCGTCGCAGGCCGCGGCCGGGATCGCCCTCCCAGGCCTCGGCGCGAAGCCAGCCGTGGGGTGTCAGCAGACGTGGCCGCACGGACGGCAGCAGCGCGTGGTCGTAGCGCGGGAAGGTCAGCCACTGCATGTGGACGACGTCGGGCTCGTCGAGCATCGAGCGCAGGCGGAGCATGTCGCGGACGTGCTCGGCGCCCTTGAGCGCACGCTGGGCTGCGCGGCGCGCGCCGGAGACGGGGCGGCCGGGATCGAGCCGGGCGGCGCCGCGGTAGAAGGCCTCGCGGACCTCGTAGCCCTCGGCGGGCGGGACCTCGCCGTGCGAGAACCGGCTCGTCACGAGCTCGACGTCGGCGCCCGCGGCGGCGAGGGCCGCGCACAGAGCGCGGTCGTATGGCGGCGTATAGGCCGGCGGGTCGACGATCGAGACGCGCATCGGCCACGATTGTCGCCTGTGGAGCTCTCCTACTGCGTGGTCAACACGAACGGCCGGGCCGATCTGCTCACCGGGCTCGAGGCGATCCGCCGGACCCACCCGGCGGGTCTCGACGCCGAGATCCTGGTGCTCGACAACGCCTCGGACGACGGATCATCGGCCGCGGTGCGCGAATGGGCCGCGGGTGCGGACCTCGAGCTCCCGCTGCGCGTCATCGACCGCGAGCGCCGGGCGGGCAAGGCCGAGAACGACACGCTGCTGATGCGCGAGGCGCGCGGGCGACTCTGCCTGCTGCTCAACGAGGACGCCGAGCTGAAGCCCGGCGCCACCGCCGAGCTGGTCGCGGCGCTCGACGCGGATCCCGGCGCCGCAGCGGCGGGAGCGCAGCTGCTCGATGCCGCCGAGCGGCCGCTCGCCTGCGCCTGGCGGCTGCCGGGCGTATTCGCGTCGCTGGCTTCGGCGCTCTTCCTGCACCGCTGGCTCGTCACCCAGAGCGGCGGCGAGGAGACGCGGGAGGCCGGCTGGGTCCAGTCCTCGGCGATGCTCGTCCGCGCCGACGCGGCACGCGACGTCGGCTGGCTCGACCCCGCGTTCTTCGTCTACTCCGACGAGACCGACTTCGAGAAGCGACTGCGAGACGCCGGCTGGCGGATCCTCTACGTGCCGTCAGCGCTCGCGATCCACCACGAGCAGCTCGCCAACGACCGCTCGTCGGGCGAGCGGCGGCTGATCGAGTTCCACCGCAACCGCGACCTCTACATGCGAAAGCACCACGGCGCCGCGGCGGCGGCGGTGTGCCGGGTCCTCAACGCGATCCCATACCTGCCGAGGGCGCTCGCGTCCGTCTTCCTCCCGGGCCGCAGCCCGGGCCTCATGGCGCTGCACGCGCGCCGGGCGCTGCGCCCCTACGGCGGCGGCGAGGGGATTCGCGAGGCCGCCGCCGCCTATAACGCGCGGCTTGCGAGCGGGGCCGTGGTGCGTGCCGAGGAGTAGCCCGTCCAGGCATCACCCGGGCCCGGTGAGACAGCGCTAGGAACCGGCGACGTCCTCGTCGCGGCGCTCGGCCTCGAGGACCTCGGGCGCGTGGGCCCCACGCGCCTCGTCGGCACTCTGGGCCTCGGCGCCGCGGCGCCGCATCTCGGCGAGCCGGGCGGAGATCGCCGCCGGCGAGCTCAGCGAGCGGATCAGCTCGCGCTCCTCGCGGCGCGGGAAGCGCGCGAACCAGAGGACGAGCGGGAACGCGAGCCAGAGGACCGTGCGGGCGACGAGCCCGAGCGCTCCGTCGGTCGGCAGCAGGAGCTCGCCGGCCGCGACCGTCGCCGCGGCGAGGCCGACGAGCAGACCGAGGCGCAGCCACTCGTAGGCGATCGGAAACAGCCGCTGGGTGAAGAAGACCGTGAGCGCGACGATCACCGCGTAGGAGGCGACGAGCGCGATCCCCGCCCCGACGATCCCGAGCGCCGGGATCAGCGCCAGGTTGAGCCCGATGTTGACCACGCCGCCGGCGAACGTCGCGGGCAGGCTGAGCTCGGTCCGGCCGGTACGGCCGAGCACGACGACGAGCACGAGGTAGAGCGCGTAGAGCGAGATCCCGGTCGCGAGCAGCCCGATCGCCTCGTAGCTCTCGAAGAACTCGGGCGCCGCGAGCAGCCGGACGATCCAACGGGCGAGCAGCCACAGGCCGACGACGAAGAACGCGCAGACGGCGGCGAACCAGGTGAAGACGAGGCTGTAGGCGCGCCTGGCCTCGTCATCGTCGGCGATCGAGTAGGCGAGCGGCGGCCAGGCGAGCTGGAACCCGCGCGCGATCAGGTTCATGCCCTGCGCGAACTTGATCGCCAGCGCGTAGAGGCCGGCCTCGGCGAGACCGGCGAGCCGGACGATCAGGATCCGGTCGATGAACGAGAGCGAGTAGAGCGACAGCTCGGCGGGCATCGTCGGGAGCCCGAAGCGCAGCATCCGCCGCAGCAGCGCCGGCTCGAAGCGCAGCGAGAGGCGATGGCGCTCCTGCCAGATCCGCCAGCCGAGGAACAGGACGCCGGTGCCGAACGTGCCGAGCAGGATCGCCTCGGCCTCGAGGCCCTCGACGATCAGCAGGTAGAGCGTCGCCGGGATCGTCGCGATGACGTTGAGCGAGGTGACCGTGAAGTAGGCCCGGGCGCGCTCATCGAGGCGCAGGATCGTCAGCACGAGCTCCCACAGGGTCAGCGTCCAGAGGCCGAGGATCGCGACGCGGGCGAGCGAGGCGTCGGACTCGCCGAGCAGCGCCTCGGAGATCGGCCCCGCGAACGGCAGCGCGATCAGCGCGCTGATCGTCGCTGACCAGGCGAGCGCGGCGAAGCCGCTGCGGATCACCCGATCGCCGAAGCTGCGATCGCGGCCGGACGGGTCCTCGTCGGGCTCGGCGAGGTAGAAGAACCGCAGCACCGCCTCGATCACCCCGAAGCGGATCACGATCGAGATCGCGACGACCGAGGCGAGCATCACCTCCGCGGCGCCGTACTCGGCCGGCGAGACGTAGGCCGTGTAGATCGGCAGCAGGAAGACCGCGAAGAGCTTCGACAGGACGCTCGAGGCGGTGTAGGCGGCACCGGTGGTGGCCAGGCGCCTCAGCAGGCCCGGCATCGCCTCAGACCGCCGGGTCCGACGCCGGGCGCTCGCCGTGCGTGCGCGCCAGCGCCAGCGCGAGCGCGAGCGCGAGCAGGACCCAGGTGACGGGGTCGATCAGGAAGCCCGCGTAGCCCATGCTGTGGACGAGGATCGCCGCGTAGGCGGCGGCAACCGCGGCGCCGGCGCCCGACCGCAGCCCCGCTCGCCAGACCGCCGCGATCGACGCGACGAGGAGGGCGGCGTAGACCATCAGCCCGACCGCCCCCTGCTCGGCGGCGACGGTGATCGGCTCGGCGTGGGACACGGTCGTGCGCGCCTCGCGGATGTTCTCGTAGAACGCGCGGCCGAACGACCCGGATCCGTAGCCGCCGAGCGGCCGGGCCTCGGCCAGCTCGATCCCACCGGAGACGAGCGAGGTACGCCCGCTCGTGTCGAGCTCACGGTCGGTCATCGAGCTGTTCGGGAGACCGCCGAGCGCGACCAGCACCGCCAGGCTCGCGGCGCCCAGCGCGAGCGCGGCGAGCGCGCCTCGCAGCCGCCAGCGAAGCACGGACACGACGACGAGGCCGGCTCCCACCGCGAGGAAGCTGGTCAGCGAATAGGACAGGACGAGGCCCACGACGGCGACGATCGCCGCGGCGCCCGCCGCGAGGCGCTCGCGGTTCGAGGTCTCGGCCCCGTAGGCGAGAAACGCTCCGAGCAGGACGACCGCGAGCGCGAGATAGCGCCCGAAGACGTTCGGATCGAAGAACAGCGAGTTGACCCGGAAGTAGAGATGGATCTGGTTCGACTGCTCGAGCGCGGGATTGAGCAGCAGACCCCCCGCCGCGAACTCGGCGATGCCGATCGCGGCGAAGACGACGGCCGATATCCCGACCGTGACGAGGCCCGCGGACAGCTCACGCCGGCCCCAGGGCTGCTCGACGACGAGCGCGGCCAGAACCGCGAACGGGACGAGGAAGAAGGCGACGTTCTCGATCGCGTTCGAGACGTCGAGCGAATAGGCGGCGAGCGCCGCGTAGACGACGAGCGACAGCGCCAGGGCGCGAAAGCACCAGCGGCCCGCCGCCGGCATGAGGGCCGCGTCGCGGCGAAGCGCTCGCGCCCGGGCGCCCTCCGGGTCGAGCGCGGTCGCCACCAGCTGCGCGGCGATGACGAGGTAGAGCGGCAGCAGCAGATTGGAGGTCTCGCCGCCGAGGCCGATCGGGACCCGCAGCGGCAGCGCCGCGACGAGAAGGACGCAGAAGAGCAGCGGGCGCCGCCGCAGCGCCAGTCCCAGGCCGACCACCGCGGCGAGCACCACGGCCAGCGCGGCGGCGGCGAGCAGCGGGTTGGCGCGCACGCCGTCGAGGCGGGTCCCGTCCCACATGTCGCCGACGATCAGCAAGGGCGCCAGCACGAGCGCGGCGGCCATCGCGAACAGGCGCGAGCGCTCGGACGGCGCGAGCAGCGCGGTCGCTGCGGCTGCGGCCGCGGCCAGCAGGCCGAGCAGGGCGGGTATCGAGGCGGTCACTCGCCGCGCTCCTCGTACTTCTCGAGCGCGCTCTTCGGCCGATCGCCGCGGATGAGCGCGACGCGACGCGGCCAGATCATCGATCGGCCGAGGGTCGGTGCCTCGACCCGGAGCCGGTAGATGTCCGCGGGCGCCGGCTCGCCCGAGGTCGTCAGCCCGTCCCAGACGACACGGATCTCCTCGTCGGCGTCGAGATCGATCGCCGGCTCGAGGACGCGGATGACGCGGTCCCCCGAGCCGAGGATCTCGACCCTGGCCATCGGCTCGGCCTCGCGGAGGAAGAAGTTGAACGCCGCCTCACGCGGTCCGGGCCCCTCGCCCTCGGGGGTGAACAGGGGCGTGCGCTCGGTCACCTCGAGCATCAGGTCCGGTGTCCTGGCGCGGACCGTCACGATCGCCGCCGCCGCGACGATCACCGAGAGCGCGAGAAAGGCGAGGGCGGCGAACCGGGCGCGCCGTCGCCCCGAGCCGGAGCTCAGAGGCCCGCCCGATCGTCGCCGACCAGCACGATGACGCTCGCCCTGCGGCCCTTCTGGGCCTCCTCCTCGCTCGCCTGCTCGACAGGCGCCTCGATCTTGAGTGCCCGCGCGACCCGCTGGGCCTCCGGACGGGCGTCGTCGACGAAGAGCACCTGCGTCTCGTCCGCGGACTCGCCGGGCGGTGCGGTGTCGATCCGGCCGACGTCGAAGCCCTTGCCCGCGACCTGATCGGAGACGGCGCCGGCCGCGCCGGCCGTCGGGGTCCCGTTGAGGACGGCGACGGTGATCTCACCGGCCTCCGGCGGTCCGGTCGCCGGCGCGTCGTCACCGCCGAACTCGAGCAGCTTCTCCGAGGCGAGGATCGCGAGTACCCCGAGGACGACCGCGACGACGCCGAGCGCGATCAGGACGCGGGTCTGCGTCGCCCGGCCGACGAACCGCCGCCAGCGCGGATGGGGCTTGAGCGCCTCGCGCTCGAGCGTGATCCGGCTGAGCGTCGGCCGATCGCCGGGGATTCGGGCGGTGGTCGGCGAGATCGTGCCCGGCTCCGTCGACGGGCCCTCGAGCGCGCTGAGCTCGGCCTCGGCGCGGTCGAGGATCGCCTCGCTGGCCAGCAGGTCACGACTCGGGTGTCCCGGGTCCGACTCCATCCAGGCGCGCAAGCGCTGGAGATCACGGCGCTGGGACAGGTAGAGGCCGATGACGAGCAGCAGCGAGACGACCGCGAGCAACGAGATGACGCCGCCGACGAGGTCGACGATGCCGGAGAGATCACCGCCCATCGCAGAAGCCTCCGGGGGCGCCGCTCAGGGCGCCTCTTCGGTCGCCTCGCCGAGGCCCGCCGCGAACTCGGCGTCGGCGTCGTCCTGGCCGATCAGCAGCGCGAGCGGCGCGCCCGCGGCGATGTCTCGGACCTCCTGGCTCATCGACTCGACACCGACGTCGCCGAGCTCGCCGGAGAGGTCCGAGGCGAGGCGCTCGGCGGCCGCTTCGTCGCCCGGCGCGTCGAACATGACGACCGAGTCTTCCTCGCCGGCCGGCGCGTTCGTCTTCTCCGTGGGCTTGAAGCGTGGCGGGTTGACGAGCTGGCGCGCCGCCGCATCCGCGATTCCCTCGCGCGCGGCGACCGGCGTCCCGTCGGAGGCCTCGCTCTGGGTGGCATTCAGCACCGCGACCTTGGTCGGCGCCGGCCTGGACGCCTCTCCGCCTCCGCCGCCCTGCGACTCTGAGGAGCCGCCGAAGACCCCGAACGCGAACAGCGCGATCAGGGCGACGACGATCAACGCGAGGACCCCGAGCAGGATCCGGCCGTCGAAAGGGAGCCGGCTGTCGAGCGCGCCGTATCGCTCGCCGACGGCGCCACGGAACCGGGCCCCGCGCGACTCGGACGAGCGGCCGGCGTCGGCCGCCTCCGACCCGCTGCGGGCCTCCTGCGCCGCGAGCGAGGCCTCAGCGGCCTCGTCGGCGCGCTCGGGCGCCCTGCCGGCCCAGTCGCGAAGCCGCCGCAGCTCGCGCCCCTGGCCGATGATCAGGAACGCCATGACGACGAGCCCGATCAGCGCGATCAGCCCGAGGATCGGCCCGAGCCCTTCGAGCGTCGAGCTCACCTCTGAGGTTCCCAGGACATATGGGCGCGCATCTTATGGAGCGCAGAGGAGGCGACGAGCGCCCGCCCGGCTTCGCGAAGCGACTCAGCCGCGATCGCCGGCGGCCAGGGAGGCGCGCTCGGCGGCGATCAGGCGGACGATCCGCTCGCCGAGATCGGGCTCGTCGGTGGTCGCGGCAAGCGACTCGATGCGACCGATCGTCGTCTCGACCCAGTCGGGATCGAGCGGTTCGCGGACCGCCCGGATGATCCGCTCGGCGCTCGTCGGCTGCGCACGCTCCTCGGGATTGAGCAGCTGCTCGTGGAGCTTCTCGCCCGGCCGCGGACCGGTGAACGTGATCGCGATGTCGATCTCGGGCTCTTGGCCGGCGAGCCGGATCATGTTGTGGGCGAGGTCGAGGATCCGGACCGGCTCTCCCATCTCGAGTACGAAGATCTCACCCGAGACGGAGCCGAGGTCGCCGGCCTGGATGACGAGCTGGGTCGCCTCGGGGATCGTCATGAAGTAGCGCGTCATCTCGGGATGGGTGACGGTCACCGGCCCGCCGCGCTCGATCTGCTCGCGGAAGATCGGCACGACGCTCCCCGACGAGGCGAGGACGTTGCCGAAGCGCACGATCGCGAACCGGGTCTGCGGGTTGCGGCGGCCGAGCGACTCGACGACCCACTCCGCCATCGCCTTCGAGGCGCCCATGACCGTGTGCGGCTCGACCGCCTTGTCGGTCGAGACGAGCACGAAGCGCTCCGTTCCCGCCGCCGCCGCGGTCTTGGCGACGACCTGGGTGGCGATCGTGTTGTTGCGGATCGCCTCGAGCGGATTGGCCTCCATCAGCGGGACGTGCTTGTAGGCGGCGGCGTGGAAGACGACGTCGGGGCGGTGTCGCTGCATCACCTCGAGCATCCGCTCGCCGTGGCGGCAGTCGGCCAGGACCGCGTCACGGTCGGCGAAGTGCCAGACCTCGCGCAGTTCGCGGTCGATCTCGAACAGGTTGTCCTCGGCGCGGTCGACCATCACGAGACGCGAGGGATGGACGCGCGCGATCTGGCGGCAGAGCTCGGAGCCGATCGAGCCGCCGGCGCCGGTCACCATCACGACGCGGTCTCGCATGTAGGCGCCGACGCGGTCGAGCTCCATCACGACCGGGTCGCGCCCGAGCACGTCCTCGACCTGGACCTCGCGCAGCTGGCGGGTGAGCTGGACTCCGCCGCGCAGCAGCTCGAAGACGGTCGGCAGGGTGCGGACCTGGATGCCGCGCTCGCTCGCCGCGGCGACGACCTTCGCCCGCAGCGTTCCCGGAGCCGACGGGATCGCGATCACGACCTCCTCGGGCGAGTGGCGGTCGAGGATCGACTCGATCTGCTCGGTCGTGCCGAGGACGCGCAGGCCGGCGTTGTGCATCCCGCGCTTCTTCGGGTCGTCGTCCACGAACCCCATCGGACGCAGGCCGAGCGCCGGGTTCAGCTGAAGCTCGCGGACGACCATCTGGCCGCCCGACCCGGCGCCGACGACCAGCACCTCGCGGCCGCTGCGCGAGCGCAGCCCGCGAGCCGGGCGCTCGGAGATCGTGCGGCGGGCGAGCCGGACGCCACCGCAGAAGACGACGAGCAACAGCAGGTCGAAGATCGCCACCGATCGCGGCAGGTCGTCGGGGAACGGCTTGATGATCGCGAACAGGACGACGGTCAGGCCGACCGCGACGACGGCGGCTCTGACCAGGGGCCAGAGGTCGGGGAGGCGGAAGTAGCGCCACCACGTGCCGTGCTGGCCGAGCAGCTCGAAGACGAGCGCCTGCCCCACCGCGACGACGGCGATCGAGCTCCACAGGAACTCCTCGTAATGCGCCGGGATGCCGCCCGGAGCATCGAGGAAACGCAGGTTGAAGGCGACGAAGAACGCGGCGGCGGCGAGCAGCGCGTCGATCGCGATCTGCATCGCTCGGCGGCGGATCGCCGGGTCGAGTCCTCGCGCCATGAGCGGCATTCTAGGTCCGCCGACGGGCGCCGTCGATGCCGCGTCTAGGGTTGGGAAGTTCGCTCCAGGGGCCCTGAAGAACACGTTCCCGCGACCTCGCTCGCGGTCCTCCTCGGGCTCGTCCAGGGACCGGCTGAGCTGCTGCCGATCTCGAGCTCGGCCCACATCCGGATAGCCGGCGAGCTCTACGGTGGCGCCTGGCACCGGCTCGATCCCGCGCTCGCCAAGACGGTCGAGGTCGCGTTGCACACCGGAGCCGGGATCGCGCTCGCGATCGGGCAGCGGCGCCGGATCGCCGGCGAGCTGGCCGCGCTCGATCGGCGGCGGGCGTGCGTCATCGCGCTGTCGTTCCTGCCGCCTGCGATCGTCGGGCTGACGCTCGAGCACGAGATCGAGGGCCGCCTGCGCGGGACGCCCGCGCTCGGCGGCGGTCTGGCTGCCGGGGGGCTGGCGTTGATCGTCGCCGATCGCGCGCCGCAGCGACGCGGCCCCGGATCCGCCGGAGCACTCGATGGCCTGCTGCTCGGTGTCGCCCAGGCCGCGGCGCTCGTCCCGGGCGTATCACGCGGTGGAGCGACGCTCTCGGTCGCCCGGGCGCGGCGATTCGAGCGCTCGGAGGCGCACCTGCTCTCGCGCAGCGTCGCGCTGCCGGTGATCGCGGGCGCGACGGCGCTCAAGGCGGTACGGACGGTCCGCCGCCCGCCGCCGCCGGGCGCGACCCGCGCACTCGCCGCCGGCGCGACGGCGGCCTTTGCGTCGACGCTCGCTTCGGGACGGCTCCTCGACGTGCTCGGCACCGACCGCCCGCTCTGGCCCTACGGCGTCTACCGGCTCGGCCTCGCCGCGGCGCTCCTCGCTCGGTCCCGGCGCGCGGCTTCCGGGCGCCGGATCGCGGGCATCTAGGCTCAGACGCAGCGCTTTGTCCCAAGACGCGTACACCCGCGCCGGGGTCTCCCAGGCCGATGCCGACAGCGCCGTCGGGGCGCTCGTCAGCCACCTCTCGCGGATCGACACGGGGCGCGAGTCGCGCAGCGTCGACCTCGGCGCGCACTACGCCAGCGTCCTGCGCCTCGACGAGCGCCGTGGGCTGGCGATCGGCACCGACGGAGTCGGGACGAAGATGGTGATCGCCGAGCGCCTCGGCCGCTTCGAGACGATCGGGATCGACTGCGTCGCGATGAACGTCAACGACCTGATCTGCGTCGGCGCGGATCCGATCGCGATGCTCGACTTCATCCTCTGCTCGAGCGCCGAGCCCGAGGTGTGCGGCCAGATCGGCGAGGGGCTGCGCGCCGGCGCCGAGCAGGCGCGCGTCGAGATCCCCGGTGGCGAGATCGCGCAGGTCGGTGACATCGTCTCGGGCTACGAGCTGACAGGGACGGCCGTCGGTCTCGTCGACCTCGACCAGATCGTCGACGGGTCGGCGGCCGGGCCGGGCGACGCGGTCCTCGGCGTGCCGTCGAGCGGACTGCACTCGAACGGCTACACGCTGGCACGCGCCGCCCTTGACGGGCTCGACCTGACTTCGGAACACGGCCTCGGCCGGCCGCTCGGCGAGGTTCTGCTCCAGCCGACGACGATCTACGTGCGCGCCGTCTCCGAGTTGCTCGACGCGGGGATCGGCGTCCATGGGCTCGCGCACATCACCGGTGACGGCCTCAACAACCTGTTGCGGCTGCGCTCGCCGGTCGGCTTCGAGATCGACCGGCCGCTCGACGTACCACCCGTCTTCGACCTGATCCGCGAGCGCGGCGACGTCTCCGAGGCCGAGATGTACGAGGTCTTCAACATGGGCTGCGGGCTCGTCTGCGTCGTCGCGCCCGACGACGAGGCGCGCGCCGCCGAGATCCTCGACCGCCACCACCCGGGCGCGCGGCGGATCGGGACGGTGACCGACGAGGCCGGGCGGGTGAGGCGGGCGGCGTGAGCGCGATCCGATCCGCCTTCCGGTTTCTGGCCGGGACCGTGCTGGTCATCTTCCTGGCGGTCGCGGTGCCGCTCGGGTGGGTTTGGGTCGGATCTCAGGTCCAGGGCGGTACGAGCCCGGCCATGACGGCGATCGTGACCGTGATCGCCGGCCTCGTCGTCACCTACTCGCTCGTCGGCCTGATCGCGGCCTGGGCGAAGGGTCGCTCCGAACCCGACAACCGCGGACCGACCCGCTACGAGTGGAATCGCAGCATGCGCGACGAGCGCCACACCCCCGCGAGCACGAGCTTTCTCGAGAACGTCCTGATCGTCACGACGATCCTCGTCGCCATCATCGTCACCGTCTGGTTCTTCCTGTTCGGCGACCCGGGCGTGCCGGGCGGCTGAGAACCACCCCTCGGGTGGGGGAAAACCGCTCTGCGCGCAGAAGAATCGGGTTGTTGGCGCGTATGGTTGTTGCGGTCCGTCCGCCCGGGCGAGAGATGAGGCGGCGCAAGGCCTCCTGCGGCGCCGGAATCGGGCGGGCGGCAGGGGCCATCAATCCTGATGGAAGCTAGGGTCACAGGTATCTGTGCGAATGAGTGAGGCGGCTACAGGCACCGGAGGCGCGACGCGCTCCACCGGCCCCCTGAGCGGCCTGGTCCTCTCGGGCCGCTACCGGCTCGAGTCGAAGCTCGGCAGCGGCGGCATGTCGACGGTCTATCTGGGCCGCGACGAGACGCTCGAGCGCTGGGTCGCGGTCAAGGTCCTGCACCGCGAGATCTCCGACCAGCCCGACCAGATCGAGCGCTTCCGCCGTGAGGCGCGGTCGGTCGCCCAGCTCTCGCACCCCAACGTCGTCTCGGTCGTCGACGCCGGCGAGGACTCCGGCCGCCCCTACATCGTCTTCGAGTACATCCAGGGCGAGACGCTCAAGGATCGGATCGACGCGATGCGCCGGTTGCCGCTCGACGAGGCCTGCGCCTACGGGATCGAGATCGGCCGCGGTCTCCAGGCCGCCCACGAGCGCCGCCTCGTCCACCGCGACGTCAAGCCGCAGAACGTCCTGATCGACCCCGAGGGGCGCGCCAAGGTCACCGACTTCGGGATCGCGCGCTCGCTCGAGAATGACGGCATGACCGTCACCGGGCGCGTCCTCGGTACGACCGACTACGTCTCGCCCGAGCAGGCGATGGGCCAGGACGTCGACGCGCGCTCGGACATCTACTCGCTCGGGATCCTGCTGTTCGAGATGCTCGTCGGCGAGCCGCCGTTCCAGGCCGACACCCTCGTCGGCGTCGCGATGAAGCACGTCAACGAGGAGCTGCCCGACGTCCAGCGGGCACGGCCGGACTGCTCGGCCGCCCTCGCACGGGTCGTCGAGCGCGCGACGACGAAGGACCCGAAGCGCCGCTACCCGGACATGAACGCGATGCTGGCCGAGCTCGAGAACGCGCTCGAGGTCGAGGTCGCCCGCGCCGGCCACGCCGGCGGCGAGGCGACGAGCGTCCTCGCATCGGTGCCCGGTGCGAAGTCGCGGTTCGTCTCAGCGCGGCGGATCTCGATCGCCGGGGTCCTGCTCGTGCTGCTCGGTCTCGGGGCCGCGCTGGCGATCGCGGCGCTCAGCGGTGGTGACGAGGAGAGCGGTGGGACGGGGTCGGGAGCCGGGGCCTCCTCGGAGCCGACCGCCGAGCTCACGCCGGTCGAGATCGCCGCGACCCAGGACTTCGATCCGGAGGGCGACGGTGTCGAGCACGATGAGGCGCTCGAGGAGCCGATCGACGGAGACTCCTCGACCTACTGGCTCACCGAGACCTACACCGCGGGCCCGAACCTGAGCGCGACCGGCAAGTCGGGCGTCGGACTCATCCTCGACGCCGAGGATGACGTCGAGGCCCAGCAGATCGACATCGAGACCGACACGCCGGGCTTCACCGCACAGATCTTCGGAGCGACCGAGGGACCGCCCGAGTCGATCGGGGACTGGGGCCAGCCGATCGGGCAGAGCCAGAACGTCTCGCAGAACCAGTCGATCGAGCTCGACGGAACAGCCGCGCGCTACTACCTGATCTGGATCCCGGTCCTCGCCGAGGACGACTCGGGCGGAGGCGTGGCGCACATCAACGAGGTGACGCTCGGGGCCTGAGGCCCGGGCGCGAATCGCAGCTTGAGCATCGCCGACCCCAAAGGCGCGATCCAACTCGTCCTCGACGCGATCGCCCTGAGCGAGACCGGGCAGCGGCCGAACAACGAGGATGCCGCCTACGCGAGCCCGCGGATGGTTGCGGTCGCCGACGGCGTCGGTGGACACGCGGCCGGCGAGGTCGCCTCCCATCAGGCGATCGGCGCGCTCCACTCGCTCGACAAGCGACGGCTCGAGGGTGAGTTGTCGGATGCGCTCGCAGCCGCGATCGACTGGGGTAACGCCGCGATCGCGCTGGTCGCCGACGCCGAGCCGGCGACGCGAGGGATGGCGACGACGCTGAGCGCGGTGGCGATCTCGAACGAGGGCTGCTACGTCGTCGCGAACGTCGGCGACTCGCGCGCCTACCTGTTGCGCGGCGGCATGCTGGACCAGCTGACGACGGACGACAGCCTCGTCGGCGAGCTCGTTCGCAGCGGCCAGATCACCCCGGAGGAGGCGACGGTCCACCCCCAGCGCTCGGTCGTACTCAAGTCGCTCGACGGCCGCGCCGAGCGCGACCCGACGCTCCAGAGCTTCGCGGCCAGGCTCGGCGACCGTCTGCTCGTCTGCTCCGACGGGCTCTCCGACTACGTCGGGGTCGACGTGATCACCGACCTGCTGATCCGCGGCACGCCGGCCGACGCCGGCCGCGAGCTCATCGACCGCGCGCTCGCCGACGGCAGCAACGACAACGTCTCGGTCGCGATCGCGGACGTGGTCGAGGGTGGTGGGCCCGCCTGGGCGCGCTAGCCCTTGTTGCTGTCACTCATCGATCTGCTCGTCTGGTTCGCAGGTCTTCCCTGGAATGCTCGCCTCGCGATCATGACGGCCACGATCATCGCGATCGTCTTGATCTAGAACTCGAACGCGTGCTCGGCGCGGTGCCGCTCGACGAGGTAATCGGGCGAGTCCGGCGTACTTCAGGGTGTCGACTGGGTGAGAGTCGCGTTGAACGGCATCTCGTACCCCTGGCTTCTCCGGAAGCGATCGATGGGTTCCCCGCTGCGCGAAGCCGGGTAGACCTGCAACGCGCGAGCGTCGTTGTTTAGTGACCCCTCTGCGCGGGCGCGGCGAGACAGGAAGTCGATCGCTATGTGGTCACCTTGGCGAATCGCCAGATCCGCATCGAAGCGCTTCAGCCCCGGCCCTCTACTCACAGTAGCTCGGTCACCCCTGCCGATGAAGGTGTACTCGCCGTCGACGCGACGGACGACGCGTAGGCGAACGGGGTACGGAGCTTTACTCGCGCTCATGAGCCGACGCACCCGCCACCGCGTGATCGTGCCGTCGAACGGGGCCGTCACCAGATTCTCGGAACCAAGACGCGTTGGCACGATTGAGCAGGATGGTGTTCGTTTGCAACTGAAACTCACACCGAAGCCGGGCGACGGTGATGGTGGCTCCGCTATGTCACTACCGAGAGTGGCCTTCTGCGTCTCGGTGTCCTGGGCGGGAGCAGGACCAGCGATCCAGAGCAAGCCGCCAACAAGCGCCCATGCGAACACGACGCTGATCGTTCGAGAGGCCCAGCGCATCCGGGCAAGGTACCAGCGGCGGAGCCGGGAGAGTTCTAGAACTCGAACGCGCGCTCAGCCGCGTGCCGCTCGACCGCGAGCCGGATCAGCCGGTCGCACAGTTCGGGGTAAGCCACCCCGGTCGCCTCGAAGAGCTTGCCGAAGACGCTCGTGGCGGTGAAGCCGGGGATCGTGTTGATCTCGTTGACCAGCACCTCTCCATCAGGCGAGACGAAGAAGTCGCAGCGCGCGAGGCCCGTGCCATCGACGAGCCGGAACACCCGCTCCGCGAGCTCGCGGACCTGCGCGACACCGGCGTCGCCGATCGCGGCCGGTACCTCGAGCCGCATCCCTCCGTCGGAGTACTTGGCCTCGTAGTCGTACCAGTCGGCGTCGAAGACGATCCGGCCGGGGAGCGATGTGTCGACGGGCGCACCGGCGATCGTCGAATTGCCGGTGACCGAGCACTCGACCTCGGGCCACGGGCAGTGGGCCTCGACGATCACGCGCGGGTCGTGTGCGGCGGCGGCGGCGATCGCGGCGTCGAGCTCCGCCTCGCCGCCCTCGACCTTCGAGATCCCGACGCTCGAGCCGAGCCGCGAGGGCTTGACCCACAGCGGCCTGCCCATGGCGGCGACGCGCTCACGCCAGCCGTCCTCGCCGACGGCGCAGAACTCGACCTGGGGGAGTCCCTCGTAGGCGAGCAGGCGCTTGAAGACGAGCTTGTCCATCGCAACCGCCGCGCAGAGCACGCCCGGCCCCGCGTAGGGCACGTCGAGCGTCTCGAGAGTTCCCTGGACGCTGCCGTCCTCGCCGAACGGGCCGTGCAGGACGGGGAACGCGGCATCCGCGCCGAGCAGTCCTCCGCCGGCCCGCAGATCGATCTCCTCGCCGTCGACGCTCCAGCGCCCGTCACGCGAGATCAGGACCTCGACCACCTCGTGGCCGGCGGCGCGCAGGCCTTCGGCCACCGACGCACCCGATCGCAGCGAGACATCGTGCTCGCTCGAGCGCCCGCCGAGTAGGACCGCGACCCGCATCAGGGGGCATCCTCCTCTTCCGGCGTCGTCGGCGTCGTCGTGGTGGTGGTCGGGCGGGTCGACGTCGTGGTGGTGGTCGTCTCCTCGGGCTCCTCGTAGACCCCGACGAACAACGTGACCGTCTCGTCGGACTGGATCCGCGAGCCGGCGCCGGGCGCCTGGTCGAGGACGCGGCCGTCCTCCGAGGACGCGTCGGTCGCCTGGTCGACGATCCGGATGTTGACGGCGCCACGGCCCTGCAGGATCGAGACCGCCGTCGACTCGGGCTGTCCGATCACATCCGGGACCTCGACCGTCCCGACACCGCTCGACACGGTCAGGGTCACCGTCGCGCCGCGGCGAAGCGAGGAGCCGGGGGCGGGATCCTGCTCGAGAACGGTCCCCTCGGGTTGATCTGAGTCCTGGCTGTCGACGTCGGGGACGAGTCCGACACGGTCGAGCTCGGACTCAGCCGACTCCTGGTCGGAGCCGACGAGGTCAGGAACCTCGACCTTCTTGATCCCGGTGGATACGGCGACGGTCACGCGCTGGCCGCAGTCGACCTCCTCACCAGCGGCCGGATCGGTCTCGATCACGCGTCCCTCCTCGACGCTCGGTGAGCGCTGCGGATCGCTGACCGGGCGCAGGTCACGGGCCCGTAGTGCGCTCGCCGCGTCGTCAGCGCGGTCGCCGACGACGTCGGGGACGACGAGATCGGCGCCCGTGCTGACGATGAGGGCCACGCGCGAGCCCTCCTCGGCGCTGGTCCCCCCGGCCGGAGACTGCTCGAATACGACGCCCGCGTCCTCGCAGGTCGCCTCCTGGGAGATCGCCGACTCGAACCCCGCGCGGTCGAGCCGACTCTCCGCCTCGGCCTGCTGGGAGCCGGTCACGTTCGGGACCTCGACCTCGCTCGAGCGCGTGAGTGCGAAGGCGAGACCCGCGCCCGCGAGCAGCGCCGCCACCGCGCCGGCCGCGATCGCCTTCCTCCGGGTCCAGAACGGCTTCGTGAGCGGATCCTCCCCGTCCCCGTCCTCGCCCTCCGGGTCGGCGGCCCCGGGGGGCCCGCCCGCTGCGTCCGCGGCGTCCGGGGCGGCGGCGGCTGCCCCGGCCGCTCCGAGCGCGGCGCCGCCCAGCGCGGCGGCCGGAACGGCGCCGTAGAGCTCCGTCGCGCGCTCGGCCGGCATCCTGCCCTCGAACGCCTCGAGCAGCGCGGCCGAGAACTCGGCGGCGTCGGCGAAGCGGTTCTCGGGTTGCTTCGAAAGCGCCTTGAGGACGACGGCGTCGAGCTCGGGCGTGACGTCAGGCTCGACCGAGCTCGGCTTCGGCGGGCGGTCGGAGATCTGCTTGAGGACGACGGCGACAGGGCTGTCGCCGTCGAACGGCACGTCGCCGGTCAACTGCTCGAACAGCATCACGCCGATCGAGTAGAGGTCCGCGGCGCCCGTCACCTCGAAGCCCTGCGCCTGCTCGGGGGAGAGGTACTGGGCGGTGCCGAGGACCGAGTTCGTCTGCGTGATCTCCGAGCGGCCGGCGCGCGCGATCCCGAAGTCCGTCACCCGGACCCGGCCCTCGCGGTCGATCATCACGTTCTGGGGCTTGAGGTCGCGGTGGACGATCCCGTGCTCGTGTGCGTAGCCCGCGCCGGCGAGGATCTGGCGCGTCACCTCGACCGCCTCAGCGGTCGTCATACCGCCGAGGATCAGGTCGCGAAGCGAGGCGCCCTCGACGTATTCCATCGCGATGTACTGGCGGTCCTCGGCCGTCCCGCGGTCGTACACGCCGACGACGTTGGGGTGCGAGAGCGCCGCCGCCGCCTTCGCCTCGCGGCGGAACCGCTCGACGAACTCCTCGTCGCGGGCGAAGCGCTCGTGGAGGAACTTGAGCGCGACCTTGCGGTCGAGGGTCGTGTCCTCGGCCAGCCAGACATCGGCCATCCCGCCGGAGCCGAGCCTGCGTACGAGCCGGTAGCGCCCGGCGAGCTCCTCGCCCTCGGCGAGCCTCATCGGGCGCTCGGCGCGCCGGGCCTAGCCCTCATTCAGGACGGCCTCCATGACCTGCGTCGCGACCGGGCCCGCAGCGTCGCCCCCGAAGCAACCCGTGCACTGCTCGAGCATCACCGCGACCGCGATCTGGGGATCCTCGACCGGCGCGAAGCCGATGAACCACGGGCGATTCGTCCCCGCCTCGACATCGATCTCCGCGGTGCCGGTCTTGCCGGCGAAGGTCGACCCCGGGACGCTGAGGCTCGACGCCGTGCCCTCCTCGGCGACCGAGGTCATCATCTCCGCGACCTGGTTCGCGGTCTCCTCGGAGACCGCCTCGTCCTGCTCGGCGGGATCGAGCTCGGCGATCGTCCGCCCATCGGGATCCACGGCCTGCTGGACGAACGTGGGGTCCATCAGGGTCCCGTCGTTCGCGATCGTGGCCGCGACCTCTGCCATCTGCATCGGCGTGGCCAGCAGCGACGACTGGCCGATCGCGACGCGACCGATGTCGACCCCGGAGTCCTCGTCGAGCAGCTCGCCCGTTCCCTCCTCGCTGAACACACCGCTCGGCTCCATCTGCGAGGTCGGGTAGTCGAGCTCGGGATCGCGTTCGAATCCGAACCGCCGCATCGAGTCGAACATCGTCTCGGCGCCGAGCTGCTCGCCGACCTGCGCCCAGTAGGTGTTGACGGAGTTGGTCAGCGCCGTGCGCATGTCGATCGTGCCGAAAGGCTCATTGCCGGAGTTCGCGAGCGGGAACCCGCCGATGTCGATCGGACTATCCGCGTTGAGGGTCGTCTCCGGGGTGAACTCACCGCTCTCGAGCGCCGTCGACGCCGTGACGACCTTGAACGTCGAACCCGGCGGGTACTGGCCCTGCACCGGGCGGTTGACGATCGGCGAGCCCTCCTGGGTGTTGATCTCCTGTGAGTTCTCCTGGTAGGCGTTCGGGTCGTAGCTCGGCAGTGAGACCATGGCCTTCACCGCGCCCGTGCTGGGTTCGAGCGCGACGACCGAGCCGGCGCCGTCCGTGCCAGGCGTCGAGGCGAGCGCGTTCGCAAGCGCCTCGGTGGCGACCCGCTGGGTCTCCGAGTTGATCGTCAGCGTCAGGTCCGCTCCCTCCTGGCGCTTGTTCTCGATCTGGTCGATCAGGCCCTGGAACTCGTTCGACTCGCCGGTCAGCAGGTCGTTCTCGGACTGCTCGATCCCGGTCTGCCCGGTCTCGATGAACGACGTCCCGACCGGGTGGGCGAACAGGTCTCCCTGCGGATATCGACGCTCGTACACGGCGTTCTCGCCCTTGCCCTCGGTTATCGACTCGGCGATCACGACGCCGTCGGACGTCGTGATCGTCCCGCGGCGGACCTGTGCCGTCTCGATCAGCGCGCGGCGGTTCTCGGTCTTCGCCTCGAGCTCGGAAGCGTCGAAGACGGCCCACTTCGACGTGAAGTAGACGAGGATCGCGAGCAGGAAGAGGACAAAGACGTAGGTGCGGACGATCGGCGTGTTCACGCTCGGCCCTCCTCGAGCGTCGGGAAGACCCCGGAGGGCTCGTCGGTGATCACGCCGCCGCGGCCCTCGCGCTGGGGCCGGCGGGCGCGATCGGAGATCAGCAGCAGCAGCGCGAGGAGGATCATGTTGGCGATCACCGATGAGCCGCCGAACGAGATGAACGGCAACGTGACGCCGGTCAGGGGGATCGCCTTGACGACACCGCCGATGATCACGAACGCCTGCAACGCGAACACGGCCGAGAGCCCGGCGGCGAGCAGCTTCGAGAACCCGTCCGGCGCCATCACGGCGATCTTGAACCCGCGGGCCGCGATCAGGCCGTAGGTCAGGATCACCGCGCAGCCGCCGAAGACGCCGAGCTCGTTGACGATCACGGCGAAGATGAAGTCGGTGTGCGGTGCCGGGAGGATCGAGCCGCACTCCGGGAACTGCAGGTTCGCCTCGTTGCAGATCTCCGCCGGGAAGAACGGCCCCGGGAACTTGATCAAAGCCTCACCAAGACCCTGGCCGAAGAGGCCGCCGTCGGCCTGGGCGAACAGGGACTGCTGGATCTGGTACGCCCCGTCCGGAGCCCCACGGACGAACGGGTCGAGCCAGATGTCGAAGCGATCCTGGACGTGTCCGACCGTCTCGGCGAAGAACGCGAGGCCGACCGCGAACATCACGACGCCTATCAGCACGTAGGAGAAGCGCTGCGTCGCGATGTAGAGCAGGACGAGGAAGGCGCCGAAGAACATCAGCGAGCTTCCGAGGTCGCGGATGAAGACGAGCAGCACCATCGCGGCACCCCAGACGACGAGCAACGGCCCGAAGTGCTTGAGCGGCGGGATCGTCAGGCCGAGGAAGCGCCGCGCGGCGACCGACAGCAGCTCGCGGTTCTCGGCCAGATACGAGGCCAGGAAGACGACGATCCCGATCTTCGCCAGCTCGGTCGGCTGGAAGTTGATCGGCCCGATCCCGACACCGAGGTAGGCGCCGTTGACCTGCTGGCCGAGCCCGGGGATCCGGGGGGCGAGCAGGAGCAGGATCGCCGCGGCCGCGATCACGTAGCGGTAGCGCTCGAGCACGTGGTAGTCGCGCAGGAAGATCACGGTCGCGATCAGCACGACCATCCCGAGCGCGAAGACCGACGCCTGGTTGAGCGCGAAGCCCTCGTCGAGGCTGTAGATGATCACCAGCCCGAGCGCGGCGAGCAGCGCGCAGAGCGGGAACAGGTACGGATCGGCGTAGGGCAGCCGCCAGCGCAGGAACAGGTGCCCGACCAGGCAGATGCCGAGGAAGTAGGCGCCGTAGGTCAGGCTGAGGTTGTCGATCTCGTCGGCCTGGGTGATCAGGACCGACGCGAACCCGGCCGCTGCGAGGAGCGCGACCGGGATCAACGCGAGGAGCTCGCGGTTGCGGGCGCTCATCTAGCGGTTCCCGCCGGCTCCGCCGCTCGTTCCCCCTGAGCCACCGCTCGCGCCCGAACCCTCGCCGGTGGCCTCGCCGGCGTCGCCGACGTTCTGCCCGGTCGTCTCGACCGCCGCCTCGGCCGCCGCCTGCTCGAGGTCGGCGATCAGCGACTCGGCGTCCTCGCGCGAGCGCAGCTCGTGGTCGACCGCGGTGTCGCGGCGGGAGTCCGGCAGGTCGTCGATCGCGAGGTCGGTCGAGGCCTGCTGGTCGTAGAGCTCGATCCCGAACGGGAGGTCGTAGGGCAGGCCGCGATAGAGGGCGAGGTCTCCGGAGTCGTCGGCGCCGAGGAAGTACACCTGCCGCGCTCCGAAGAACCCGGCGACGAGCAGGCCGGCGATCAGGACGAGCGAGACGAGCGCGCCGATCGCGATCCTGCGCCGGCGCTTCGAACGCGGCTCAGGGCGCGATGCGGCGACGCGACTGCGCTCGGCCTGGACGCCGGCGCCGGTCGAGGCGGCGGTCGCGCCGACGAGCGTCGCGTTCTCGGTCTGCTGCTCCTCGAGCGCCCCGGTTCCCTCGCCGACGCGGAACGCGACGACGGTGATGTTGTCGCGCCCGCCGGCCTCGTTGGCCGCGCGGACGAGGGCGCGCGTGATCGAGCGCAGGTCGCCACCGCTCGCGAGCTCCTCGGCGATCCGTGGCTCCTTGATCATCGTCGTCAGCCCGTCCGAGCACAGCAGGTAGACGTCGCCGTCGCGCGCCCGGTAGGTCATCGTGTCGACCTCGACCTGGGCCTCGGGCCCGAGCGCGCGGGTGATGATCGATCGCTGCGGATGCTCCTCGGCCTGCTCCTCGGTCAGCCTGCCCTCGCGACGAAGCTCCTCGACGAGCGAGTGGTCGGACGTCAGCCGCTTGAGCTCGCCGTCGCGCCACAGATAGGCGCGCGAGTCGCCGACGTGGGCGATCGCGATCTCGT
Organism: Thermoleophilia bacterium SCSIO 60948; assembly: GCA_021496505.1. Taxonomy (GTDB): domain Bacteria; phylum Actinomycetota; class Thermoleophilia; order Solirubrobacterales; family 70-9; genus JACDBR01. Next base: position 17,850 of record CP053031.1, on the reverse strand, counting down.
CCTTCTCGTCGAGCATCACCGCGGTCAGCGTCGTGCCCATCCCCGCGCGCGAGGAGTCCGACGCGGCCAGGCGGTGGATGCGCCCGTTGGCCTCCTCGACGATCGCGCGCAGGTAGGCCTCGGGAGCGACCCCCTCGTCGCGCGGCGCCGGGTCGAAGGTCTCGACGGCGGTCCGCGAGGCGACCTCGCCGGCCTGGGCGCCGCCCATCCCGTCGGCGACCGCGAACACCGGCGAGCGGGCGAAGAACGAGTCCTCGTTCGCGGTCCGCTGGCGACCCGTGTCGGTTCGATGTGCCGCCTCGACGACCCGGAGCATCTACTCGTACTCCGGGATGTCGAACTCGAAGCGCAGCTCGGTGTCGCCGATCCGGATCGTGTCGAGATCCGAGAGCCGCTGCTCGCCGTTGAGCGGACCGTCGTTGAGGAACGTCCCGTTCGTCGAGTCGAGGTCCTCGGCGATGTAGTCGGAGCCGCGCGAGAAGACCCGCATGTGGCGCCCCGACGCGTAGCGATCCGAGATCTGGACGTCGGCCTCCGCCGAGCGCCCGATCGTCAGGCCGCCGAACAGATCGAACCGCTCACCAGGCTGTAGCCCGCCGCCGTTGACCACCACGAGGTGCGCGTCGCGGATCGAGGACGCGCGCGAGCTCGAGCCGACCGCCTGATGCAGCCCGGTCGCCTCCGGCGCCGGCGCGCTCGTGCGCCGCAACTCGCGCAGCGCGCTGCGCGAGACCCAGAGCAGGAACAGGTAGAGGACGGCGAGGAAGCCGAACTGGAGGGCGAGCGCTACGGGCTGGGAGTCCAACGGGTCCTCGCGGCTACTGCTCGATGTCGAAGGTGAACCGCGTCGTGCCCATGACCACCTCGTCGCCGGGCGAGAGGCGGGCGCCGTCGGCCGGCCTGCCGTTGACCTTGACGCCGTTCGTCGATCCGAGGTCGACGATCTGCCAGTCGCCCGTCGGTCCGCGGCGAAGCTCGGCGTGGCGGCGTGAGACGTTGGGGTCGGCGAACACGCAGTCGGCCTCTCGCGAGCGTCCGAGGACCGCTATCGGGCCGTCGAGGACGTAGCGCCGGTCGTCCATCGAGACGATCGCCTTCGTGTCGGTGAGGTGCGCACCGGGCGAGCGCCGGCGCTCCTTCTTCTGCTGCTTGGGCGGCGGGACCGAGTAGACCATCGTGTGACCCTCCTCGCCCTGCTCGGGGCTCTCGCCCCGTTTGGCGGGGGGCTTGACGAGCCGCGTCTGGATCCCGAACTCGCCGAGCCGCAGGCGCTCGTCGGACTCGAGGTGGACGTCGGGCCGGGTCAGGAGCGCATAGTCGTGGCGGCGCGCGTGCTCGAGCAGATACGAGGAGAGTTCCTGGGCGAGCGAGCTCTCGTAGCCCTCGAGGCGGCCACGGTCCTCGACCGACAGCCAGACGGTGTACTCGTTGGGCACGTAGACGCGCGACACCGAGGCCGACCGGTGGGCGTCCATCTCCTTCGCGAGCTTGCGCGCGATCTCCACGGGCTGAACCTGCGAGGAGAATGCGCGACTGAAGACCCCCTCGACGAGGCTTTCCAGTCGCTGTTCGAGGTTGCGCAGGACGCTGATGTGCCTTCCCTCCCGATCCGGCGGCTACGGCTCCGCTCGGAGACCCGCCCGCGCGGGGCCTAGCGGCGGTTGACGTGAACCCGCAATCCTACGCGAGGCGACCCGACCATCCGTGGCCTCGTCGCGACCACCAGCGAGTGCGATCGGGGCCGCCTCGGCGAGATCTGATGACGATCGAGCCCGCCGTCGCCAGTCCGGCGACGGCGACCAGCACCAGGGGCTGCGCGTTCTGCGACAGGACCTCGAGCTCGCCGAGGACCGCATCGAGGCACGCCGTCCAGACGATCGCGCCGAGCAACGCGAGGGCGAGATGCCGCGCGCGCAGCACCACGCCCAGGAGGGGCGCGGCCAGACCGGCGAGCAGCGCGAGCGCCGCGGCCTCAGGTGTGAGGAGCGCCGAGGCGAGGGACTCGAGCGCCAGACCGGCGTCTGCGGTCCAGCCCGCGGGGGGCGGCCCGAACCCGGCCGCGCCGAGTGCCCACGAGCCCGCCAGGGCCCAGATCGCGCCCGTGGCGGCGAGCAGCGCCCGCTCGGCGAGGCCGCGGCCGAGCGCGGCCGCGGGGGCGGCGAAGGCGACGGCGGCGCCGAGCGGCCCCAGCAGGACGCCCAGCGGAGCGACGGCGACGGCGGGGTATGCGACCGCCAGCACGACGACGGGCGCGGCCAGGACGGTGAGCGCCGCGGCGACGCCGGGCAGCCCGAGACCGAGGCCGGTTGCGAGCGCTGCGGCGACCGTCAGCAGGGCGAGCGCGAACGCGGCCCCTCCGGAGGGCGCCGAGCGCTCGCCGCGGAGGGTTCCGGCACTGATCGCCGAGCGGGGCATCGGGACGGGGCGGTCGTCGGGAAGCCGCGCGGCGAGCAGGTCGAACTCGGCCGCCAGCTCGTCGGGCCCCGGCCGCCGGCCCGGATCCGCGTCGAGACAGCGTGCGAGCAGAGTCGTCAGCTCGGGTGGCAGGTCCGGCCGCGTCTCCGCGAGCGGCGCGACCGGCTCGCCGATCCGCCGCGCGGTGTCGGCCGCGTTCGCCCCGGCGACGGGGTTGTGCGCCGCCCAGCACTCATAGAGGGTCAGGGCGAGCGAGTAGACGTCGGACTCGGGACCGGCCTCCTCGCCGTCGGCCTGCTCGGGCGACATGTAGGCGAGCGTCCCGTGCACGGCCCCCGTCTCGGTCAGATCCTCGCCGTCGACGAGTCGGGCGATGCCGAAGTCGAGCAGCTTCGCGCGGCGGCCGAGCGCCTCGTCGCGACAGACGAGGACGTTCGAGGGCTTGAGGTCGCGGTGGACGACGCCGCGCGCGTGGGCGTGGGCGAGCGCCTCGCAGAGACCGGCTCCGAGCTCGGCGATGTCGCGGTCGGCGAGGCCGCCGGCGCGGGCCAGCTCGGCCAGGGTCCCGCCCTCGACCAGCTCGGAGACGAGGATCGCACCGCCCTCGTGCTCACCGAGCTCGTACAGCGTCACGATCCCGGGGTGGTTGAGGCGCGCGGAGGCCTGTGCCTCGCGCAGGACGCGGCCGGGATCGTCTCCGTGGACCTGCTTGACGGCGACGTAGCGCTGCAGGCGCTCGTCGAAGGCGCGGTGGACGGTCCCCATCCCGCCGCTGCCGAGCTGGTCGAGGATGCGAAAGCGCTCGAGGATCAGCTCGTCCGCCTCGAGCCTCGCGGGCAGGGTCTGGGAGGACGCCACGTCCCCAGCTTTCGCCGGGGGCGGACTCCTTCCTGCCGGCGGTCCGAGCGTCGTCACCCCCCGGAGCCGAATAATCTGCGCTCGGCGCTCCCCATCCCGGGGTGCGCGGGAAGCTCTGCGCTGAACTATTCGGAACAGCCACCAGGACCGCGAGCACGCCGCCGGGGCGCGGCGCGAGGACGCGGGCCCGGCGGCGATCCCCCGAGCGAGGTCGGGCGCCAGATCATGCTGCGGCGGCTGCTGGCGCTAGGCGCCGGCATCGTGATCGTGATCCTGCTCGCGATCGGCGTCAACTCGTGCCTCGACGCCCGCAAGGAGCGCAGCTTCGAGAACTACATCTCGGACCTGAGCGCGATCGTCAACGAGTCGAACCAGCTCTCCGGCACCTTCTTCGAGCGATTCACCGACCCGGCGCAGGACGTCGACGACGTAAGCATCGGACCGCTCATCGCGGGTGACCGCGGCACCGCGCAGACCCTGCTCGGGCGGGTCGAGAACCTCGACGTCCCCGACGAGCTCGCCTCGGCCCAGGACGAGCTCGTCCTGGCCTTCGAGCTGCGGCGCGACGCGCTGGCCGACATCGCCGACCGGATCGACGACGCGCTCGGCACGGAGAACCGCGACGAGGCCTTCGATGCGCTCGCCCTCGACATGAAGACGCTGCTCGCCAGCGACGTCATCTACGAGCGGGCGCGCAACGACATCCTCTCGGTACTCGAGGAGCAGGGGGTAGCCGGCAGCCTGCCGCGCAGCGAGTTCCTGCCGCCCGAATCGCTCGACGACCTGCTCGACCCGGCGGGGCTCGCCGCGCTGCTGAGCTCGATCACGAGCGGGGGCTCGAAGGGGGGCCAGCTGAGCGGTGTCGCGCTGCTCGGGGTGAGCCTCGACCCCGGAGGGACCGCGCTGAGCGCGGACGGTCTGAACACGGTGTCCACCGAGGAGGCCTCGACGATCGTCGCCGAGGTGCAGAACCAGGGAGACGGTCCGGCCGAGGGCGTGGTCGTCGACTACGAGCTGAGCGGAGCGAGCGGGACCTCGACCGGCGAGGGCGAGATCGAGACGATCGAGCCGGGCGAGACCGGCGAGGCGGAGATCCCCCTCGACTCGCAGCCGGCGACCGGCGAAGAGCTCACGTTGACGGTCACGGCGCAGCCGATCGCCGGCGAGGAGGTCGCCGACAACAACGAGCTCTCGTTCCCGATCGTCTTCGAGTGAGCGGCTCGCCGCGAGTCTCCTACCTCGGCCCGCCGGGGACCTTCTCGGGTGACGCTCTCCGGGTCGCAAGCGCCGGTGAGTCCCACGACGCCGCGGCCTACGCGACGATCGCCGATGCGCTTCGTGCCGTGGCCGAGGAGCGGGCCGAGCTCGCCTTCGTCCCGATCGAGAACTCGATCGAGGGCTCGGTCCGCCCGACGCTCGACGCGCTCGCCTTCGACGTTCCACAGCTCGAGATCGTCGGTGAGTACGACCACCCGATCAGCCAGGCGCTGATCGCAGCCGCACCCGCCGCGTTCAGCGAGATAACGGAGGTCCACTCACACCCGCAGGCGGCCGCGCAGTGCGCCCGCTTCCTGCGCGCCGAGCTCCCCTCGGCGACGATCGTCGCGGCGCCGTCGACCGCGGATGCGATCCGCAGCCTCGCGGGCGGCCCGCCGGGGCGTGCCGCGCTCGGCGCGGCGGGCGCCGCCGAGCTCTACGGGGGTGTCGTGCTCGCCGAGGCGGTCGAGGATGAGCCGGGCAACGTGACGCGGTTCGTCTGGGTGGCGCGGGCCGACCTTGCCGAGCAGCGCGGAGGCGGCACGTGGAGGACGACGTTGATCTTCGCCGAGCTCGGAGAGGACGAGCCCGGTGCGCTGGTCGCGGCGCTGGTCGAGCTCTCGAGCCGCGGGGTCAACATGACGCGGATCGAGTCGCGACCGAGACGCGAGGGCCTGGGCCGCTACATGTTCTTCCTCGACCTCGACGGGCGCAGCGACGACCCGCGCGTCGCCGAGGCGATATCCGCCCTGCGCTCGAAGGCCGCTTCGGTCCGCGTGCTCGGCAGCTATCCGATCGGGCGGACCGGCGTGCCGGGCGGCGGCGTGGGCTGACCGCCGGAGGGCGGCCACCCGGTCTGCCATCATCCTGCGTCGGTGAGCCTCAAGGTCGAGCCTGAGGTAGGTATCCGCGGCGCGTTGCGCCCGTCGCTCTCGCTCGCGTCCGCCGCGATCGCGACCGCCCCCGGAACGCGCGGCCGCGTTCTCGTCCTCAACGCCAGTTACGAGCCGATCAACGTCTGCAGCGTCAGGCGAGCGACGGTGCTGCTGCTCAAGGAACGCGCCGAGCTGCTCGAGCACGCCGCGGGTGCGTTGCGGGCGGAGAGCATGGAGATCGAGCGTCCCTGCGTGATCAGGCTGGTCCGCTACGTGCGGATTCCGCGTGACGTCCACAGGCGCAAGATCACGCGCAAGGCGGTCCTCGCGCGCGACTCCTACACCTGCCAGTACTGCGGTGTCGAGGGGGGAGGCCTCACGGTCGACCACGTGATCCCGCGCAGCCGCGGCGGTGGGTCGGCGTGGGACAACATCGTCGCGTCCTGCGCCCCGTGCAACCGCAAGAAGGGCAACCGCCTGCCGCGCGAGATCGCGATGCACCCGCGCACGAAGCCGAAGCCACCCGGGCCGACGGTCTTCATCAGGATCGCCAGCCCGAAGGTGCCGTCGGCGTGGGAGACCTACCTCCCCGTCGAACGCCTCGCCGCCTGAGGACCTCCCTCCGGCGCTGCCTGGGCGCGGATCCCGGCGACATTCAACCCCCCGACGACGAGAGGCCGCCCGAAGGCGGCCTCTCGCATACTCGGTGCGTACTTTCCTCTTGACGAGCGGAGGGGTCTGGGCGACCGGGTGGGACGAGGTCCCGGTCTCCTCCATCTCGCCGGTGCCCGGCTTGGATTCGCCAGGCGGCCCGCACGTTGTTCCGCCTCGGATGCGGTCACCCGCTCCTCGGACGGGACGGCCAACTAGCGGCCGAACACCTCCAGAGTCCCTCTAAGCATCGAATGAATTAGGACCACCTCCTTTCTCTGGTCCTTCGATTGAAGCAGACTCGGTGGTCGGTCCCCGAGAAATCGCGTCGACCGCCCGCGACGTGGGTAGGAACGGCGGGATGGCGACCCCCGAAGAGACGGTCCGCGAGTCCTTTCGAGCCTTCGCCGAGGCCGACCGCGCCGCGATCGAGGGGCTGCTCGCCGACGTGCTCGCGTTCTCGAGCCCACCCGATCCGCGGCTCGATCGCGCCGGGTTCTTCGAGCGCTGCTGGCCCGGTGCCGGCGGGATCGAGCACTTCGAGATCGAGCTCCAGACGCGAGAGGGTGACCGGGTGATCACGAACTACGTCGCGACCCGAGCCGACGGCACCCGCTTTCGCAACACCGAGATCCACACGGTCGCCGACGGGCTGATCGAGCGGATCGAGGTCTACTTCGGCTGGGACCTGGAGGACTGACCTACCCGGGCGCGCCGGCGGCCGCTCCGGTGAGGCCCCGCAGTAGGTGAACGGCGGCTCGCTCGAGAGCCTCGTCCGGGACCCCGCCGTAGGTGCGGAGCCTGTGGAGAACCCCCGGTGACGTGGCGCTGAGGAGGTACCCGGCGAGGACCCCGGCGTCGAGCGTCGGGTCGATCTCCTCGAGCAGTCCGACGATGTGCATCGCGAGGACCGCCGATGCCGGGTTCAAGTCGTCGGTGTTCTCGCCCTCGGCGACGACCGCGAGCTCGAGGTGGTTCAGGTGGAGGCGGACCAGCTCCGAGACGAACGCCTCGAGGCGCTGCCGTGGCGGAGCGCCCGGTCCGAGCGGCGGAGCGCCGCGAAGGAAGCGATCCTGGAAGTCGCGCATGTAGTCGTCGATCAGCGCTTCGGTCAGACCGTCGCGACTCCCGAAGCGATGGAAGACGGTCCCCTTTCCCACGCCCGCCGCCTCGGCGACCGCCTGCATCGTCAGCGCCTCGGCACCGTGGTCGCGCAGCAGGCGGCGGGCGGCCTCGAGGATCCGGCGGCGGTTCTCGGCGGCATCGGCGCGCTCGCGGCGTTGCCCGAGCATCGGAAGCGGGGTCGGCTCGCCCCCGCGATCGTCGGCGGCGTTCTGGACCGGCGGTCCACTTGCGCTACTCTTCGGTTCAGCCATAAGTTGACCGACGGTCGAGAAGATCGAGACTCGGCTCCGCTCGCCGGTTTCGCCCGTCGTCAGCCGAACCCGAGGAGTCGCTCATGACCCTATTCCGTCTCGACGCCAGCATCCGAACCGAGGGCTCGCACAGCCGGCAGCTCGCCGACATCGTCCAGCGCGAGTGGGAGCGCGCCCACCCGGGGACGCCGACGATCAACCGCGAGATCGGGATCGACCCGCTTCCGGCCGATGCCTGGGCGGCGTCCGTTGGGGCGGCGGCGACTCCGGAGGGCGAGCGGTCCGGCAGGCAGCGACGTGCCGGGTCGCTGGCGGCCGAGCTGGTCGACGAGCTGGTGGAGGCCGACGCGTTGATCCTGGCTGTCCCGCTCTACAACTTCGGCGTATCGCAGCACTTCAAGACGTGGGTCGATCTCGTGATCAGCGACCCGCGCATGGCTCCCGATGCCGAGCCCGTTCTCGCCGGAAAGCCCGCGGTCCTCGCGACCGTCCACGGCGGCTACTACGCGGCGGGGACTCCCCGCGAGGGATGGGATCACGCGACGCCATGGATGCGCCGGATCCTCGCCGACGTCTGGCAGCTCGACCTGCTCGTCGTCGAGGCCGACTTCACCCTCGTCGGCGTCAACCCGGCGCTCGATGGGTTCGCCGACCTCGCTCGCGAGCTCCGGGACCGCGCGGACGATCGGGCCGCGGACCACGGGAGGGAGCTGGCGGCCCGGGTCCGCCCGCTGGCGAGAGCCGCCTAGCCGGAGTCTCGTCGTCGTCGCCGGGACCCCGACCGATCAGACGTCCTCGGGGTCCGCTCCGTCCGATGCGATCTCCTCCGCGGCCTCGTCGAGCGCGGCGTCACGGGGATCCTCGGCGACGTCGACCTCGGGCGGCCCGGGGTCGTCCGCACCGTCCGCCGGCGCGCCGGCGCCGAGGTCGATCTCGACCTGGTCGGCGCCCTCGGCCTCGACCGTCGGCGCGCCCGACGGCGTCGAGCTCTCGACGACCAGGGCGACTGCGCTGACGCGGTCGTCCTCACGGATGTTCATCACCCGGACACCCTGGGTCGCGCGGCTCATCTGCGAGATGCCGCCGGCCTGGGTGCGCTGCACCATCCCGTGCTGGGAGATGAAGACGAGGTCCTGGTGGCTGCGCACGATCAGGGCACCGGCGAGACCGCCGCGCTTCGCGGTCAGCTTGATCGTCAGCACGCCCTTCGTCCCGCGGCCCTTCGTCGGATACTCGGAGACCTGCGTTCGCTTGCCGTAGCCGTTCTCGGTCACGACGAGGAGCTCCGAGTCGTCGCGGGCGACGTCCATCGCGAGGACGCGGTCCGGCTCGCCGCCGACCGTGCCCTCGACGTTCATGCCGCGCACGCCCGAGGTGTCGCGGCCCATCGCGCGAACGTTCTCCTCGTTGAAGCGCGAGGCGCGGCCGGAGCGCGAGACGAGCAGGAGGTCGTTCTCGCCCGAGGTGAGGCGGACCTGGACCAGCTCGTCGCCGTCGCGGACGTTGATCGCGATGATCCCGTCGGCCTTGATCGGCGTGTTGTAGGCCTTGAACTCGGTCTTCTTGACGAGGCCCTTCGCCGTCGCGAACGCGAGGTACTTGTTCTCGGTGAAGTCGCGCGTCGGGATCACCGCCATCACGCGCTCGTCGTCTCGGAGCGGCAGCACGTTGACGAGTGCGCGGCCCTTCGAAGTGCGCGACCCCTCCGGCAGCTCGTAGACCTTGAGCCGGTAGACCTTGCCGCGGTTCGTGAAGAACAGCAGGTAGTCGTGGGTCGAGCAGATGTGGAGATGCTCGATGAAGTCCTCGTCCTTGAGGTCCATCCCCATCACGCCGACGCCACCGCGGCGCTGCTGGCGGTAGGTCGCGAGCGGTAGGCGCTTGGCGTAGCCCGAGTTGGTCAGCGAGATGACCATCTGCTGGTCGGCGATGATGTCCTCGATGTCGAGATCGCCCTCGGCGTGGGTGATCTCGGTCCGGCGCTCGTCGCCGTAGCGCGCGTCGATCGCGTTCAGCTCGTCGACGATCAGCGCGTCGATCCGAGCCGGATCGCCGAGGATCGCCCGCAGCTCGGCGATCCGCTCCATCAGCTCGGCGTGCTCGGCGCGGACCTTGTCGGACTCGAGCGCCGTAAGGCGCGCGAGGCGCATGTCGAGGATCGCCTGCGCCTGCTCCTCGGAGAGCGAGAACTCGCTCATCAGGCCCACGCGAGCCTTGTCGGTGTCGGCCGAACCGCGGATCAGCGCGATCACCGCGTCGAGGTTGTCGAGCGCGATGAGCAGGCCCTCGAGGATGTGGGCCCGAGCCTCGGCGCGGCGGAGCTCGTACTGGGTGCGCCGCGTGACCACCTCGCGCTGATGGCGCACGTAGTGGTGGATGACCTCCTTGAGCGACAGCGTCTTCGGGACGCCGTCGACCAGCGCGACCATGTTCACGCCGAAGGTGTTCTGCATCGGCGTGTGCTTGTAGAGCTGGTTCAGCACGACCATGGGCGGGTCGCCGCCGCGCTTGAGCTCGATCACGAGTCGCATCCCGGAGCGGTCCGACTCGTCGCGCAGGTCTGAGATCCCGTTGATCTTCTTGTCGCGGACGAGGTCGGCGATCTTGGTGATCAGGCCGCCCTCGCCGCCCTTCTTCACCTGGTAGGGAAGCTCGGTGACGATGATCGCCTCGCGCCCGCCGCGCAGCGGCTCGATGTGCGCCTTGGCGCGGACGCGGACGGAGCCGCGACCGGACGCGTAGGCGTCGCGGACGCCGTCGGTGCCCATGATGGTTCCGCCGCCGGGGAAGTCCGGGCCCTTGATGTGGCCCATCAGACCCGGGAGGTCGATGTCCGGGTTCTCGAGATAGGCGCGGACGGCGCCGATCGTCTCGGTGAGGTTGTGCGGGGGGATGTTCGTCGCCATGCCGACGGCGATGCCGGCCGAGCCGTTGACGAGCAGGTTCGGGAACCGGGCCGGCAGGACGAGCGGCTCCTGCTGGGATTCGTCGTAGTTGGGTCCGAAGTCGACGGTGTCCGCGTCGATGTCGCGGAGCATCTCGGTGGCGATCCGGTCGAGCCGCGCCTCCGTGTAGCGCATCGCGGCGGCGGGGTCGTCGTCGATCGAGCCGAAGTTGCCCTGGCCGTCGACGAGCGGGTAGCGCATCGTGAAGTCCTGCGCGAGGCGGACGAGCGTGTCGTAGATCGCCGAGTCGCCGTGGGGGTGGTACTTGCCCATGACCTCGCCGACGATGAACGCGCACTTGCGGTAGGGGCGGTTCGGCTGCAGGCCGAGGTCGTGCATCGCGTAGAGCACGCGTCGGTGCACCGGCTTGAACCCGTCGCGGACGTCGGGCAGCGCTCGCCCGACGATCACGCTCATCGCATAGTCGAGATACGACGAGCGCATCTCCTGCGTCAGGTCACGATCCTCGATATGCCCCGTCAGAGCCTCAAGACCCCCGTCCGTCATGAGCTCACCTCACTGCTTTCGAAGAGAACGGCAGCCAGAACGCCGTTGTTGTGGTGGTGGTCGTCGTTCCGCCCACCGAACGGATCCGAAAACCAAGCCAGGCGCGGGAAGCAGGGAGCGCCGTGTGCTCCGCACACAAGCGACTGATGACCGTGGCTGGCGCCGGTTTGCAGGGTCCGCCCGTGCATCGCGCCCTCAGACATCCAGGAACCTGACTTCCTGAGCGTGCTTCTCGATGAAGGCCTTCCGCGGCTCCACCTTGTCGCCCATGAGCTCGGTGAACATTCGCTCCGCGGCGGTCGCGTCGTCGATCGACACTCGCTGCAGGGTCCGGGTGGCCGGGTCCATCGTCGTCTCGCGGAGCTGATCGGCGTTCATCTCGCCGAGGCCCTTGAAGCGCTGCATCGAGACGCCCTGGCGGGCGAGGTCCATGATCGCCCGGCGCAGCTCGACGAACGACAGCGCCTCGCGGCGCTTGTCGCCGAGGCGGACCTCGAACGGCGGTCGGCCGACCTGACCCAGCAGGTCGAGATGCACCTGGGTCAGGCGCTTGTACTCCGTCGACTCGAGCATCGCCGCGGGGATCGCATGCGTGCGTGCGAGCCCGGTCCGGCGATGCAGCGCCTTGACGCACAGCTCCTCGGAGCTCTCTGAGATCAGGTCCGTCTCGAACGGCTCGGACTCGGGGTCGCGAGACTCCATGAGCTCGCGGACGGCCGATGTCGAGTCGGCGCCGGAGTCGAGGATCTGCGACTCCGCCAGGAACTGGATCAGCTCGCGTCCGAAGTCCGCCTGGAGCGAGTCGGCCCAGCCCTCGTACTCCTTCCAGCGCCGGTTGAAGCGCTGCCAGCGAGCCGCGGTCAGCTTGTGGTCCTCGCCGTCGGCGTCGGTGACCTCGAACTTCTCGAGCTTGTCGCGCAACAGCAGCGACTCGAGCTCGGACTCCTTCTCGATGTAGGTCTCCTGGCGCCCGATCTTCACCCGGTAGAGCGGCGGCTTGGCGATGTAGACGAACCCGGCCTCGATCAGCTCCGGCATCTGGCGGAACAGGAAGGTCAGCGCCAGCGTGCGGATGTGGGCGCCGTCGACGTCGGCGTCGGTCGCGAGGATCAGCTTGTGGTAGCGGGCCTCCTCGATGTTGAACTCATCGTGGACGCCGGTCCCGATCGCGGTGATCATCGCCTGGATCTCGTTGTTCGAGAGGACCTTGTCGATCCGCGCCTTCTCGACGTTGATGATCTTGCCGCGCAGCGGCAGGACGGCCTGCGTCGAGCGATCGCGCGCCTGCTTGGCAGAACCGCCGGCGGAGTCGCCCTCGACGATGTAGAGCTCCGCGTCACGCGGGTCCTTGACCGAGCAGTCGGCGAGCTTGCCCGGCAGGGTGGAGTTCTCGAGCGCCGACTTGCGCCGCGTGAGGTCGCGGGCCTTGCGAGCGGCCTGGCGAGCGCGGGCGGCGTCGACCGACTTCATGACGATCCGGCGCGCGTCGCCCGGGTTCTCCTCGAGGAACTCGGCCAGCTTGCGGTTGACGGTCTCCTTGACGAGGCCCTCGACCGGCGGATTGCCGAGCTTCGTCTTCGTCTGACCCTCGAACTGCGGGTCGGCGAGCTTGACCGAGATGACCGCGGTGAGGCCCTCGCGAACGTCCTCGCCCGAGAGGTTGTCGTCCTTCTCCTTGAGCAGGCCCTTGCCGCGGGCGTAGGCGTTCAGCGTCCGGGTGAGCGCGGAGCGGAACCCCGACAGGTGCGAACCGCCCTCGTGCGTGTTGATGTTGTTCGCGAACGTGAAAACCGACTCCTGGTAGGTCGAGTTCCACTGCATCGCGACCTCGACCTGGCCGTCCTTCGTCTCGTTCTCGAAGAACACGGTCTTGCGGTGAAGCGCGTCCTTGTTCTCGTTGAGGTGGGCGACGAAGTCGACGATCCCGCCCTCGTAGTGGAAGACGTCGGACTGGCCCTCACCACGCTCGTCGACGATCTCGATCCGCAGGCCGCGGGTCAGGAACGCCGTCTCGCGCAGACGCTCGGCGAGCGTGCGGTAGTCGAATACGAGCTCGTCGAAGATCTCGTCGTCGGGCAGGAAGGTGATCTGCGTTCCGGTGTCCTTGGTCTTCTCGCCCTCGGCGAGGTCGGCCTGCGGGACGCCGCGCGCATACGACTGCGTCCAGACGTGGCCGTCGCGCCGGATCTCGAGCTCGAGTCGCTCGGACAGTGCGTTGACGACCGAGATGCCGACGCCGTGGAGGCCGCCGGAGACCTTGTAGCCGCCGCCCTCGCCGAACTTTCCGCCGGCGTGGAGGACGGTCAGGACGACCTCGGCAGCCGCCCTGCCCTCGTCGGCCATCGTGTCGACGGGGATCCCGCGACCGTTGTCGGTGACCGTGATGCTGTTGTCCGGGTGAAGGACGACCCGGATCTGATCGCAGTGTCCCGCCAGCGCCTCGTCGACCGAGTTGTCGACGACCTCGTAGACGAGGTGGTGCAGCCCGCGCGGGCCGGTCGAGCCGATGTACATGCCCGGACGCTTGCGGACCGGGTCGAGGCCCTTGAGGACGGTGATCTGACCGGACGTGTAGCCGTTCCCGGCCTCGCTGTCTTCACCCGCTGCCTTGCGAGCGCTTGTATCAGATGCCACTGAGTCCTTCCGGTTCGAGAGCGTTCCCCGCCGAGCCGTTCTGTCGCAAGCAGGCGGAGGTCGGCGCGAGGGACGGTCGCTCGTAACGAGTAGACCCAAGTATACCGGCGCGATGCGCGGAACCGGACGCTGCGACGACACGAATCGCCTGCAAAAGACGAAATTTACGAAACGTATTCGTGCCGGATCACGGGCGTTCGCCGACGCGGAAGCGGAAGCTGGCGATCCGGTCCTCGTCGGGGAGCCTCTCGGCGAGTGCCGCAGCGAGCTGGGTCTGCATGAGTTCGAGTTCCTGAGCCCAGGCCGCGCTCGAGCAGGCGACGATCAGGACGTCTTCGCGCAACGCCACCGGCGACGCGTTCGAGGCGACCTGTCGGCCCGCCGCCTCCTCCCAGACGGCCTGGATGCGCGCCAGCGGCGTCGCCGGTGCGATATCGGGGGTCACCCGTCCGAGCGACATCCCGAGCCGGCGCGGACCGCGCTCGCTCACGAAGGGCGCCCCGCCGCGTCTCCCGCGGTTATCCGACCCGACTCGACCCGGAACTCGGTCCGCTCGACACCGGGTGGGAGGTCGCCGGCGGAGGTTGATGTGATCAGCGTCTGCCCGGAGCGCGAGAGGCGCTCGCCGAGCAGTCCGCGGCGGTCGGGGTCGAGCTCGGAGGTCACGTCGTCGAGCAGCATCAACGGCGGGCGCCCGCGGCGGGCGGCGAGAACCTCGCGCTCGGCGAACAGGAGCGCGAGCAGGCTCAGTCGCTGCTGGCCCTGCGAGCCGTAGCGGCGCACAGCGCGATCGCCCAGCGTTATCGAGAGCTCGTCGAGGTGAGGCCCGTGCCCGCTGTAGCCCCGCGCGACGTCTGAATCACGGCGCTCGCGGAGCTCGGCGGCGAGCCCCTCGGCGTCGGTGGCCTCGCTGCGCGGCCGGTAGGCGATCTGGGCGGTCTGCTCGAGTCCGAGCTCTCCGGCGACCACCGAGAATCCGGGCGCGAGCTCGGCTACGACCTCGGCGCGGAGGTCGCGCAGCGCGATCCCGGCCTCGGCGAGCTCGCGGTCCCAGGCATCGAGCGACGACGCGCCGTGACCGGCCGCGCGGGCGAGGAGTGCGTTCCGCTGCGCCAGGACGCGCGAGTAGCGGCGGCGGACGTCGGCGCGCGCGGGCCATAGCGCGGCCGAGAACAGGTCGACGTGCGAGCGGCGGGCGGCGGGCGGTCCCTTGATCAGCGTCAGGCGATCGGGCATGAAGACGCAGATCGCCGGCCGCTGCTCGGAGTCCGCGGGCTCCGCCGGACGACCGTCGACGCGGTGTGCCCGACCATCGGCGCGCGTCACGACACACCGAAACTCGTGCTGCTCGCCGGCGACGTCGACGATCGCGTCCGTGCGGCAATCCGAGGCGCCGAACTCGATCGTCTCGCGATCGGCCCGGGTCCGGGGCGAGCGGCCGGTCAGCGCCATGTAGAGCGCCTCGAGGAAGTTCGTCTTGCCGGCTCCGTTGGGTCCGGCGAGCAGGGTTATCCCGTCGGCCGGGGTGAACTCGCCGCGCGCGACGTTGCGAAACCGGCGCAGCTCGAGCCCGGCGACCCGCGCTTCCCGCCGCGTCGCCGCGGCCGCGGCGCTCACGACTAGGCGTTGAGCCGGATCGGCATGACGAGGTAGGAGAAGTCCTCCGCCTCGACAGGCCTGAGGAGCCCCGGCCGCAGCGGGGAGCTGAGGTTGACGGTCAGCTCGTCGCCGTCGACGACCTCGATGCCCTCGATCAGGTACTGCGGGTTGAACGCGATCTCGAGTGGCTCGCCCTCATACGGCGCCGGCATCGCCTCGCTCGCGTCGCCGACGTCGGGCGTCTCGGCGCGGATCGTCAGCTCGCCCGTCTCGAAGGCGAGCCGCAGCGGTGCGTTTCGCTGCGCGAGCTGACCGATCCGTCGCGCCACCTCCAGGAACTCGGCGCGCGGCAGCCGGACCTGGTGATCGAAACTCTCTGGTAGGAGCTGCTTCCAGGGCGGGAACTGCCCCTCGATGAGGCGGGATGACAGAGTCACGTCGGCGACGCGGAAGACGACCTGGTTGCGCGAGATCGCGAGCTCGACGCTGTCGGCACCCTCGGAGGCGATGACCCGCGCGAGCTCGCGCAGCGCACGGGCCGGGACGTTGGCCTCGAAGGCCTCCGCGATCGGCTCGGCGAGCTGCGTCTGCTTGACCGACAGGCGATAGGAGTCGGTGGCGACCATCGTCAGGTCGGATCCGTCGGCCTGGACGAGGACGCCGGTGAGTATCGGTCGAACCTCGTCGCGCGACGCCGCCCGCGCCACACGCTCGATGGTGTCGGCCAGCGGCCCGGCCGGGAGCGTCGCCGACTCGCCATCGGCCTCGGGAACCCGGGGAAAGTCGTCGGCCGCGAGGGTCCGCAGGTGGAAGCGCGCGTGGCCGCATGCGATCTCGACGTCGCCCTGCTCCGGTCGCTGGGCGATCGTGACCTCACCCGGCGGCAGGCTGCGGACGACGTCGGAGAGCAGCCGGCCGGGGATCAGGACCGAACCGGTTCCGCTCACCTCGAGGCCCGCGAGGCTCACCGTCAGCGACATCTCCATATCGGTGGCGCGAAGGGTGAGCCGGCCCTCCTCGCTGGTCAGGAGGATTCCGCTCAGCGACGGCAGGGTGGCTCGAGCCGAAACGGCACGACCGACCATGGCAAGTGCCGAGGCGAGGGACTCACGCGAGGTGGAGAGGTTGATCACGAGCCTTGCATCTTCCTATCAGGATCAGATGTATCAGGGGTGTTGACTCCTGTGGAGCGCGGCGCGCGACCCTTGGAGCCATGCGGTGATGAGCCTGTTGAGGACTCTGTGGACTGAGGCTCTCCCCCTGGACGGTCGCCCGTGGGATGCCCACCCGCCCCGGTTTCCACACCGAGTTGTCCACGTAACCCGTGGATCGAGCGCTCGACCTCGGAGCCCGGTTCGATCCGCGCCTCGACGGCCCGCAGGGCGTGGAGCACGGTCGAGTGGTCGCGGCCGAAACAGGCGGCGATGCGGGCCAGCGACTGTCCCGTCAGCTCACGAGCGAGGTACATCGCGAGCTGGCGAGCATGGGAGATGCGGCGCGTCCGCGCAGTCGAGAGCAGGTCCTCGCGCCGCAGGCCGGCCGACGCGGCGACGACGTCCTGGATTCGCTCGACGCTCACGGCTTCGCGTGGCGCGCTCGCCCGCGGCACGGCCGGACGGCCCGCGCTCAGCGCCCGGTCGATCAGTGACTCGTCGATCGGCTCGCCGAGCAGCGAGGACTGCGCGAGGACCCGGGTCATGGCGCCCTCGAGACCGCGGACGTTGCTCGGCGACCGCTCGGCGATCCTTCCGAGCAGATCGGGATCCGGTATCTCGGCGTCGGAGCCGGCGGCGATCCGCCACAGGAGCGCCAGGCGGGTGCGCTCGTCGGGTTCGCCGATCTCGACGCAGAGCCCCCATGCGAAGCGGTCGCGCAGCCGATCGGCGACCTCGGCGAGGGCGCTCGGCGGGCGGTCGCTCGACATGACGATCTGCTTGCCCGCGCTGTGGAGGGCGTTGAACGTGTGGGCGAACTCCTCTTCGGTCCGAGGCTTGCCCTCGAGAACCTGGACATCGTCGATCAGCAGCGCGTCGAGTTCGCGATAGCGCGCCTTGAATCGGGTCGGACCGTGCTTGCGAAGCGCCGCGACGAACTCGCTGGTGAACCGCTCGGCCGTCGTGTGGTGGATGGCGAGACTCGGGTGGCGGCGCCGCATGTACGAGGCGATGGCGTTCAGCAGGTGGCTCTTGCCGAGCCCGGGCGGGCCGTGGATGAAGAGCGGGTTGTAGGCATCGCCCGGGCTCTCGGCGACGGCGAGCGCCGCCGCGTGGGCGAGCCGGTTGCCGCGGCCGATGACGAAGCGCTCGAACGAGCGTGTCGGATCGTCCTCGAGCGACTGCGGTTCTTGACCGGCCTCACCGGGGTCCTGCGTCTCGCGTCTCGCGTCGGGCTCGCGCCCGAACGCGAAGTCCTCGAGCTCCGGGTCGGCGGCGACGATCGCGTTGCGAAGGCGCTCTCCGTAGCGCCGTTCGACCCACGCCTGGACGCTCGCGGGCCCGGACAGGTAGAGGGTGCGATCGACGCGGCTCACCGCGCTCAGCGGATCGATCCAGAGTCTGATCGTCGGCTCGGGGAGGGTGTCGCCGAGCCGGGCGCGAACGGCGCGCCAGAGATCCTCGATCGAACTGTCGGCGGCGCCTCCCACTGGACCGGCGATCGTAGGCTCGCGCGGCAGCCCGGAGACGGTGCCTCCCCGCAATTCGCGGCCAAAACGCCCGAGCTCCGATCAGGGTG